>CAYIHX010000003.1:111168-161116 GCA_964363305.1 uncultured Bacteriovoracaceae bacterium | reverse complement strand
CCGGACCTTTTGCTTGCTCGGAGTGCGGCAGGAAGATGAACTCCTCTACATGGACGAGATGGCGACTCAGGAGGGCGTAACCTGGATTCCCTGTGTCTCGCGGCCCACTGATCAGTGGGGTGGTTTCAAAGGACGAGTGACGGATTACCTTCGCCTGTCGCAGGAGATCCGTTGGTTGGAGAGTGAGTTTTATCTCTGCGGCGCGGGCGCGATGATCGATGAAGTGAAAGCCCTCCTCGCGGAACGGGGAGTCACGAAAAGTTCGATTCATCAGGAGGTTTACTACAAAGTTACCGGGACAAAAGAAGCTGCACCGAAAGAGTGACCCAGGAGAGAATCGCGATGGTCATGCCGATGGACCAGAGCCATCCATAGAACATGCTGTGGTTGGGGAGAAAGTAACTATAGCCCGATCGAAAGACCCGATCGGGATCTTCGCCGCCCTCCAGGACTCTCCGTAAACGAGCGACCAGGAGATCCGCTTGCTCCTCCAGGAGTTGTTCTCCTTCTTCTCGCGAGCCGTCCATAGGGGCAGAACCCCAGTAGCCCTCCCGCCTCTGGGCTAAGCGAACCCTCAGTCTCTTGAAGTAGTTTTCCGGTGCGCCGAGAAGAGGCGGACGCGGGATCTTTTCAGCGTCTGATGAAAGCGCGAGTGCGATGGATACATCGCGTCTGCCTCCGTGCTCGAGGGGATCCGCCATCATGGGCGAGCGCCTGACTGTCGGCCAGTCAACCAGAGCAGAGGACAGCGAGCAGAATGTGACTGTTTTCTCGGGCGCCCGCATTCGAAGCAGAAATAGGCCGTTATTCCAGCGCCGGAAAGAGCGCCCGGCCTCTTCGATGGCCGTCAGTTGCTTGGGGCCGAGAGTACCGGAGATGCAAGCGAAGTGGCGAAAGCCGCGCCTATGCAGACTCTGGGCGGTATCGACCAGCCAGTCGCGCAGCGAGGAGCCACGCGTGCGGAGTCGAAGGACATCCGTGTTCGAGTCAACCGCGATCGGCGAGGGAGGAAGGATGACTCCTACCCAACCGGGGTCAGTCGGAATGCTTTCGAGCCGTGTTGCGACTCGATAGGCCTGATGGACGGCTTCTCTCAGGTCGAGGCCGACGGGCAGGTGTGGGCCATGATCTTCGAGTCCTGCGACCGGGATCAAGAACACCGTCCGGTCTCTTGGCAAAGCGTCGATCTGATACCGGGAGAGGTTCTCAAAAACCAGTGCCATCGTTAGGTCTTTTCCTGTTGTAGCTTCAAAAGGCGTGAAGCATTTCTTCCCAGGATATTGGCCACATCACTCCCGCCGAACGTTCCGAATTTGGTAATTTCCTTCACGCGCGCAATGGCTGTGGGGATGTTCCCGCCGAGGAGCGGCCAGTCGCTTCCGAGCAGGATCCGTTCGCTGCCGATGAGCCGTACGGCCTCGGCGATCGCCTCCGCAGGCTGCCAAGAGGTGTCCACCCAAAGGTTCGGGAACTCTGCACAGAAGTCGATGGCGACGCGAGGTTCGTGAAAATTCATGTGGGCCAGGACGAACGGTGTTTTTTTGAAGCGCTTAAACCAGGGTTGAAAATGATGAACGGAGCCGAGCTCAGGCCTCTTATAGAAGCCATTGAGATGAATGCAGCCGGTATGAAGGATGACAGGTAAGGAGAGCTCCTCCGCCGTTTCTAGAAGCGCGAGGTATGATGGATCGTTTGCGCTTTTTCCGTCCATGGCCGGATGGAGTTTCAATAGGCGGGCTCCGCGAGCGACATAATCACGCAGGTGCTTTGGGGTTTCTGGCGCATAGATGCACGGGATGAAACGTGGATCCCGCTGGGAAATCTGCAAAATCCAGTCGTTGGGCGCGAACGGAGGGCTGGCGATGACCACCGCGTGTTTCAGGCCAGAGCGTTGCATTTCTTCCGTAAGGTCAAGAGGGGTGGATTCTAAGACCAACATCGGGGCTGAGAGAAGGCCGCCGAGGCGATCGAGGGTGCCGTGCGAGAAATCCGGAAGATGCCGCACGAGGGTCTGGGTCGCATGGAAAGATCTCACGATGGGTCGCAAAAATTTTCTGGCCTGCCGTCGGAGCTCATCGATGGGGGTGAGATCGGGTGTATAGGTGACCGGGACGCGGTCCGTCGCCTTTCTCAACCAATCAGGAAAAACGTGAACATGGAAATCGATCATATTCGTGGTGCATTTGATTCTAGCACCGGAGAGATCGCGAGGGTATTGGTTAGAATCTTGACGGTGTTCTCCTTACCACGGGCGAATCCACCGTTCGAAAAGTTCTCGGAGAAGCGATCGTGCGGGTGGTGGAGAAAGGCGTTGCGGCGTAAGCGCCGTGATCCAAAGCGTCTCGCCATCCCAGGCCCAGTGGGCCTCAAACTCATCGTTCAGCCAGCGGCTGAGTTCTTTCTGAAGTTCGAGGAGTGGTGCGCGCACCTCGGGGAGAGGGGTGAGTACGCTTTCTGGTCGGTTGGTCAAAATGCCCGTTGCCGCGTCCATAATTTCAGGGCGAACTAAGATGGAGCGAACTTCTCGATTTTCCTGAAACAGAGATTGCCAGGCGGACCAAAGATCGGTCTCTGAGAAGCCACCCTCGAGGCGGCGGGTTTGCGTGATCCGCCCCGGAGGGCAGTCAGGCGTGAGGAGGAGTGGCCAGTCTTCGCCTCCGGTCAGGATGTCCTTGAGCGTTTGCGTGACCAGGGGCCAATGACCGGGCATTTCGGTGGAATTCCCGCTGAGCCACTCTCGGACTTGCGAAACACCGAAGGCGGCAAGCGGAGGTACCGAGTATCCGCGGCGGATCGCTGCGGCAATCCATGCTCCCCGGTGGCCCCATTCGGTACGGAAATCTGGATCAGGCAGAAAGCGGGGACGCAGGGATTCGCTTGTCATTGACCCAAGAATATCGAAGGCCCCACTTCATTTCAATGGCAGCTGGTGATAACGTCTCAGTATATGGCTAATCCGTCATCACAGGTTGAAGAGCAGGATCTTGATCTTATTGCGCTCTGGATCCGATTCGATCCGAAGCGCTGGGTAGCGGGAGCGCTGGCCGGCTTGACTGCTGGGGTGATCATGGCGGTCGTGGCGATGGCGCTCGCGACGGCCGGGGGTTACGAGGTTTGGTACCCGCTCAAGCTGGCCGCTCTTCCGATTCTGGGCGGTTCGGCCACTGAGCTCGGAAGTTCTGTTCCTGGTCTTTTTGTGGGCGCAATCGCTCATGAGTTGCTTTGCATGCTGCTGGGAATCGTTTTTTCGCACTTTGCGGCGACGAATTCGTTGCCGGCCCTCCTGGGTGCGGGGTTGGTTTGGGGTCTTTTCAGTTGGATTTTTCTTTCGAATCTTTTCTTTCGGTCGTTCGCGGATGTTACTGCAGCGGAAATCCCACGGGGAGCGGCACTGCTCTGTAATGTCGTTTTCGGCCTGGCTTTGACTTCGGTCGCGGGTTTCGATCGATTGTTTCGACGCTAGCGTTTCTGATTCTCGCGCATCTCTTCGACCGTTTGCTGATACTTCTCGTGCATCTGATTCAAGACGGATTCTTGATTGCGGCGATAGGCTTCGATTTTGGCCTGTTCGCGCTCACGAACTTTGTCGAATTCCTTGTCTTCGCTTTTTTTCAGCTCCGTGAGTTCCTGGTTGTAGCTCTTCTGGGCATCCTCGATCTCTTTGTGATGGCTTTCTTTGCGCCGCTGTAGCTCGACCTTATAGGCCTGGTCGAGCTCGGTGAGCTGTTTCTCCTGCAAGCGACTCAGGCTGTCGATGCTATCGCGGTGTTCTTTTTCAAGGTCCTCTGCTTGCATTCGATGCTCAGATTTGCGCTGACCCTGAAACGTTTTGAAGTCGTTTTCTTCTCGTGCGAGGTCTGAGCCGCGGCTGCCGGACACGTTCATACTTCTTAGTTTAGCCGCAGCGAAGCGGGAATAAAGAGGCAGTCTTTGCCTAGGAGTTTCTCAGGCGAGCCTTTTCAATGATTTTTGTCGTACTGCGCCCTTTGACGAACGCGAGGGATTTGACGGTTCCGCCCCAGCTCTTGACGTCCTTTGATCCCAAGATCTGGTCGGGTTTCCAGTCCCCGCCTTTGACTAATACTTGTGGCTTGAGGAGGCGGATCAGCTGAATGGGATCGTCCTCCTCGAACCAGGTCACGAAGTCGACGCACTCGAGGGCAGCCAGGACTTCCATTCGATCCCTGAGGGGGTTCAGGGGGCGTTCGTTGCCTTTGAGGCGTTTCACTGAAGCGTCGCTATTGAGCGCGACGACGAGTAGGTCCCCCTGTTTCTGGGCTTTCTGGAGATAGACTACATGTCCGAGATGCAGAATATCGAAGCACCCGTTGGTGAAGACCACCGCCTTGCGTGTCTTCTTGAGAACGGCGGCAAGTTGTTTCGGACTCTTGACCTTCGAGTTCAAGGAATATGTTCCGGCTGCGTGTCTACGATGAGGTCGTGCAAGCAACGTCTCTTACGATCGAAGAGGGCCGGAATCAGGCCGATTCCTGCGAAAATGAGCGAGGGGACGAAGAAGAAGGCACGCAGAAATACCGCTGCCGCGCTGCCGGGAATGGCGAGGCGAAAGACGCGCTTTCCGATGGTCGTCCCGAAGGCAACCTCCTGGAAAGTAATGAGTGCCCAGTGGAGCGTGCCGATGACGAGTAAAATATAGGCCCAGTCTTGGACGTTCGCGTCGCGCCCGCTCGGGGTGGCAAAGTGAGCGAGGTAGTAGGATGCGCCCGCGGCTAACCCGGAGAGCATGAGCGCTGAGTCGAGAAGATAGGCCGTCACACGCTCAAAGAGATAGACGATCCCGAAGCGTTCTTCCGTGGCGGCTGGTTGAGGCTGAGCTTGGGGAGTGGTGGTTGGCGCCTTCCAAGAAACGGGCCCTGCCACGGTGGCGCCGGTTCCCATACGAACAACGGCAGACTGAGGAAGGCGGGCTGGGCGGGCAACCCCGGCTGTTGGCGCTTTCGTGGCGGGCGCGTAGGGCAACCCGTCCGAAAATGGATGGAACCCGAGACCTTCCGTCACCGGTTTAAATTTAAGTTTTTCCATGATGAGACTCCCCTCTTGAATCAGTTTGAGCCAATAGCGCCGTGACTGCAATTGCAGCCGCGGCAATTCCCGCCGTCTCCGCCCGAAGCACCCAGGGGCCCAAGCTGGTCGAATGCACACCTGGATCTCTTTCGAGAAGCTCTCGTTCGGCGTAGCTGAAACCCCCTTCGGGGCCAAGAAGAATTCGGAACGTGTGACCACGGACCTGAGGGTCCTGACACTGAGCGATGAGATGGGGAGATTCAGCTCGGGACGCTTCGTTCAGCCAAAACCGAGATTCTGTTGCGCCGAGCGGGGCCGTCATGAGCGTTTCAAGGGAGACCGGAGCTTCCACTCGGAGGCGAAATTTTCTTCCGCATTGCTTGAGGCTTTGATCCGCGAGGCGTTGCCATCTCTCTCGGAACTCCTCCGGTCCCTTGCGGTCGCCGATTCGTACTACGGTGTGAGCGGAGATGATCGGTCGGATCGAGCGAACGCCTAGTTCGACGCACTTCTCGATCAGCCAATCCATTGCGTCGCCTTTGAGAATGGCGGCCTCCAGGACGAGTGGGGGACGCGGCTCATCCGAGGTTTTTATCGTGGTCGCGTCGACCGCGACCGAAGCGGATTTTTTGCGCAGCTCGAGGATGCCAGCGGCGAAACGCCCCTCCCCATCTAAGATCTCGACGGCTTCACCGTCGCTCATTCTCAGCACGGAAACGAGATGAAGATGTTCCTCCTCGGAGAGCGGGACACTGGAGGAACCCTTGCCTGAGGGGAGTGAATCGACGAGTACTCTTCGGATGGTGGTACTTCGGGGGCGCATGGTGGTCTTCTATCGGGCTGGCCGTCTTTTGGCGAGTGGCTCGAGGGCCGCGCTCGGAGAAACGTCCTCCGAGGTGAACTCGTCGCGCCATTCGTTGGAGAGGATGAGGTCCGTCTTCCAAGTCCAGAGGGGTGCGTAAGGAAGATCTTCCGCCATGAGTCTCTGTAGTTGGCGGTATTTCTCAGTGGCCAGGAGGCGATCCGCCTCGGAACTCCTGTAGCCAACGCGGTTGGATCTCGACTCGGAAAACAGGGTTCTTTTGAGGATGGATGCATCCGAAACCCCCACCCAGCGACTGGAGTAGAGCTGAAATCCGCCTGCGCGGATTGAAGAAAAGAAAAGAGAGGCTTCTACGGAGTCAATGTGCACCAGAATTCCGAGGGGTTTCAGGCAGGCCCGAATATATTGCGCGAGTTCAAAGCCGTCTCGCAGAGGCGTCGTTTTGTATCTTAACTCGAAACGGATGCCAGTCTTCGGATCCCTGGGGAGTTTTGCCTGGTCAAGGAGGGCCTCGGCCCGTCGGGGGTCGAAGGGCAGCTCGATGACCTCGGCCTCCGCCAGAAAGGGAGCGAGGAAGCTCCCGACCGGGGTGGTTCCCCCGAAGTACTTTTTCTTGGAATAAGCTTTTCGATCGATCGCGAGGGAGATGGCCGTGCGCACGGCCTTTTGTTTCAGGATCGGATCGCGCATGTTGAATGCGAGATATTGCACGTTGACACCCGCTCTTTCGATGATCTGAAAGCGTTGGGGATGGGCTTTTTTGAGCCACTGAGTTTTTGAGAGGGAAAGAGAATTCAATCCGCCGTCGATCGAGCCGCGTAGAAGGAGGAGGAGGCGAGTGAGCTCATCTCGCACGAAGCGGAGGTCGAGGTCTCGGTGGAGGGCGGTATCGACGGCCTTCAGGGAGAGGTGCGAATGAGGGAACATTTCCCACGCGGACGGCCTGAGGGGGCCTGATCCGATGACTTTTTGACCGGCCGCGGGCTCGATGCAGGGGGCTTCTTGGTTTTCAACTCGAAAAAAACGAAGCAAGCTCGCATTTTTCGGAAAATAGGGGTCACTCTCCGTGAGTCGGATCTCGATGGTCCGAGGGGTCACCAGCCGAGTGCTCTGCCACTGGAGAAAATTCGTCCCCACGAGAGAACGCGGCGTGCCGCTTCGATAGTTTTCTAGGCAGCGAAACACGTCCTGCGTCGAAATGAGGCGCCCATCGTGATCCCGCTGGTGGGCGGCGATGACAAATTTCCAGGTCGTTTTTCGTGGATTAGCCGACCAGCTTTCGGCGAGACCGGGAGTGGCCTCAAAGTCCGCGGAGATTTGAGTCAAGCCTAGGAAGATCAGGGCGCCGATTCGCTGCCCGGAGGCATCGAGCGCCATTCGGGGGTTGAGCGTGACCGGAGCCTGGTCGATGACCAATCGGAGCGCGCGATCGGGCGCCGCCAAAACGCTGGCAGAGAAAACCCAAAAAAACAGGGTAAGCTGAAGGAAGTCACGCATGATTCAGCTCTCAATCTATCACAGAGTATTTTTTTTGCTTCTGACGCTGGCGCTTGGGCCGGTCGCGTATGGTTTTGACTCTGAGCCGATCGACCATTGGCCCACGGTAGAGGAGTCGGGCCCCTTGCGGGTGCAGGTCGAATTTTGGATGAGAATTTACGGTGAGCTCGATTCCGATCAGGGGCTGCTTCATGACGCGAAATATCCCTCGGTTGTCTATGAACAGGTCAATCTTCGAAGAAAAGTTCGACGACGTGTGACTGCGGCGGCCGAGACAAAATGGCGGTCTCGTTTGCTTGCTCTTCATCAAAAATGGAGCCGACCGGGCGGGGTGAAGGAAGGAGATCTCAGTGAGGATGAAAAGTTTTTGGTGAAGCTCTTCCGTGATGTCCCTGAACAGGATAAATTTTTGGATGCCGCTCATCGGAGGAGGATTCGATTTCAGCTCGGGCAGAAGAATGAGTTTTTGAGTGGCTACAAGATATCGGGTCGTTACCTACCGGAGATGGAGGCTGTTTTTCGCAAAGAGGGGCTACCGATACAGCTCACGCGCCTTCCTTTTGTGGAAAGCAGCTTCAATGTGAAGGCCAGGTCGAAGGTCGGCGCAAGCGGGATCTGGCAGTTCATGCGTTCGACCGGGGGTTTGTACCTGCGAATCGACGAGGCGGTCGATGAACGAAACGATCCGATTCGTGCGGCCGAGGCGGCGGCACGTCTGCTGCGCACCAATTTCGAAGCACTGGGGAGCTGGCCTTTGGCTGTGACAGCCTATAACCATGGCCGCAAGGGGATGATGCGCGCGGTTCGGAAAGTGGGTTCGCTGGTGCTGGATGACCTCATTTCTTCCTATCAGCGACGGTCTTTTGGATTCGCGAGCAGTAACTTCTTTACCTGTCTGCTCGCGGCCATCGAGGTCGAGAAACGGGCCACGCAGTACTTCGGCGAAGTCCGCCGCCAAGAGCCGATTCCGAGTTTTGAGTTTCGACTCCCGAGATTTACCGATCTTCCCGAGGTCATCTCGTTCTTTCATGTCGACGGCACGAAGGCCCGAAATCTGAACCCTGGGCTGGCTGAGGCGGTCTGGGGAGGGCGTTTGCTGGCGCCTATGGGCTACCGATTGCGATTGCCTCGCTCCGGGGAAAACACCGAAGAGTCAGATTTGCGCGTATTTTCAGCCAGTTATGAAAAATTTCCTCCTCTCTATCAAATGGACGAGCAGAAGAAAGAACGTCGAAGAGTAAAAAAGTATGGTATGAGACGCCGGTCCTAAAGGGCGGAATTTATCCTATGTTCATGATTGGAATTGCCGGTGGTTCAGGGTCAGGAAAAACCACTTTTGCAAAAAAAGTTCTTCAGCGGGTTGCGGATTTGGGGGTGAGCCTGGTGCACCAGGATTCTTATTATCTCCCGGAAGCCCCGCTCGATTTGAACATGGACCATCCGTCGGCATTCGACTGGGCATTGTTGCGGCAACATCTCACTGAGTTGAAAGCGGGCCATGCGGTGAGGATGCCCGTTTATGATTACAAAACTTTTTCACGGCTCTCGAATGCCATCGAGGTTGGGCCCTGTCAGGCAGTGATCGTCGAGGGGATCTACGCGCTCGGAAACGCGGAAATCCGGGATTTATTCGATCTAAAAGTGTATCTGCATGTTGACTCCGATATCCGCTTCATTCGGCGTTTGCACCGGGACGTGAGGGAACGAGGCAGAAATCTGGATGAAGTGGTGAGAAGGTACTACGATACGGTCAGGCCTATGCATCATCTTCACCTTGAGCCGACGAAGCAGTACGCCGATGTGGTGGTCGGCGAGGAGACGGATATCGCCGCTGACGTGATCGCCTCGCGTCTTCGCCAGGCGCTTCTGGATGGGATGCCGGGCCTGGTTACCCAGGCTTCAAGGAAACCGGCGCATGCCGCCGGGGAAGGATCGTTTTGAGCAGTCTGAGAATTATTCCTCTCGGCGGTTTAGGTGAGATCGGGATGAACTGCATGGTGCTCGAGTACGACGACGAGATCATCGTGGTCGATTGCGGCCTGATGTTCAGCGAGCTCGACCATTTCGGCGTGCAGTTCGTGATTCCTGACTTCACCTACCTGCGCGAGCGCAAGGAGAAGGTGAAGGCATTCGTGATCACTCATGGTCATGAGGATCACGTGGGTGCCTTGGCTTTCGCCCTTAAGGCAGGGATCCTGGCGCCGATTTACGCCTCGCCCTTTTCGACGAAGCTGATTCAAAATCGGCTGCGGGAGTACGCGCTTGATCAGCGCGTCGAGATTCGCACGTTCGAGTTGGGGCAACGGCTGGATTTCAAGCACTTCAAGGTCACGACCGCCTCGGTCAATCACAGCATTGTGGACGCCGGGGCGCTCATCATTGACACTCCCGTGGGACGGGTCGTCCATACCGGCGATTTTCGGATCGATCCGAATCCGTTCTATGGTTCGAAGCTCGACGAGAGGGTGTTTCAGAAGGCCGGAGAAGAGGGAGTCCTTCTTCTTCTTTCGGATTCGACTAATGTTGAAAGAGACACGCACAGTCTGAGTGAGTCGCGCGTGTACCAACGCTTCGAGCAGCTTTTTGCGGCGGCGGAGGGGTTGGTCGTGGTGGCGATGTTCTCTTCCAACGTTTCCCGAATGGGGCAGATTTTCGAGCTGGCCAAGAAGATGGGCAAGCGAGTCGCCATTGCGGGCCGAAGCATGGATCAGAACTCGGTCATGGCGCGGGAGCTGGGTTATCTCAAGGACGCGGGTGACGTTCTCATTCCGACGGACGATATCGGTTTATACGCGAGAAATCAGGTCATTCTGCTTTCGTCGGGGAGCCAGGCCGAGCAAGGCTCCGCGCTTCTTCGGATGGCCGTTGGCGAGCATAAGCTCGTGCAGCTTCAGGAGAAGGATCTCGTCGTCATGAGTTCGCGGTACATTCCGGGGAATGAGCGCGCGATCGGCCGGATGATCAATCAGCTCTTCAAGTGCGGCGCGGAGGTGATGTACGAGGCGGTCCATGAAATTCATGCTTCAGGGCATGCCACGAAGCCTGAGTTGAAGCAGATGCTGGAATGGACCAAGCCGAGGTTTTTCATCCCGATTCACGGCGAGTATCGGCATTTGGTTCACCATGGTAAATTGGCTAAGCAAAATGGCGTGAAGGCGGAAAATGTCATCGTCGCGGTCAACGGTGACGTCATCGAGCTGCGCCAGCAGAGCATGGAGAGGATCGACCATCTCGAAGAGGCGCGCGTGCTGATCGAAGGTCGAGAGGGGAACGACATTTCCAAGTTGGTATTGAAGGAGCGCCGACAGATCGGCGAGACCGGCGTGGTCTTCTCGCTCATGGTGCGGAATGTGGAGACGCGACGGATCATGGCGGGCCCGGAGATTATCGCCCGCGGTCTCGTGGCGGAAAATATGGAAGCGTGGCTGATTGAGGAAGCGAAACAGCTCGTGCGGCGCCTGATCGTGGACTATGAGCGGCGCATTGCGAACGGCGACTATTCCGGAGATTTCCAGGAGACCGTCCGCGTCGAACTTCGACGCTTTTTCAATCAGAACATCGGCAAAAAGCCGGTCGTATTGCCGATTATTTTGGATCTTTAACAACTGACTGATTTTTAGACGGCCCTGCCTATTCTCTCCACACCTCGCCAAAGCCTAGGCGTTCGACGAACTCTATCTCCTTGTTTTTACTGCTTCTCTGCCTGGCACGCGTATTGCTTTTCTTAGGCTCAAAGAGGAGCAATTTATGAAAGGCACTTGGAAATACATTTCGATCACGGGTCTCATCGCGTTCGCGCCGCTGACGGCTTGGGCGCAAACGCCGGTTGGTTCGGCCGGTGGGACGGCGAACACCCGCATTCAGAATTGGGATCTCGGCATTCACGGAACGCCGGTTCGAGTCAGCAACATCACCCCTGCGCTCGAAGCAGGTTATCTGCATGAGAACGGTGGCCAGGGCGCGACGGTGTCGGGTCGGGCGATGCTGCGGTTCGGAGTCGGTCTTTCGGAAAATCGGAGCAATAGCTATGAGCACCGAGGGACACCCACGCAGATTGCGCCGCTGACTTTGAACCCCGGCGTGAATCTTCGAGTGAGCAGCGTTTCGGCGAACCCAGGGGGTTCACCGTTCGCTTCCGGTTCCGTACTAAGAACTCGAGCCGACGTCTCGGGCTTCGCTCTCCTGTCGATTCGAAATGAATACGGCGGTGAAAGTCTTAAGCGGCTCGTGCGAATTCCGGCCGACCTCGCGCAACGCGTTGCTATCCTTGAAAGAGAACGCAACCAACTTGACCAAGCAAGGGATGTTGTTACGAGAGACCTAAGTACCCCCGATCGAACCAGAACCCACTACCGTCTAACCAGCGAGATAGAGCAAAAATCGTCGGAGTTAGAAACAGCCAACAGGGCCATTTCTGACTACGTTCGGGACAACGCCCCGGCTCATACCGTAGCCAGCTTCGACCTCCTGCAAGTCGGCTTCACGCACGAGAGTGATCCCACGCTCGGCGTGCGTCGTAACGGCGCGGCGATCGACTTCCTTTCGGTGGATGTCCAGGGCTCCGGCCGCTTCACTTCGAACGATCGCCCCACCCCCGTTCTGATCGACTTCTGCGCCCGTGCCCACGGACGCGTCATCGTCGGTGAGTCATCGATGCATGATACCTCCGGAAGTCTCAGCGTGGATTCAAATATTGATGCGGGCCTGGTGGCTGCGGCCTGTCTCGGAATCGGGATTGAACGTGTCGGCAGGGTTCGTAACACCGTCGGCGTTGACTTCGGATATGCTGGGGGATCGGACGGCTACTTCAACCGCGTCTCGGTCTCCAATCGCCTCGCGATCGAGCAGATCGGCGGCACTCCGATCAACGTCGCCTGGACGTATGAGCACAGCGAAACGAACGCCCGAGCGGACGTCAACCCAGACACGGTCCACAGCGCCCGTGATACGAACTACTTCACCCTCGGCGGTGCGCTCTAAGCCCCGGCCCTCCTAAAAAATCCAGGGCCTCGCTCGCGTTATTTGCGGGCGGGGCTTTCTTCTTACGCAAGATAACTGTTGCTGCTCGAGCGAAAAAGAGTTACACTGGTGTTACACCTCGGCGCGCAGGTGAGGAGCCTCCATGCCTACCGTAAAAAAACGCATCAATCTCTCGGTCGACGACGCACTTTATAGTGAGCTCGAAACCCTTCAACGCTTAAAAAAAGCTCCCTCCTTATCGGCCATCGTCATCGAACTCACCCGCGAGGCGCTCGAACTCCAAGAAGATCTCTATTTCGCCCAAATTGCCGACGAACGAAAGTCCGAGGCGACGGTTCCCCACTCGAAGGTCTGGAAAAAATAGCGATCCATGTGGAACGTCGTCTACCGAAAATCGGCAGTGAAAGATCTTAAAGGGATCTCGAAGGACATCCAGTATCTGGTTCGCCGGGTCATCGAAGAGAAGCTCATGGTCGATCCCGTTCGATTTGGAACGCCCCTTCGTCGAAACCTCCTGGGCCTGATGAAACTGAGGGTCGGAGATTATCGGATTATCTATTCAATTGAGAAAACTACGGTGACTGTCGAAGTCATCAAAATTGGACACAGACGCGAAGTTTACGAATAGACGAACCGCGCGAAATAAAAAAGGAGCGCCAGAGTTGGCGCTCCTTTCACTTAAGACGCGGTAAATCGCCTAGTTCTTATACGGAAAGAGCAGCTCCATCGGGTTCGTCGAGTAGCGCGCCTCCGGCGAGAGGGCGACGTCCTTGCTCAGCACGCGGTACGGATCGTCCGCCACGTCGATCATGTAGAGACAGGGCCGTATGTTTGCGTTGAATACGCGATCAATGACCCCGGCTCCCGGATAGAAGCCGCCTTCCCACATCGACGAGGGCGAAAGTTCGAAAGTGAACGCGAAAATACCGTGCTCGCCGTAGGCCCAGTCGGTGGTGTCACCGCTGGCGATGTAGAGATCGCTCGATTGCTCGGGCGTATAGCCGTTCCAGCCGGCCATGGTCCGCGCCATCTTCTCGAAAACGCTGTGGTCTCGTGAGTTGGCGATGGGGTCGTTGCTGTTTCCCCAGGGGTAGAGCACGAGCTCGCTGAAAGTGTGAAACGAGAGGAGCACCTTCGCGTTCAGGTGGGAGGAGACGAAGCTTTTAATCACCTGAGTTTCGGGTTCAGAGAACGGTGCGGGCCCCATGAAGACGTCGCTCGAGGGATCTTTGCTCGATCCTCCGGTGCCCCACTTGAAACCGTAATTGCGGTTCAAATCGACACCGTAGGTGCCATCGCCGTTGTTGCGTCGGTTTTTTCGCCACATTTTGTAACGAGAGGAGGAGATATCCCACTCCGCGCCGTCGGGGTTGACCATGGGGATGATCCAGATGTCGCGATTCTCGATCGCGGCTCGGATCGCCGGCTGTTCGCGATTCGCCAGCAGGTACTGCGCGAGCATCAAGGGGACTTCGGCACTGAGGTGTTCGCGGGCGTGGTGATTGCCCATGAAGATCGCGCCGGGTCTCGAGCTTTCGCCTCGTTCGCGGTCTTGTGCCGAGCTATTGATGTGAATCGCCCAGATATCCCGGCCTTCGAGAGATTTGCCGATGCTGACGACTCGAGCCACGTCCGCGTGGCGGGTGCCGAGGTCGGTCAACGCAGCCGTGAGTTCGGCGTAGTCGTGGAAGCGCGCGTCGTCCGAGGGAAAGCCGAACATATTCTGGTGGCCGCCCCGCGCGACCGAAGGTTCGAACTGGCCGATGAATTTAAAGCCCTTCGACTTCATCCGTTCGATCATTTCGGGCGTCGCGAAGGCCCAGACGCTGTCGCTGCGAACGGCTTCGATGCTGACCCCTTCATTGGCGATGAGAGAGCGTTGGTGTTTATCCTTGGCCTCGATTTGGACAAACTTTTGTTGAATGTCTGACTCTTCCTGCGCGAACGCGAAAGAGCTGAGTGTGAGTAATAGGACTGAAATAACCTTTCCGTGGTTCATGCAGTACGCCCCTCCCTTGGAGCGATGGGTTTTGATCTAGGCAGCATACGGTTATGACTTTGACTCCGACAAGGACCTGGTCAATTTTTAAGTAAACCGAATGCATTTATTACATGATTTATTCACTCAAGCTTTAAGATGTATTGCCGATAACTAGTATGAGGCTGAGGAGACTCAAGAAAATGGGTAAGGAAAAGGCACCGGTACCAACGCAAAAGCAGGCCGAAAAACCAGGCAAAGTAGAGCACGTGAGCGCGCCGCCTAAGGCCCCCAAGGGTGGGGGCGCAGACGCTGGAGGCAGATGCCTCGCGCAGGGTTGCAAGCGGGAGTCGGATCGTTTCGACTTCTGCGCTGAACATTTTGAGCATTTCAAATTCGGATTGGTCACGAAGACGGGCAAGCAGGTGTCCGACTATGACAAAAAGATTGATCACTACAACGCGTACGTAGCTCGTACCGGTAGCGGTCGTAAAGTTGCCTAACTAGGCAAAAGCGCTGTACCCACCACCTCCTCAAGAAGGCTCCAGGATCATCCAGATCTTCGGGGCCTTCTTTCCTTTTGTGGCGTCAGAGCGTGAAACCCCCGGCCCCCATCGCCGCCTTCTGAATTTCGCGAATCTGCTGGAGGGCTGAGAGCGCTCCGCCCGTCATCAGATTCAGCTGTTCAACCGAAAACGGTTCCTGTTCGGCCGTGCCTTGAACCTCAACCAGGCTTCCGGCGCCGGTCACCACGAAGTTCATATCGACGTCGCAGCTGGAGTCTTCGTCATAGTCGAGATCAACGAGCACTTGGCCCGCTTTCATGCCGACGCTGATCGCCGCGACCGTATCGATCCACACTTCCCGGAGCGGCTTCATGGTGGGATCTTTGATTTTACTCAGAGCCACACCCAGGGCTACGCAAGCGCCAGTGATGGATGCCGTGCGCGTGCCGCCATCGGCCTGCAGCACATCGCAGTCGATCATGATCGAGCGTTCGCCGAGGGCGCTGAGGTTGACTGAGGCGCGAAGGGCCCGGCCGATCAACCGCTGAATTTCTTGCGTGCGTCCCGAAATCTTCTCGCGGTCGCGCTTGTTGCGAGTGTGTGTCGCTCGGGGAAGCATCGAGTATTCGGCCGTAATCCAGCCCTTCCCTTTGCCTTCGAGCCACTTGGGGACCGACTTTTCCACCGAGGCCGTGCACAAAACCTGCGTATGTCCGGCCTTGATGAGGGCCGAGCCCTCGGCGTACCGTGAAATCCCGGTTTCGATGATCAGAGGACGGATCTGGTGCGCGGTGCGCCCCTCGGGCTGTCGCATGGCGTATGCTCCTTGTTCAGTATGAGAAAGTATGGTCACTAGGCCGTATGACTTCAGCTTTTTCTGAGGGCTATCACAGCCCCGCCATCCTCTGGAAGCAGCACCTGCAACGGGGTCTCGAAGAAGATGCGTGGGTCTACGATTGGACGACGTTGGGGCTCGGGCCGAATGCTTATGAGAAGAAGGTTCGCGCGAAGATCGTGGCGAAGGCTCCCGGGGTTTGGGCGGCTCAGGGGTTGCTTGAAGCAGCGCAGGCGGTTTCGAGAGAGATGGGATGGACTCTTGAGCTTCGTTCCTGCGTGCCGCCTTCGGCTCGGGTTAATCCAGGCCAGGTGCTCAGCGAATGGGAGGGCCCGGTTCGCGCGATTTTGGCGTTAGAGCGCCCCTTTCTGAATCTGGCTTCTTATGTTTGCGGCATCGCTTCGCAGACGAAAGGGCTCGTCGCGGTGGTAGACCAGCAGTGGAAAAGTTCGGATTGGCACACGCGGTCCGCGGCTCCCCGCGTGACCGCCACGCGAAAGACTCTGCCTGGGTACAGAGATCTTGCGTTAGAGGGAGTCTTGGCCGGAGGAGGCATGAGCCATCGGTATAATCTGGCTGGCGGTGTATTGATCAAAGAGAATCACATTGCGGCGGTCGGTGGCGTGACTGAAGCGGTTTCGCGCCTCGTCGCCTCGGCCCCTCACGTTCTGCGGGTTGAGTGCGAGGTTCGGTCGCTTGAGGAGCTGACTGCGGCATTGGCCGCCGGTGCCGACGCGATCCTGTTGGATAATTTTTCTCCGGAAGCGGCGCGCGAGGCTCTTCAGATGATCCAGGGACGGATACCTGTTGAAATTTCAGGGGGTCTTCATGTGGGCAACATAGGAAGCTACGTGCTGGAAGGAGTTTCGATTCTTTCCTCCGGCGCGTTGACTCACTCGGTGACGGCGCTCGATCTCTCGTTGCTGGTGGAGTGATGGCCCGTGAGCATCGCCATTTGAAGAGCTGCCATTCGACGAATGACGTGGCGAAGACTTGGGCGCTTGCGGGCGCGCGCCATGGGGATTGGCTCACATGCGATGCCCAGGACGCGGGACGTGGCCGGATGGGCCGAATTTGGGAGGGAACCCCGGGGGGGCTCTTTCTCTCGATGGTGCTGAGGCCGGAGGGGAGTGAGTTTGTGACCTGGCTTCCGCTCGCCGTTGCCGTTGGAGTATCTCGGGGCTTGCGCGAACTGTTTCCGGCGTTACCTCTTCGCATCAAATGGCCCAACGATCTTTGGGTGGGGGGCAAGAAGCTGGGAGGTATTCTTTGTGAGGCCAGCGGGACCGTGACCGGGTCATTTGTCATTGCGGGCCTAGGCCTGAATTGCGTTTCGATACCGAGCGGCCCGCTCCTTCGGTCGGCGATATCGCTTGCGGAGAGCGTGGGCCGGATCGTATTGGCGAGCGAGATTCGTGAGACGATTGCGCTGAGTATTTTAGAAAGCATTGATAGCCTAGCGCGCGGACCCGCCGAGGTATCCCGGTATTATCGAGATCATGCCTTGTTTCCCGAGGGGAGTGAGGTGGAGTGGAACGAGGGGCATGCGCGCGGCACGGTGCTCGGTCTGGGTTCTCAGGGTGAATTGAGAGTGGCAAGCAATGGCCAGGCAGTGTCCCTTTTTGCGGAAGATGTACGGGTCAGGCCTGTTCGCTCAACATCCGATTGATTTCCTGCTTGATGATTTTTTCAGCAATTTCAGGAAGCATCTGCCGTGCCATCTTCTCGAGCGTCTCTTGGAGCTGAGTCCGCATCATGGATTCCATTTGCTCGGTGGAAATAGCGACGACCGGAGGGATGGACTCGAAATGTGTCTCAAATTCCGTCTCCGCGGGAAGCTCGATCTCGGTGGCGTGGTAGCTCTCTCGGGCGGAGAGGCCTGGCTCCGGATACCGAAGCGGTGGCGGATCGGTCATTTCATCGAGAAGGAAACGAGTTTCCCCCAGTTCGCCCATTTTCGGCAGTGGAGGGAGGATTGGATCCAGAGTTTCTTCCGGATCCGAGTCCAAGAGGGGGCTTGGAGGCTCCGGTTTTTTTGCTCGCTCCTCGACGCTCCATTGGAGGTCATCCAGTCCACTCATTTTGATGGTCGATTCGGTGAGCTCCTTGATGTCTTCTTCACTTCCTTGCTTGCGACCAGGAGGGGGCGGGAAGAGTGGCATTTCTTGCCAGAGTGGGTCGTTTTTTGGCAGGGGAGGCGGAGGCATTTCCAGGAACGAGGTTTTTTCGAGTCGTTTCGAGCGAGCCTGCTCGAGGGTTTCGTTCAAAACTTGCCTTAAATGCGCCGGGTCGAAGGGCTTGGTCAGTCGACCATGGAACCCCAGCTTCTTGTAGGCGGCCTCATCTACCTTTTCGTATGCGCTCGACATCAGTACAAAGCGAACCTCGGAGAGGTCAGGTTGAGCGTTGGTGGCTTCCATCAGCTCAAAGGCCGACTGTTCAGGGAGCGAAATGTCGACGAGAACGACATCCGGCCTAAACAACGAAATTTGTTGAAGCGCGTCGTTTCCATCAGAAACGGTCTGGATCTCGTATCCCTCGTTGGAGAGAGCGAGTTTGATCACTTTCTGAATCGTCAAGCTGTCGTCGGCGACGAGGAGCTTCTTTCCTTGCATCGTGACCTAAGTGTGTCATTTGGCTCGGGACGTGTAAAGCGGAGCGTGGGTCTCAGGATTTTTGGCTCGAAATTCGTAAATTCGCTATACTGGTGGAGCCTCGGGGTTCGGCGAATTAGCATTTGGACCCTACAGTCAATTAACCCAGGGGGCTGTCCCTGATTGGCGGTGTGCATGCCTGGTCCGTCCAGGAAGCCTAAAGCTATCATACGGCGCCCACTTGAATTCCTAGGGTTCCAATTGACATCGTCGAATTCCGGGGTTTTTTTAGCAGCAAGCAGTATGAAAGGCGTACCGATGGCCCAAAGTAAAAGTCACCTGTCTAGTCCCCAGGGGTGGATTCATGAGTTGGCTCGAGCAGAGATGCATCCCGATGCGGAGAGGCTTCTGCAGGTCGGTCGCAGCTTTGATCCCCAGCAAATGGTGGAAGAAAGCACGGTGGGGTTTCTCGCCGAGCTGAAGGAGCGGTTTGTTGAATACGCGAAGATTTTCAACGCTCAGTCCGAGGCGGGAACCCGATACGCGGAGGCCAAGGTCTACGCGGTGGCGCAGACTGCAGCCGACTTCATGATCTTTCGCAATCAGGTGAAGTTGATCGTGTCGAATAGCGCACATGGCGTGATTCAACTATTGTTCGCTCACCACGTGCGGGGAACCCTGGCGGTGGATGGACAGGTGCAAAATCCAAGTTCAGTCGTTCCCGCTGGCCAGGTGCCCCATCAAGCCCAGGAGCTGGTGGCTCAGGTTGGCCCGTTTCGGGACGTGAACTGGACTTTTCAAGGAGAACGGATTGATCCGGAACAGGTCGCTCGTTTCTACTTTGCCGAATTTGTCCGGGCGACTCGGGATTCACGTCGTTCGCGGGGTTCCTCCAACCAGGTCCTGCTCGATCAGATCAAAGCACTCCTCCAGGAGAAGGGGCTTGAGCTTTAAGGTCTCGGCCGCTTGACTGCAATTCAAGGAAAAGTCGAGATGCTGGACGCCCGCGCTGCTGATGGCGGATTTTCCGCCCTGGTAGCCGCCGCTCACGCCGGGCACCGCTGCCCCGCTTGCGACCAGCAGGGAAGGGTCGAAACCAAATCGTTGGGCGAAGAGCTGGCCGAAATCGAAATAGCTCGCCCGGGTGAGGCCCGAACAGTGGATGGTTTTGTTGCGAATTCCCGCGTCCACGAGCCGGGCAATGAGCTCAACCAGGGTACTGATGTGCGTGAATGAGTAGAGATCGCTCGACGGCAACGACAGACTCTCCCGGTGAGATAAGGCGTGAATGAGGCGGTCAAAAAATGTTTGTGAGTAGCCATTTCCTCGCACGATGACTGGGCTCGGGCGGACGATGATGTAATTGACGGATTTCCCGCGGATGAAATTTTCACCTCCGACCTTGAATTTCCCGAGGGCGCTCGAGGGAAGGACGACATCATTTTCGTGGTAATTACCCCTGCCGCCGTCGAAGACGTAGGCGCTCGAGAGGTAGATGAATTTTGGAGCGCCATAGTCCGTGGTCGCCAGCATGCTGCTGGGGCCTGCTGAATGCGCCAGGTCGGCCAGTCGCTCGTGGGCCGCGGCGTAGGCCGGATCGCTGTTTCCGGCGCAATAGATGATGACCTCGGGGTGGAGGGTATAAAGGAGACGCTTGCACCAGGTGCGGTCGCCCAGGTTCAGCGGAAGAGAGGTTACGCCATCGATGCGAATCGGTTTTGTGAGGTAGGTCGAATAGACGCGGTGGGCATGCCTCAATTTAAGAGCCAACTGGGTACCCAGGGTTCCGCTTCCTCCGACAATGAGTATCGCTTTCGAGGTTCGCACAGTTCCTTTATCCGAGCAGCTTAAGCGCTACCTGGTTGGTATTGTTTGCGCTAGCGAGCACCGACACCCCCGCTTGCATGAGAATATTATTTTTAGTCAGGTTCGACATCTCCTCCGCCATGTCGGAATCTCGGATGCGGCTGTTGGCGGCGGCCATGTTCTCCTCGGTGATGGCGAGGTTGTTGATTGTCGATTGCAGTCGATTTTGCAGAGCCCCCAGGTCCGCGCGAATGCTGCTGACCCGCTGGAGCGAGTCGTCGATGATGCTGAGGGACAGCTGGGCCCCTTGTTTCGTGGCCAAGGATTCGCCACCGAGTTGCAGGGCATCGAGAGTCGCATCCGATCGTTCACCGTTGTAGATGATTCGATCGAGGATCGGATTGTTTTTAATCCCGATCTGCATCTCAAAAATACCTGCTTTGCCGTTGAGAAGCGGCGTGCCGTTGAACTGCGTGACGTTGGAGATTCGGTCAATTTCCTGTTTCAGAGCTTGAAATTCGCGATCAGCAAATACCCTTTCCTGATCACCAATCGTGTCTGAAGCAGCCTGAATCGCCAGTTCCCGCAATCGGATGATGATATTGGAGACTTCTGTCAGCCCGCCCTCTGAGGTCTGAATCAGCGAGATGCCGTCATTGGCATTCCTTCTCGCTTGCCTCATCGCTCGGAGTTGAGACCGTAGATTTTCTGAGATGGCCAGGCCTGCCGCGTCGTCGCCCGCGTGATTGATTCGGCTGCCCGATGCCAATCTCTCGAGGGTTTTGTCGAGGTCAAGTCTTGTAATCCCAATTTGTCGCTGTGCTTGCAACGCCGTGACGTTGGTCGCAATTCTGAGTCCCATATTTCATCCTCCTGTACTTGGCTGTACGTCCTCGTCCATGAACTCGCCTCGTCTAGTGTGGACCATCCCTCGGGGACTCCCCTACATCATCGAATGATGGGGGAGGCCCCGGAGGATTGGCCCCGCGCTACACTCCAGGTTGGGAAAATCCTGGCTCAGCCGTTCAGCCTTCGTATTTGTCGTCGTTCCTTGCTCCCGCGCCTTGCCGAGTCCTCTTGGGTGAGGGTGCTCGGGGCCTGACCGGAAGTTCGGTGGCTACCACGCTCATTTTTAATTCAAGACCGAATCCTTGGCCTAGGCCAAGAGCTTCAGTGCGGATTGATTCGTCTGGTTGGCCTGCGCCAGAACCGAGATACCTGCCTGCAGAAGGATGTTCTGCTTGGTGAGTTCGCTCGACTCTTCCGCGATATCCGTATCGCGAATTCGACTATTGGCTTGGGCCAAGTTCTCTTCACTGATCGCCAGGTTGTTGATTGTCGACTGCAGCCTGTTCTGCATGGCACCCAAATCAGCGCGAATGGAGTTCACGCGGATGAGAGCGTCGTCAATCACGGCTAGAGAGAGCTGAGCGCCCTGCTTCGTTGCCGTTGACTCCCCTCCGAGCTTGAGCGCGTCGAGAGACGCGTCAGCTCGTTCGCCGTTGTAGATCACACGGTCGAGGATCGGGTTATTATGCGTTCCGACCTGGATCTCAAAAATACCCGCCTTACCATTCAAGAGCGGCGTACCGTTGAATTGCGTGATGTTCGCAATTCGATCCATTTCCTGCTTCATCGATTGAAACTCACGGTCGACGAACTGTCGTTCAGTGTCCCCGATCGTATCTGACGCGGCCTGGATTCCCAGTTCGCGCAACCGAATCAACATGTTTGAAATTTCGTTGAGGCCCCCTTCGGTGACTTGCACCAAGGAGATACCGTCTTGTGCATTTCTCCGCGCTTGTCGATAGCCACGGGTTTGAGCACGCAAGTTCTCCGAAATCGCGAGACCTGCGGCGTCATCGCCGGCGTGATTAATTCGACTGCCAGACGCAAGCCTTTCCAAGCTCTTGTCCAAACTCATACGCGTCATTGCCATCTGCCGCTGCGCATTGAGCGCAGTGGTATTTGTACTAATACGAAGACCCATACTAGCCTCCCTTCAACATAGTCTCTCCTCCATGAAAGTCGTCTCAATCCCGTGAGACGGTCAGCTTCCTTGCTGAACTTGATTATGAACGCACGTGCCTATGGGTTTGGCACACGTACGCCCGTTCTTACTGCATTCCATGAAAGCACTCCGAGGTACCCACCCCAGACGTCCGCTTGCACACCATGTGCGCACGGATTTCCCTCACGGATTTCGAGTGTTCTCCCCCAGGGTCCCACCCCCGAAGGCACTCAAACTTCTCTAACCTCCGCACCCGCAAAACAGCCGTGCCTTGCGATCGTTCGCAGTCCGGGGCAGAAGCCACGGATGGGATTTCGATCTCGTTCGAGTTGCGCGTCTCTCCTCTTCACCTTTGGATGGGGAAGAGCAGTAAGACACCTCGAACGGGCCTCGCGTCGGCGCTGGCAAGTTGCTTGTTTATTCCGGTTCCCACGGGGTCGGCCCGTCCGTTCAACCGAATCCTTGGTGATTCGGACGGGCCTTCCACGCGATCCAGGAAACAAGCACAGGCACTGGCCTCTGCTTCGGGTAAAAACTTTTATGTGTTTTATATAGCCCTCAAGAGGGCGGTGGTTTTCGGCGTCTCCTTTCGTGATGGTTCAAAAACTTTTTTCTCATCCTGCTCCTCCACCGAGGAGATTGAGCGCGGTCTTGATGGTCGTATTTGCTTGGCCCAGCACGGACACGCCCGATTGCATCAGGATGTTTTGTTTGGTGAGCTCGGTCGTTTCCTCGGCGATGTCCGTGTCGCGGATGCGGCTGTTGGCCGCCGAGAGATTTTCTTTGCTGATTCCGAGGTTGTTGATCACGGATTGCAGCCGATTTTGCATGGCTCCGAATTCTGAACGGATCGAAATCGCAGCGGTCATCGCGCTATCGATCAAAGCGAGAGAGGTTTGGGCCGACGGCTTGTCCGCCACGCTCGCGAGGTTGATGCCGAGGGCGGTGACGTTGACGTCGGCGGGGTGATTTCCGCCGAATAGCTTGATTCGGTCGATGGCGGGATTGTTGCCTACGCCGACCTGGATCTCAAACGTGCTGGTGGTTCCGTTGAGCAGGGGCACGCGATTGTACTCCGTGCTCCTGGCGATGCGGTCGATTTCTTCGAGGAGCTGTTGAAACTCGATGTCGAGGAATGATCGCTCCTGATGTCCGACGGTGTCGGAGGCAGCCTGAACGCCTAGTTCGCGCATTCGAATGAGGATGTTGGAAATTTCGGCTAAGCCACCTTCTGCGACTTGCACGAGCGAGATGCCGTCTTGGGCATTGCGTTCAGCCTGATTGAGGCCTCTGATCTGCGCGCGTAGGCTTTCTGAAATGGCTAGGCCGGCAGCGTCGTCGGCGGCATGATTGATTCGGGTACCCGAGCTGAGGCGCTCGAGAGAGCGATCGAGGTGGGTGCGCGTTGTGCGTAAATTGCGTTGAGCGATCAACGCGGGCACATTTGTATTGATGCGCAAACCCATTGCCCCTCCTCCATGAAGGTCTTCGAGCCAATCCTTGGCTCTGCTAGAAGCGGGTCGTTTGCCCCCTAATCCTTAGGTGGCATTCCTATCAACCAGCTTTCATGTGTCTCATCGGACACTCGGGGGGATCCTTAAGGAAAAAATTCGAGGCATTCGAATTTCTTTGGGAATGGAGATGTTCTGGGTGGGTAAAAATAGAGAAGGGCGCCGTGGTTTCCCAGGGCGCCCTTCTGAATGGTTTGAAATGTCTGAAGTATTTAGGCGGCGGCGGCTTCGTCGTCCGCGTGCCACAGTTCGTACAAAGTCTTGCCTTGCTCGGTACGCAGCCACTTCGCCGCATGGTCAGGTGGTTCTTGGCCGAGGCAGCGCTGGGCAAAAGCGTGTACGGTGGTCGTTTCTTTCCCAATGACGACCTTATATTCGTGATTCGGCTGTTTCGTGACGGTGCAGAACTGGGTTGGATCACTCACGAAGAGCAGCCTCTGGCCATCCTTCAGGTAACCGGCATGAACTAAATGAGTTAGGTCAAATTTACCTTTTTTTTTCGACATGGGTAGTCCTCCTGAGGGACTTTTCGGTTTGTGGGACGCAAAATTGAATCCTGTTTTTTTGCCATAAAGCAAAAAATCATGACTTTTTTTTTGCTATGAGGCAAAAAATCAGGATATCATTAGCTCATGACTCAGGCCCCGATCCGTTCTCTTCGAGCTCAGATTCTCAAAGACCTCGAGAGGAAGATGGTGTTCTTGGGGGGGCCGCGTCAAGTGGGGAAGACGACTTTAGCCCGGTCTCTGATTCCTCCTGGTCAGGAAGAGGCCTACTTTAATTGGGATGCCGACGAAGATCGGGAGCGGATTCTGCGCCGGGAGTTTCCTGCTTATCGTCTCTGGGTTTTCGACGAGGTTCATAAGAATCGGCGGTGGCGCGGATGGCTCAAGGGTCTTTTTGACAAGAATCGCGAGCACCACCAGATTCTCGTTACGGGGAGTGCACGGTTGGATTTCTATCGATTCGGGGGTGATTCTTTGCAGGGCCGCTATCATTTTCTTCGGCTTCACCCGTTCACCTCAAGCGAGCTGAATATCGTCAGCCAGGCAGACTGGCTCCATCTTTATGAGCAGAGCGGGTTCCCGGAGCCTTTTTTTGGGGGGTCGAAGGTGGAGGCCAAGCGCTGGTCGCGAGAATATCGTACGCGTCTCTTGCGTGATGATCTCTCTAGTCTTGAGCGTGTGGACGACTTGACTCTGCTTGAGCAGCTGATGCTTCGGTTGCCTGATCTCGTCGGTAGTCCGCTCTCCCTCAACGGCCTGCGAGAGGATTTGCAAGTCAGTCACCGGGCGCTCTCCCGCTGGCTGGATATTTTTGAGCGCATCTACGCCATCTTTCGGGTCGCCCCGTTTGGACCGGGTAAGCTACATGGCCTTAAGAAGGCTCAGAAGCACTATCACTTCGATTGGACTTTGGTGAAAGACCCGGGCGCGCGCTTCGAGAACATGGTCGCTTGCCAACTTCTTGCCTGGGTGAATCACCTGGAAGACACCGAGGGACGGGACATCCAGTTGCGCTATTACCGAGATCAAGAGCAGCGGGAGGTTGATTTTGTAGTAGTGGAGGATGCCAAGCCTTTGCTCATCGTCGAATGCAAGCATCAGGACGGCGGTGTGTCGCCCCATCTGCGCTATTTAAAGAACAAGTTTCCGCATGTTGCCGCATGGCAGTTGTCTCACCTGGGAGATAAAGACTACGTGACGGAAAGTGGTATTCGGGTGGCCCCCGCATGGAAAATGCTGGGCGCCGGGTCTCTCGATTTGCTGCGGGGTTAATTCTGGAAGTTCCCCATTATAGATTTCCAGCATTAATGCGCTAGGCCGTCACGATTCCGTCGGTTTTAAAATCCGCCCGAATGGATACACTAGTGCTGTGGAACAAAGTACGACCAGACCCCAAGACCCAACCGAAGCGCTTTTGAATCAGGCATTTCATACCCCGCCCGGTGGGTCGTTCTTTGATGACTTCCCGGTTTGGCAGGATCCGCATCTGATCGAGCAGGGCCAGGTGTTGCGCCGCATGCGTCGCGAAGGCGGGAAAGTCGTGGCGACGGCATTCGGTCGTGTCGCGAAGATCAACCTCGATGGCCGCGATCGGTGGGTTGGGCTCATCGGCGCGGTCGCAACGGACCCTGCGTACCGAGGAAAGGGGTTTGCGACCGCATTGGTGCAAGACCTCCAGGTATCCCTCACGGGAATGGGATGTGAGTTCGTGGCGCTTTGGGGTTCGGATACGGAGTTCTACGCCCGCTTAGGCTTTTCGTTTGAGGGTGAGCAATTTTTGACGCCTCTGCATTCACTCGAATTAGGTTCGTCGCCACCGGGTATCAAGCTGCGCTTCGGCTATACGCAGGCTCTCTTTCAGGAGCTACGGAAGGGGAGAACGCGTGGCCTTGTATTAGAAGAGAGCGATCAGTCATGGATGGCCCGTCATAAAAATGTCAATTGGATGTGGCTAGAAGGATCAGGGCCTGGGAGCGTCGCGGCATATATCGGTGTGGGCCGCGGCATCGACTTGCCGGGCGTCATTCACGAGTGGGGCGGAGAAGTGATGGCTTTACGTGTCCTCCTCGCAGAAGTTCAGCGACGGGTCCCCGATCTTCTGCTGCTGGGGAACTCAGATCTGTTCCGTGCCCACGGAATTCGAACGAAGCCAGGGACCGCGATGCAGCCCATGGGTTTGGCGATGGTCTACCGAGCCCCAGAG
Organism: uncultured Bacteriovoracaceae bacterium; assembly: GCA_964363305.1. Lineage (GTDB taxonomy): Bacteria > Bdellovibrionota > UBA1018 > UBA1018 > UBA1018 > CAYIHX01. Next base: position 134,841 of record CAYIHX010000003.1, on the reverse strand, counting down.
GTTCAAAACCCGATACCGTCGAATCGCCTCTGGTTCTGGGGCCTCGACTCGGCGTAAAAAAGCCCGATGCATGGACATGCACCGGGCTTTTCTTTTTTAAAAGCGTGTTCAGTTCTCGGGTTGAGTCAGACGGTCGTCGACAGCCGCCATCAACTTTTTGAGGGCAGTTGCATAGGCCTGAAGTCGCTCGCGGCCCTCTCCGATCTTCCAGCGGAAGCCGGGCGCGGCGAGCGCCTTGTCGTCGAATTTATATTCCCAGACCGGGCCAGTTCGCTTCTTCTCTTTGGCTTTTTCCGCAATCGATTCGGTCGCCGCGGCGACCAGAGGCAGCATGGTTTCGACGTTGCCCAGTACTTCTTCCTTGTCGGCGACCTTGGCGATCACCGCTAACTGCTGATCGGTTGCGACGGACAGAAGACTCCGGAGAAAAGCGCGGTTTTTGATCCCGCGCTTCATCAGGTCGACCTTCGTCTCGCTCGGAAGGCGAGTGAAGCCGATGCACTCCGTGACGCGTGACTTCGGCTTGTTGAAGGCCTTCGCGATGGCATCATGGCTCGTGTAGGCTTGGGCCTCAAGGAGTGAGACATAGCCCTCGCCTTCTTCAATGGGATGAAGATCAACGCGGTCGAGGTTTTCTCTGAGCGCGATTTCGTGGGTGGCCTTGTCGTTCGTCGAGAGCACACGGGCTGGAATTCGATCAATTCCGGCAAGTCTCGAGGCCCGAAGGCGCCGCTCCCCTGCGATCACCTTGTAACGATCCCCATCCTGCACGACGAGAATGGGCTGGAGGACGCCGTGGGATTTAATCGATTCCGAGAGTGCCAGAACCTCTGCATCATCAAAATGCACGCGGACCTGAAGCTCGGAGGCATCGACTTTGTCTGTTGGGACGAAGTTCACCAAAAACGTGGTGAGATTTTTCAGATTCGAATGGGTCGCGCCCGCGGTGGTGCGAGCCGTCGAATAGAGTTGCTTCAGGTACCCGCTTCCCTGGCGTGTCTTGATTTTCGGCGCCTCTTCCCGTTGAGGAGGCTCGGTTTGAATCAGTGTTTCCGTTTTAGTCTCTTCCATGGTGCTAGTTCCCTTCCTTAGGATTCTTACGATTGAAGTAATTCTTCCGTGAGCGCGCTGAGATCGTTCGCCGCGACGCCCTTTGAGTTGACATCCCAGACGGTCGAGCGCCGTTTAGTGGCCTCATTCATGTCCGCGCTGCGGTTGATCACTGCACGAGTGCAGAACCCTTCGAATTGGCTCCGAAGCTCGCCGAGCACCTCCTGGCTGATCACTTCCCGATTGTCGTACATATTTGGAATGATCTTCACCTCGAGCTTCCGTTTGAACTCCCGCTCCATGCCTTCGATGGTGGCCATCACGAGTGACATGCCATGAAAGGAAAGGGGGTTCGTCGCGCAGACCACGTTCACGAGCTGGGTAGCCACGAGCATCGAGCCATTGAGAATCGATGCCGCCGGATTGGTGTCCGCAACGATGAGGTCATACTGATCCGCGATGGACGCGATCGCTTCTCCCAGGCGGTACTCTCGTCTCGTTTTCTGATTGAGCGGGATCTCAATATTGCAGAGCCCGAGGTTGGCAGGCACGAGGTCGAGGCCCGGTGCGACGTTCATGATCGCATCGGACAGAGGGAGGTCGTTGATCAGGACGTCGTAGATTGTTGGCCGTTCGTGCGCATCGAGGACGTCGAGATTCACCGTGAGGTGGCCTTGACCATCGAGATCAATGGCCAGGACGCTGTATCCCATCATCGCCGCGCGCATGACGTACTGGGCGGTCAGGGTGGATTTTCCCGTTCCACCTTTAACGTTGTAGAACATCTGCACCGGGTGTTTAGGTTCGACCGGGACGAATCCGGTCGCCGCGGCGACCATAGCAAGGTCGACGCCCACAGGAAGGGCGGGGCCCGCAGCGGTAGCTCCGGTTCCGTGCGTCAAATCCATTTCGGCTCCTGCGGGATCTGCACCGGTCGCCGTGGCGACCGCTTCACTTCTGGTGCCGAGCACGAGATCTTCGAGGGTCACGGCTCCGGCTTGCACCGCTCGCATCTTCCTGAAATATTCTTGCGCGGACGTCAGCGGGATCATCTTGCGGTCGACGTTCCCGACTCGGCGTTTGATCGTCTGGAGAAGCCCCGTCTGTTCGAACAGGGGGATTGCGTTTTTATCTATTTTGGCGAGTTGGGCAAACTCGGCTGGCGTGAAGCACAGCTCCTTGAATGACGACATCGTAACACCCTCCTTGGGTTGGATATACATTCCGTTGCTGAGAGTGATTCTATTGAGCGTGTTGAATCGCGCAAGCTCGGAATGAAAATAATTCGGTCGCGGCGGCGACCGGCGTCAGCTGCTCGCGGATTGGTAGCGCCGAAGGCCGGCGCGCCAGGCAAGAGCATCGAAGGTGAAGAACCCGATGAGTACGGCGGCCAGTTGCAGATATTCGAGAGGATGGAGGCCCTGTAGCAGAGCCCTGGCTGGAACCGATCCGATGAACGCGAAGGGCAGCAGGGTCATGAACGTATAGCGAATGAAGGCTGGGTAGATCGTGTCGGGTTTGGTCGCGATCTGGAAAAATTCGAGATAGAGGCGAACCAGGGCCCAGCCGCGTTCAGTCCAGAAGCACCAGATCGAGAAAGCGAACCGCAGGAGAAAGGCAATCACCACCCCGACGATCAGCCAGAGCGGGAGCAGGAACCATTTCCAACCACCGGTGAAACCCGCTGGCCCCGCATAACGGACGACGATCGCAAGGCCCATGAGAATATTGAAAACGGTCGTGAAGCTCGTCCATCGGGTGAAGATCAGGAAGAGGGGGTGAATGGGTTTCGTGAGGATGATATCGAGATCGCCCTTGTTGACGAGGTCGGAGAAGCGCCAGAAGCTCACTGAAAAAAGAGTGGAGAAAATCGCGTCCGAAGCGAAGAAAATACCTAGAAAAAAGTAGACCTGCGGTTTCGTCCAACCTCCGAGCGTCTCGACGTTTGCATAGATGATGTGGAAGAGCGCGAATTCGACGGCGATCCAGATGGCGTCAACCAAGACGGTCGTGATGAAGTTGGATCGATAAATCACTTCTCGAACGAAGTTGTTCTTCAGCTGGATGCCGTAGGTGTCGAGGTATTTTTTCAATGCCATGATGATCAGCCTCCCAGACTCAGATAGCGCTTGATCGAAAGACGCCAGGACCAGTGCACCAAGGTCGCCGCGGCGACCGACCAAAGCAGGCCGATGCCGATGCTTTCGAAAAGCTGGAGGTGGGTCCATTTACCGAGCGCATATTGAGTCGGACCGTAAACGTAGAGATAGAAGGGGGTGGCTTTCCATACCCAGCTCCAACTTTGCGGGAAGAGCGTCAGGGGGAGAAGCTCGCCCGAGAGAAGGCTCACTACGAGGTTTTTCACCATCAGGACGGAATAGGCCTCTTCCCAGTAGAAGGCCACGGATGCGAGGGCGGCTCCGATTTGGTAGTGAATGATATTGCCGATGAGAGCGAGTGCCATCGCGCCGACCATGCGGAGCGGACTTCCTCCCACCCAGGGGGAAATGAGCGCACCGAGTGCGAGACAGAGCCCCGCGATAAGGAGCTTGGGCGACACGCCCCTGAGGTAGACGAACTCGATCACGCTTACCGGCTTGATGAGGTAATTTGACAGCGTCCCGCTGCGGATCATCTCGCTCAGGTCAAAGTCGTGGTTGCCGCCCCGGATCTGGCTGAAAAGAGAAGACATGACCGTGTAGTTCACGAGGTCCGCGAAGCCGAGGCCGGCAAGCTGTGTGGCGCCGCCGATTTTGAAGACGGCGTACCAGAGGAGAAGTTGAATGGCGACCGGTACAAAGGCTGAGCCGAAAACCTCGAATATGTATTCGTAACGGTACGCGATGGCGTCCGCCCAGCCGTTCTTGAGAGTGGCAAGCCGCCATTCCCAACCGTATCGAAGCCGGGCCCAAGCATTCAAAGAAGCACCTCCGCGTTTGAACCCGCTTTGAAGATTTTTTGGATGACCGCTTCCAGGCTTTGGCTCTCGATGCCCATATCGATGATGGAATACCGTGGCATCAGTTTTTGCAGCGTCGGGACGATCTGCTCACGCTGAATACCGAAGTAATACTGTCCCTTATTTTCTTCTTCTTCTTGTGGGGCAAGAGTGATGCTGTTCGGCGTCAGTCCGGTCACTTCAGCGAGCTGCTGGATCGTAGGCTCCTCTCTGAAGCGAATACGAAGCTGTTGCTCGCCTGAGCCCGTTAAGCGGTGGGGCGTTCCGTCGAAGATCAGAGACCCTTCTCGCATGATCAGCACGCGCGAGCAGAGCTTTTCAATATCGTCCATGTTGTGACTGGTGAGGATGAGCGTGGCTTTCTCTCGTTGATTGAAGACTTTCAAAAACTCACGCAGCTTTGCCGCGGCCAGCACATCGAGGCCGATCGTGGGCTCGTCGAGGAAGATGATCTTCGGCCAGTGCAGCAGGGCGCCGATGAGTTCCATTTTCATTCGTTCACCCAGGGAGAGCCTCCGGATCTGGGTTTGAAGATGGTTCTTCACATCGAGGAACTCTGCCAGCGTTTCGAGGCGGTCGCGGTACTGTGCGGGGGGAATCTCGTAAATGGCGCGGAGGAGGTCGAAGGCGTCCCGCCCGGGCAAGTCCCACCATAGTTGCGCCTTCTGGCCCATCACCAGGGAGATTTGACGTCGAAATTCGAGGGGGCGTTTGAACGGGTCGATGCCCAGAACCCGCGCTTCACCCGAGGTCGGAGGAATCAGGCCTGAGAGAATTTTGAGCAACGTGGTCTTGCCGGCGCCGTTCGCTCCGATCAAGCCATTGAAGGTGCCAGCCTCTATGGAGAAAGAGATGCCCTTCAGCGCTTCGTGCTCCTGGTGCTGCGGCTTGAACAGAGCTTTGAAAGCGCCTTTGAGTCCCTCTTCTTTTTTTACGGAACGAAAAACCCTGCGGACATCGCGAACTTCAATTTGCGCCAAGTGCCTCTACCTTTCGAAACCCGGTCAGCCGAGTGCCGGAGTCAGTGACTTCCGAGACAAAGGCGTTGTACCGAGTTGCGATCGGTTTTCCCGCCCCGAGATGGGTTCGGTCAAGCGTTCGTTCTATAAAGTTTTGTGCGACCGGGAAAGCGGTCACTATTCGTGGCCCCGCTTGCGCGGAGTCTTTGACGCTGTAAACGAGAAGGGCCTGATTGGACTGCGGTCGCGGAGTGCCGCCGAAGGGAAAAAAATCGGTCCGAATCGTCACTCGCCTTCCTTGGGCAAGGTCAACGGTTTCGGTGAGCCGTTGGGCCCCTGCAGTGTGGTTCTGTCGTCCCCATTGCACGAGACCGGAGGGAATCGTCTTCGGCGGAGAAAGAAGAGTGGCACCTGCCAGTGGATTGTCGCGCAGCGAGAGCGCAGCCAGTAGGTAAGAGACTCGACCCAAGAGGCCGACGCCCTGGGTTCGCTCTTCCAGTAGCGGGACCGGTATGCCCAGACCTTTCTCGATTTCATGGTCGACCCAGCGAGCGCGCTTGTATCCAAAGGGGGTGCGAACCAGGCTGAAGAGATAGCCATAAGTGTGCTCGAGCCCCGCGTGGACCATTCTTTGACTTCGCGGTGGCGCACCGAGTCTTTGAATCAGAAGGTCGAGAAGTTCAGGGGCGACAATGATGGCATGGGCACCCTCATCGAAATTGATGCTTTGCCCCCAGAGGGGGAGCCAGAAGGCTTCGCGGCGGTCAGCCTCGAGCTGCTCAGATAATCCGGGAAGCTCGTGATCCAAAAAAGGACCGAGGGCCTGGCCCTGTTCAATTTTCTTCTCGGCCTCGCGAGCGAAACCAGCCCACGGCTCGTTGTTGTCCGCGATCGAGGTGAGAGGCCAGACGACGAGGACGGCTAGAATGAGGTGGTGCATCTGGGGTCGGCAGCTAGCACGAGTTTTTCGACGCAGCCAATTTAAAGACGTCTTGGCCGCGGCCCAAACAGAAGCTAGTGTCCCTCGAGTGACAAAAGCATCTATCCCTTCGAGACTTTTGATTCGGGTGAAAAAAACACGGCTTCTTTGGGGGGAGGCAGCGGTCGGGCTCGCCCTTTTGCTCGCTTTAATTCGAGTGGCGACCGAGCGGCCGCCGGGTCATTACCGCATGTATATAGAGGCGTCGAAGGCGCTTTGGAGTTCCGGGGAGGCTTACGGAGTTCCTTTTCTGGGGAATCTTTTTTTCTTCTCTCCTTCTTGCGCGCTCTTTCTTTACGGACCCTTCGCTCTGCTTCCCGAGATCCCGGGGGTCTTTCTCTATACTTTGCTCTCCGGTGGGCTGTTCATTTTTGGGGTCCGCCGAGTTGCTAGCCACTACGTCGACCGGAACGGACTCCAGTGGTTCTGGTTGCTTGTGGCGTCACAACTCTACTCGGGGCTCGCGGCGCACAAGCCCGAAGTGCTGAGTATGGGCGTGCTCTTTCTTTCGGCGGCTTGGCTGATCGAGGGAAAACACCTCCCTTGGGCGGCATTTTTCTTGGCGATGGTCGGCAACTTCAAGCTTCAGCCTCTGCCGGCCGTTGCCCTGCTCGCTCTAGTGGTCGTTCTCATTCGGTCTCGGCGGGGGGAGTGGCGGAAGTTGGCGAGTTGGAAATTTGTCGCTATTCTGGGGCTCTCGTTCCTGTTCTGGTTCGGTGCTCCCTGGTTGGTTCGCCCGTTTGGATACTTGGCGGAGCAACACGGAAAATGGTTTTCCACTTTGAGCGGCTACTCGGCGGCGAGTTTCGATTTTTACGACAATTCCTTCGCCTTCCTTCATAACAATTTTGGCCTTCAGCTCACTTACGGATTCGCCCAAAATTGTTCGATGTTCTTGGCGGCGGTCTCGCTGGGGTTGGTCGTGTACTGGTGTAAAAAGCGGACACGGCTCGAGCTCAAGCCTTTTCACCACGCCATCCTCTTGGCTCTGGTCTTGGGTACGACCTACACGGTTCTGGTCTCGCCCCTGCAGCAGGTATCCGCTTACATCCTCTTGTCTCCTTTGATGCTGGCGCTCGCGGTCCTTCGCTCGAAAGAGCCGCGAAGGTTTACTGCCCTGATGCTGCTCTCGTTTGTGATCTGGAGCTTGGGGTATTCAGATTTGGTACCCGAGCCAGCGCACGAGATCATTCGCCACGCCGTGGTGCGGGTTCCGATGACCTGGCTCGCGCTGGTCGCTGTAGTGTTGCGCCTCTATCAGCCCCGCGCGTTGCCGAATCTTTGACTGAATCTCAGCGGGAAAGGGCTTCGCAATCGCCGTCGCTCAGCGTGAAGCTCGGCTCGGGCTCGAGGCTGGGGACGCGTTGCTCTTGGGCGACCAACCGAAAGCGAAGCCCTTCGTGGGTGAGGCCCGCCTGAAGGAGTTGCGCGCACTCGGCACCGACCTCGATTTGTACCACTGAGTCACGAAGGCGAATGTCCGAGATGCCGCTTTCAAGATTCTCGCGGGTCACGCTCTGAGCAAAAACGCGTGCCACTCCATTGTGGCAAACGCCTTCATGGCAGCTGAGCTTCACCGAAAAAATACTCTGCGTGCGAATCACGAGCTGCCAGGGGGAGGGTTCACTAGCCGATGCCGAGATGATCGATAGAATAACGGAGAGAAGAAGCATGCACCGCCGAGGTACCCCAGCCCCTCGCGAAAAACAAGGGGGGCCGGAATCAGCGCGAGAGCTTCTTGATCAAGCGGACATCTGCCCACTTCCTCTCCCGGAGACTGTTCTACAATTACGTAAACCCTTCAATAGTAGGGTTCTCAGAAAAAAAGAGGCCTCTCAACGGTGGGAACCCTACTTTTGGAGGGTTCCGGTGATTTTTACTCGGCAGCCTTCGAAAATGCCCATGTCCACGATTCGTGAAGCCGTTCCCCGCATTTTTTTGCCGGCGTCGACCTGCACCATGAAATTCGAACGCACTTCCTGCAATCGCTTTGCATCGCTGATCGCGGATTTCGATTGCTCACAGACCCCGCGGAGAAAAAACTTCACCCAGTCGCTCCGGGCGGATTTCTGGCTCACCTCAAAGAGCCGTGCATAGTATTCGCTCCGGTATCGGCGTCCGATAGCATACGAACGATCTCATCATCATACTGCACGGGTGGGGGGAGTGGATTTGGGATGTATGCCCAATAATTTTCGAGGGTTCTCAGGCATCTTCCGGAGGAGGAATTTTTAAAAGGGGCTGGTTTCATTATAGCCGTCTATATTGAAATAGTACGGAATTTTATTTCAATTGTCGGCGGAGCGGTCACTTCCGTTCGTCTGGGCCGTAAAGGTACTCACCGTATTCCAGGTTGAATTTCTTACGACCAAAGTAGACGAGTTTGTCGCCCTTGAGCGAAAAGGCCAAGGCATAGCGGTGGATGATGTTGTTTCCTCCGTCCCAGGTTGCGACACCACCCTCCGGGGATCCGTCTCCGTCCACGTCATCGATGTACTTTCCGGGTTTGATGGGGACGAAAAACGCATAATGCCAAAGGCGATCAAACTCCTCTTGATAGCATTGTTTTCTAAGAACGTCTTTGTCTCGAGTAACGACGAGGCAGTGACAGTTATTACCGCAGCGAACCGTCTCGATTTTCCGCGCGTCGGGGAGGAATAACTCGGTGTCGTCGATAGGCATCTTTCCATTTGCACCGTATGCGGAGACGCTTCCGCATAAAGTGGCGAGCGCTACTTTAACGGGAATTTTTAGATTTTTTGTAAAGCGCTTCCACGGCTTTTGCATATGCTTCTCCTTGGGCATCCCACGAGTGTGTATTTATGAGCGAACCAACGTATTCCGGCAGCTATCGCGACAACTGGGTCTCGAACATCATCCTTCGATACCTCGAGGTATCCGGATTTAAGTTCGCGGATGCCATGCCTATCGAGACGCCCGGAAAGCACTCGCCGAGTCTCATCCGTAAGCTGCATCAAGCCGGTGGCCGAACTGCCTTTCACTTTGGTCGTGATCGTCGAGTTAAAAGAGGACTCGATTGCAATGACGGTTTTTATCAACAGGGGATCAAATCCAGAGGGAAATTTCAGACCCTGATCCTTCCAGTAGTCGAGTCAAAATTGAATAACCGGATCCAGTTCGGAGTTTTCTGGAAAGCCATCAATTTTTCCGATGGAGGCGTATTTCTGTTTCGATCCCCAATAAAGGTAATGAACGTTTTCACTGAGTAGAATTTTCGGGATCGAGCCGTGATTCCTTCGCCTGTGTGTATCGACCCAGGTTTTCGTGCCAGAGTGGCAGGGCACATTTCGTTTTTTGAGGGCCTGGATAGATTGATTTCATTCGATTTAGCCATGCTTTCGAGTGCAACCCTTCAGAGCATTCCGATCAGAGATCCATTCGGCCGCGTCTTCTCACTTCCGATTCAGTGCTTTTACTTCAACAGGTTTGGTGGAGTGGGCGCCACGTTCCTGGACGGGAAACTGAACTCCCACTGCGATCGCGGATGAAGTTCCCGGTCCCTGTCCTCCGACTTGGGGGGGGCACCATTGAACGTGGATCGATCGCTTTGACTTCCGGGGCGCCTTCAGCGGCCTGATCCACCTGGGTTTTCTGTTCTGTCGCCGCAGCGAAACTGAGAAACGCAAATCCAGCAATGAGGGAATGAAGCATAGAGCCCGATTGTAGCGAATTTGGGCGGTGATCCCCACTTGAAAAATCGGGACCTGAGCTCAGTGACTATTCCTCCTCCGCTTCGGGCCACACTGTTTTGCAGCTCAACGTAATTCCCATTCCCGACGCGGAGAGTGAGAACTGATCGATGAGGCCTACTAGCTTCTGACGCGCCGAGGCGCTGGATCGATTCGACCAAAACGTGTCACTCGTGACGACTTCGCCCGGCTGAGCGGTGTACTCCAGTTTTTCAATGTCAGCCGTCAGGAGGGGGGCTGAAGTGCGGCGAGCGCTAATGCCGTCGTGGCCGCTCATCCAACTGTAAGACAGTGTGACTCGGAAATACACGTTCGCTGCGAAATATTGGGGCGCTTGGTCTGCGGGATGAAAGATCGCCACCCTGCTAGGACTCATGTCCGTGCCGAAACTTTCGTACAGTTGTCGCACCGAGGTCAGTACGGGGATTCGAATTTCCTCGTAGCTGGAGGAGGACGCCACAAGGCTACCCAGGCCATCTGGATGTGATCTGGCATCAGGTCCCAGTGCCTGGCATACAAGTTCGGGCTGTACTTCCGGAACTTGGGCATTCGCGACGGACGCTCCGAGAGTAAGACTCAGTAGCCAGATTTGAATGAAGGGGGTCCGCATGGGTCATTTTCTCCTGAATAGTTGACGGCATTCTCACAAGGTCACAGCATGATGCGACGCATCATATTATATCTGACTATTAATGTCTACGATTATTTGACTACATGTTATTTGACTACAATACGGCCCTGAAACTCTAAACGAACAGGGGTCGCTTGGTTGTCGAGACAGCTAGGGTCTGCCGTTCCAGGTCATTTTGGAACGATTAGTTCCAAAGAGCGTTGCGCGTAGCGTTATTTCCAGCTAAACATCCGCCTGCGTCTCGAGACCTGCGGTGTTTCGGGGCGGAAGAACAAAAATTTTACCTCAGGAGTGATCAATGAAATCGAATGTGTTTTTTGGAATGATCTTAGTCGTCTTGTCCGTGGCGCAGAAGGCCTCGGCAACCGTCATGGCTGAAATAGAACCCGGGCCCCGCAGAATTCAAATTACTGCGACTTGCGCGAAAGATATTCCGACTTCTTGGAAGCCCGGCCGTCCTAGTGCGGCGTTTTTTACGCAAGGGAACCATAGAAGCCATTTTCAGTCGCTGGATCGCGGCTTTGAACGTGTTGATGCGGCAGATCTCCCCATTGCGTCGTCGCACGTAGGATTCGACGTGTATCGATTGGAAATGGATCTGGATATCCCGAGTTCCGCCAACCGCTTTGTATTGTATACGAGGCACTACGATCTTTTCGGGCATTCCGGGTTTTGCACCTACCGAGTGGTTCTGCCTCTCGCTTTCAATGAGAACGGAGATATGAGCCGGTATTATGACTCGGCGATGGATTCGCGCGCGGTTTCAACTTTCATCGTTGTCGATTCGGATCTCGATTCCCGGCCCTGATTTTCATGAGAGCGCAGACGGCGATCCAAACACTCCTTTTGAGGCAGCTCGAGCAGGCGCGGATGAGGAATCCTCACTTTTCCATGAGTTCCTTTGCCCGGAGAGCGGGCTTGCAGCCGTCTGCGCTCTCAGAAATTTTAAACGGAAAACGGAGAGTCTCGTCCCGGCTGGCGCAAAGGATCATCGTTCGCCTGGCGCTCGGACCGCTTGAGGCGCAAGCGATTCTCGGCCTTTTTGAGAAAGAAAAGAAATTGCGACTGCCGCCCGGCGACCACACGCTGAAGAGCACGCCGCTCACAGCCGATCAATTCCATCTCGTGGCTGATTGGTTTCACTTTGCGCTTCTGTGCCTGATGGAAACTCGTGGCTTCCAGTCCGACATCAGATGGATGGCACGAAGGCTGCGGGTTCCTCCTTCCGAGATCAAGAAGGCGCTTGCGAGGATGGAACGGCTGAAGATGATCGACTGGGGGCGCGATGGTCATTATCGATTGACCGGTTCGCAGTTCACGACCACGGACGACGTGGCGGATATCTCCATGAGAAGGGCCCACTCCGAAGACCTCCGGCTTGCGCAGGAATCTTTAGATCGAGATTCGGTGGAGGAGAGAGATTTTACCAATATGACCATGGCAATTGACCCAGGCCGAATTCCACATGCCAAGAAATTGATCCGTGAGTTCAGAGACAGCCTTTGCGCCTACCTCGAAGGTGGGGAAAAAAAGGAAGTCTATAAGATGGCATTTCACCTGTTTCCCCTGACTGCCCCAGAAGAGGAGTTTTCATGATCGGTATGATTTTTGTTTTGACCCTTGTTTCCAGCCCGGTCTTCGCGGGCCATTCCGTGGGGAACGGTGGAGGTTCCATCATCTGTCGGGACTCCGATAGTCAGTCGGAGAGCGTTGTTCTGCAGGATCTCTACGAAGCCGCATACGTTCGGAATCCGCGTCTCTCCATTCCTGGGTTTCCCTCTTCGATGGGGGCGGCGAATGTTCCTTTCGTCGCTCGAGGTGCGTCGTCCACAGAAAATGAGCTGGAGCGGGTTTTAGGTCGCTTACCTGCGATTCCCGGTTTGCGTGAGGATGTCTTGACTGTCTATGGGCGTATTTTGCAGCGAAAACGCCCCATTCCCGCGTGGGCAGGGCTTCAGGGTGTTGCTGATGACCACTTGATCTACCTGCCGAGGGGATGTCGACGCGTACAACTTGGAAACTACTTAGACCCCATTCGTGCGAACTCAAGGGTGCCGCGAGGTCTTGGTCGATTTTTTGCGACGAGCCCCGAAGACGAAGACCGGGTCTATTACGATGAGACGGTCTTGAATCAGCTGGATGAAATGAATCAGCTGGCGTTTTGGTTGCACGAAACTTTCTACTATCTCGCGAGAAAAAACAGAGGCGTCGACGATTCCGCGTCTGTGCGATTTCTCGTCGGGCTTTTGTTCTCGGTAGATGGACGGTCGGCCGATATTCAGCAGGCGTTGGAGAACATAGGGTACTCTCCCGGATTCCAGCGGTCCTGCGGTTTGGTAGGCGGCCTTCAACAAAGGGTTCGGCAATGCGCCTCGGTCTACGGACCTGGCGCCCACGTTCGAACAGAAAATTCAGATTGGATTTTAGTTCAAGCAGGCCGACCTGCTGGGACGATCTGGTACGACTCATCCTCGCGTCGACTCTGGACGGGGTGGATGTCAACGCCGGTTCCGTTCTTACCCATGGGAGTTCTTCTGTGTGGCGACCTTCGCGGCACGGTCGGAGAGGATTTTCTCCTCCCCAGCCGGCAGGATTTTTCCGTTGCCCTCGATCATGGTTTTTCCGAGCTACCCATTCCCCCAGTGGAGGGTGCCGCCGTTTGGCTGGCTCCGGCTACTGAGAATGAGGTCAGTCTGATGCGATGGCGGGACTTACGGGTCACTCACTCTCCCCTGTCGGGAGCCCACCAAACGATGGGTTCAGTTCGCTGCGTGAGTCGGAAAACTTACTCCATTCAGGCGAGTGATTGATGATTTCAAAAGATCTGTTGAGTGGTGGCCCAGGACGGAATCGAACCGCCGACACGCGCATTTTCAGTGCGCTGCTCTACCGACTGAGCTACCGGGCCGCTCAATGAGTGAAGAGGCTTTTGGGTAAGCGATTCAAAAACAGAACGCAAGAGGATTGTCTGGTCCTACTTCGTGGCTGCTGCTTCGTGATCGAGCAGGTCGCGGACTTTTTTCAGTTGGGCCGTCGTATGAATTCGGTAATCATAGGCACGCCCGTATTTTTTAATGAGTTCTTGGATGAGGGTAAGGCGGGTTGCCAGTGAGTCCCGGCTTTTCTCAGGGACTGAGTCGAACATGCCCCAGCCCTGGCTGGCTTTTGTGGAAGACGAGCGAGCCACATCTGACTCCTCGAGCCGTCCTGCGAGCTTCTTGGCCGGTGGTGTTTTCTCGGCTTCGCGGGCGGCGCCCATGGACGACTCGCTTTCGAGCTCGACCCAGGCCGTTCCATCGTCCGAGGTTTGTTCAGGTTCTTCTTTGCCGAGAAGCGCCGCCTCATCAGCCGGAGCTGCGGCTGGGTCGGTTGCGGTGTAGGTTTCCGCTGCGTGGGCCGGTCCGGCCAGGCTGAGGATCACCAAGGCTGTGAAGAGGGATGGAAGTCGAGCAAAACCAGTCATGCTCGCAGAAGTACACTTTATGACGCGATAAGTCAAACCAGCGAGATTGTAACGCAGCGCACCCTAACTCATCGAAATCGTACCTTTTTTAAGCACGCGAGTTGACAAGGGGGAGAGAGTTCCCAGTATACACCACGAACGCTAACCCGGAAGTTTTGACTCGAATCGCGAGGAGAGGCTCGTCGGATGCGTTTTTGGACATAATCCTTTAATGGCTCCTATGAGGAGGTAGCATAACCATGGAAGTCAGACCGTTACACGATCGAGTATTAGTTAAGCGTCACAGTGAAGAAGAGCGTTCCAAGGGGGGGATCATTATTCCTGATACCGCCAAGGAAAAGCCGATTCAGGGTGAGATCATCGCTGTCGGCCAAGGCCGCGTTGCTGAAGATGGAAAAATTCGCCCCCTGGACGTCAAAAAGGGTGATCGCGTTCTGTTCGGCAAGTATGCCGGTACCGAGATCAAGATCGAAGGCGATGAATTTTTGATGATGCGTGAGGAAGATATCCTCGGCGTCGTTACTCAGTAAACATTTTTGGGAGGTTGAATCATGTCCGCAAAGGAACTTCGTTTTTCAGAAGCAGCACGCACGGCAATCCTCAACGGGGTGAATATCCTCGCTGATGCCGTGAAGGTTACGTTGGGCCCCAAGGGTCGTAACGTGGTTATCGAGAAGTCGTTCGGCGCGCCGAACGTCACCAAAGACGGCGTCACCGTCGCAAAAGAGATCGAACTTTCCGATCGCTTTGAAAACATGGGCGCTCAGATGGTTCGCGAAGTCGCTTCGAAGACCAATGATGATGCGGGGGACGGCACTACGACGGCTACCGTATTGGCTCAGGCAATCTATCGCGAAGGCGCGAAGATGGTCGCGGCCGGTCATAATCCGATGGAGCTCAAGCGCGGCGTCGATAAGGCTGTGGTTGAGGTCATCGCTGAGTTGAAGCGCATCTCGAAGCCGATCAAGGATCACAAAGAAATCGCTCAGGTGGGCACCATTTCGGCGAATAACGACGCTGAAATCGGCAAGCTGATCGCTGAAGCGATGGAAAAAGTGGGCAAGGAAGGCGTCATCACCGTTGAAGAGGCGAAGAGCTCTGAGACTACCCTCGATGTCGTCGAAGGGATGCAGTTTGACCGTGGTTACAGCTCCCCTTACTTCGTCACTAATCCTGAGAAGATGGAAGCCTCCCTCGAGTCTCCTTACATTCTGATCTACGACAAGAAGATCAGCGCGATGAAGGATCTCCTTCCGGTTCTCGAGAAGGTTGTTCAGAAGTCTCGTCCTCTTCTCATTATTTGCGAGGAAGTCGAAGGCGAAGCTCTGGCTACCCTCGTGGTGAACAAGCTCCGTGGCACTCTCAATGTGGCTGCTGTCAAGGCTCCAGGCTTCGGCGATCGCCGTAAAGAGATGCTTCAGGATCTCGCGGTTCTCACCGGTGGAAAGGTCATCTCGGAAGAGATGGGTCACAAGCTGGACGCTACTCGTCTTGAGGATCTGGGTACTGCCAAGAAGGTCACGATCGACAAGGATAACACCACGATCGTCGACGGAGCCGGAAAAAAAGCTGACGTTGAGGCTCGCGTGAAGCAGATCCGTGCGCAGGTCGAAGAAACCACTTCGGACTACGATCGGGAGAAGCTCCAGGAGCGTCTCGCCAAATTGCATGGCGGCGTCGCCGTCATCAATGTCGGCGCTGCGACCGAAGTTGAAATGAAGGAAAAGAAGGCCCGCGTTGAGGACGCCCTGAATGCTACCCGTGCAGCGGTAGAAGAAGGCATCGTTCCTGGTGGGGGTACGGCTCTCCTTCGCGCCTCGGCGGTTCTCGAGAAGTTCAAGGGACTCTCGGCTGAACAGCAAGCTGGCGTGAACATCGTTCGTCGTGCTCTTCAGGAGCCTGTTCGCCAGATCGCTGGCAACGCAGGTCACGAAGGTTCGATCGTGGTTGATAAGATCATGAGCAATCCTTCGGCAGGTTGGGGCTTCAATGCTCTCACTGAAGTCTATGAAGACCTCATTGCCGCGGGCGTGATTGATCCTGCTAAGGTTGAGCGTTGCGCTCTTCAAAACGCAGCGTCTGTTGCGGCTCTGATGTTGACCACTGAGACTCTCATCGCTGAAAAGCCGAAGAGAGACTCCGGCGCTGCTGCTGGCGGCGGCATGGGCGGCATGGGTGGAATGGGCGGTATGGGCGGCATGGACATGTGATGTCCTGACGGCCCGTTTAGAAAAGAACAGAGAAGGCCGGCTTCGGGAAACCGAAACCGGCCTTTTTGCGTCCCCTTCATGGGAACGCACCTACTCTCTCCCAACCAAGGGCCGATATCAAAATCAGAGGAAGTTGATATTGAGCCCACCCATAAATTGATAAAGTGTGCGCGCGTCGAAATTGGAGTCACTTGTGCTTAAAATTCCTAACTGCGAAAAGACCTGGATGTACTGCGTAAGCGATAGAACAAGCTTCACGTAGGCTTCTCGGTCGCTTTGAATGGTGGCTCCTGCATCATTGCTTCCGAAGCTGACGTCGGCTCTCCCGCCGATGCCGATACGAACCATAAAGGATTGCGCGATGTTGAAAGCGAATCCGATCTCCGCGGCGACGCCCCCGAGGCGAAATCCAAGGAGGGTGCCGTAGCCTCCGTTCTGTTCCATCAACTTCATGCCGATCATCTCGGCCGCAGCTTGAATGAAGAAGCCAATATCTTCAGAGACTAAGGAGACATGGCTGACGTCGAGGCCAATCGCGCTGACGCGAACGGCGTAATCGCGACCGATTCGAGTGTCTCGGTGGATGCCGGCGGGCAGGATCTGAAACGTGGTCGTGGTGCCAGGGCTTGCGATCGCATCCAGCGTTGATCCCGCCGGGCCGGCGGAATCCGTGGGGATGCCGACCGGGATGAAGCGGATGTTCATGTAGGGGATTCGATCTCCCGCATCGGTCGGATTGACGGACATGCTTCCGTCGATTTGCGCGATCACGAATTGATCAGGACCAGTCATCGCGTCGGTTGCCAAGACAAGTCCTGTGCGCACTCTGAGTAGAACGTTGAATGCATTACGGTCGATGGAGGTCTCGGTTCCTGCTCCGACTTCGAAGAGGGGCTTCACCATTCCGTCAGCCAGAGCTAAGGAAGAGGTGACGAGGGTGGCTGTCAGGGCCAATAAGGTGTGCTGGAGGTTCATAGTTCTATTCCTATTCGAATCGGACCGAGAGGCCGGTCATAAATTGGTAGATGCTACGGGAGTCGAAGTTCGTGTCCGAGAAATTCACAATGCCTGCGCGGGCAGAGAGTTGAATGAAGCGCGTGATATCGAACGCCAGTCGAGCATAGGCTTCTTGGTCGCTTTGAATGGTGGCGCCCTGGGAGCCACCTCCGAACGCCACGTCAGCGCTTCCGCCCACTCCGATGCGGACAACAAACTGAGACGCGATCTTAAAAGCCATGCCGATTTCAAGGGAGGCTCCGCCCACGCGAAAACCATGCATGGTTCCGTAGCCGCCGTTTTGTTCGACCATCTTCCAACCGAGGAGTTCGGCGGAAATCTGGAGGAAGAGGGCCATGTCGTCGTCCAGTAGGGTCGTCGTTCCGAGTTCGAGGCCCACGAGGCTGACTCGGACGGCGAGGTCGCGTCCTGCGCGGGTTTCGCGTTGAAATCCAGCCGGTACGAGGTTGATGAAGAGGCGTTGTCCGGGGCCAGTGTCGAGCACGAGGCCAGGGCTGCTGTCGGGGGTCTGGGGCCAGCCCGCATCCCCCGGATTGGGGATGTTCTGGGGATTGACCACGGGGATGAAGCGAATGTTCATGTAGGGGATTCGCTCGCCATCGTCGGCCGGATTGACCGCCATCGTGCCATCGATATGGGCAATAATGAGCTGATCTACGCCGGGAAGGTCGCTTCCCGCGAGGCGCCATCCGAGCCCAGCATTGACTCGGAGGAGGACGTTGAGGCCACTGCCTCCGGTAGCAGTCTCGGCACCTCCGCCTACTTCGACCATGGGTCGAAAGGAGCCGGCATGGGCAACAAGGGGGGTCAGGGTAGAGGTGAGTACAAGCAGTGCAATGCGACGGATCATTTCTTTAAGTTTCCTCTTAAAAGTGAATCAACTACCAAGGATGCGTTGCGTTATAGTTCGCATTGATGCGTTGCACAACCCTAAAAACAACTGATTAGAAAAAGCTTGGTCTAGGGGGCGATCTGAGATTTGTTGGGAATCAGATGAAAACCCAGCAATTCAGCACTTCTGGTTGGACAAAATGCATGACAGCCGACGGGACAATTCGTGGGGTCGTCATAAACATTACCGAAATAGTCAAGTATATGGTGAGTGCCCATAAGCTGGATACCCTGGCGGCGAAGGCCTTAGGGGAGGCTGCCGTCGGCGGAATGCTCCTTGCCTCCGCAGGGAAGCCTGGTGAGCGGATCAATCTCAATATTCAGGGCAATGCTCGAGTGAAACAGGCTTTGGTCGACTCAACTCCCGAGGGGGCAATTCGCGGCTATGTGATCCTGCGGTCGGATTCCGGCCCAGTTCCGGATTTTGGCCTGGTTCAGGGTCCCTGGGGCGAGGGGGTCTTGTCTGTCCTTCGGAGCAAGGATCTCGAGCGGCAGCAGCCCTACATCGGTACCGTGCCCCTGATGACAGGGCACTTGGCGAAGGATCTGACCTTCTACTGGGCCCAAAGTGAGCAGGTTCCGTCCGCCTGTGGGATCAGCGTGCGGGTCAGTGAGGAGGGTGAGGTGATGGTGGCGGGCGGATTTCTCATTCAAGCCATGCCCGGTGCTCAGCCGAAAGACATCAAGAAGGTGGAAGCGCGGGTTCAGTCTTTGGTGGGTCTGGATGACAAGCTGGCCGTCGGTGCGAGCCCGGTGGCATTGCTGGCAGAGCTCTTTGATGGCAGCCCTTTTGTGATTCTTGAAGAGAGACCTTTGCGGTTTGAGTGTAGCTGCAGTGCTGAACGTGTGGAGAGGGCACTTGTTTTGGTGGGCGAGCAAGAGCTCCAGTCCATGCACGACGCTGACCATGGGGCCGTTATTCGGTGTGATTTTTGTGCGTCGGAATATCGGATGGATGAAGCGCAGCTTGATAGATTGATTGCGCGCAGTCGCGGGGACTCAATCTAGCGTTTAGAGAGTAAAGCCTGCATGGAGGAAAAACGAGGAGAAGCTTCCCCCTACCTCGATTGCGCGGTTGTTCGAGAGGAGATGTCTTGAACTGAACAATGTCTGAAACTGCAGCGAGGCACCGAAGAAGAGCCGTTGGGTCAGCTCGAGATGGATCCCCGGTCCGAAGTGGAGCCCGAACGCGATGGGCGCCACATTCTCGATCCCCGTTTCCGTCGGTATATCGAAAGACGGCCTGAAAAACCCCATTCCAGCTACGGCGAACGGCACGACTCGGTCGTACCAGCTGAGGTTGACTCTGAGGCCGGCCTGGGCGCTGGCAAGGGAGAATTGGCCGTTGGAGTGGTTAGAGTACCCGCCACTGGCGTCGAAGCCGAACATTTCGCTCACGCCGTAGGTGTAGTGCAGTCGCGCGCCGATTGAGTTTGAGTAGTTCGAGGCCATTTCGCCAAGGAGAAAAACCTGGCCGATATCGACAGAAATATTGTGGGATCCTGGCGAGAAAGGCGACACGCTCCGTCTTTTCTCGCGCGAGGTAGAACGCTTGGTCGTCGGCGTATCATCGTGTTCAGCAGAAGCGTCGCGATCGTCCCGCACCCAGTCGGGTTCGCTCTTCCAGGAAGAGCCAGCGTGCGCGCTGGAGAGAGGTAGCGTCAGACTTAAAAATAAAAGAAGAGGTAGAGTCATCCCCATACCTCTTCATTCTAATGTGAAACTTTCGGTTCAGTCGATTGTCAATCAGTTGACTGTGGCTGATCGCGGAGCCGCGGCAGAAGTATCTGCATCGAACTTCGCCATTTCAGTGCTGACCTTGGCTTGAATGAAGCCAGAGAATGATCCGTCACCGTGGCGGATGATTTCCTTGAGCAGATCGACCGAAGGCTGAGTTTTCGCCTTTTTTTCGCTCTCATAGAGGAGCTGAGTCAAGGTTGACGCTGTGATGTCATTCTTCGTCTTATTGTCGATTACCCGGAGATCTTCGCCTGCTTTGATCATCTTGGCGATTTCGTCCAGAGTCACGTAGCTGGACTCGTGCGTGTCGTAGAGCTTTCGATTCTGGTATCGCTTGATAATTTTAACTTCTTTCATGAATCCCCCTAGTCAATTTTCCTTGTAAATTCAAAGCCCTAGATAAAACCTAGTGCCTTAACAGGTCCCCCGACCTGTCGGAGTTCTGACGCGCTGTGGCCGAGACCCACATGGGCCTCTGTAACCCCTGTCACAATGCGTCAGAGGCTCACAAAAAGCGGGATAACAACTCGATGCGGTAAAGTCAAGCTGCCCCCCTGCGCCAGCGAACAGCGTCAAAGCCATAACTTGTCGCGTTACATTGGCTCGATGCGCAAACCCATTGAAATGACTCAGACGCGTTCATTCTAATGCGGGACGCCGTCAAAAAACGATCCTTCAGTTTTTTTCATTCGAGGTCGATCCATCCCTAGGAAAGGGCCTTCTTCATGATGGGTCACACCGTTTTTGCAACCACGGTCAGCATCGTTTCAATTTTTCTGTCGGCTTGTGCGGGTACCGTGCGTCCGGAGTCGACTTCGGCTGGCCCGGAGCAAGGCCAGGTGGCCCCTCCCTCTATTGCCACGAGCGTTCGTCCGAAAATGTCGCCGGAGGAAGAGGGGCGGGCCAACGCGGCTGTCGCGAAGGCCAATGGGCGCGCCACTGCGGAGTATCACTTCAGTATGGCGCAGGCCTACTCTACTGAGGGTGAGTCGGACCGGGCTATCGAGGAGTACAAGCTGACACTCATGTTTGATCCCGATTCGGCGATCGTCTACTCGCGACTCGCTGGTGAGTACGTAAAAAAAGGGATGCTTTCGCTCGCAATGGAGACTTGTCGGGATGCATTGGCGAGGGATTCCAAGATGGTCGACGCTCGCCTTATGTTGGCAGGCCTCTACTCGACGGCTCGCGAGAATTCCGCCGCGCTTCGGGAATACGATCTCATTCTGAATGCTGATCCAGGAAATGAGGAGGCGGTCGTATACAAGGCTCAGGTTTTGGTGGAGGACGAAAAAGCGAGTGAGGCGTCGTCGCTGCTTAGAAAATTTGTAAAAAAGGCGGGAGAGTCAGCCGTTGCCTGGTATTATTTGGGTCGTGTAGAGCAAAAACGAGGAAAGACAGCCGAAGCAATCTTTGGCTACCGCCGGGCGCTTGTGCTTCGTCCTTCGTTTAGCCAGGCGGGCCTCGCCCTTGGCTACCTATATGAGGAGAAGGGGCAGGCGGCCAAGGCGATCGAGATTTATCGGGAGATCTACGATCAGTCCCAAGAAATGGCGGCAGCGAATCGCCTGGCAACGCTTTATCTTAAAGACGAAAAATACAAAGACGCCGTACCCTTTCTTGAGGCTATCGCGGCGTCGGATCCGGACGATCTCAATGTACGGGTAAAGCTGGGTTTGGTGAAGATGGAGCTTCACGACTTCGAACGTGCCATTAGTGCCTTTAACGAGATTCTGGTAAAACATCCGGATGCTGATCGGATCCATTACTACTTGGGCAGCATTTACGAAGAGCAAAAAAAATTCCCTGAGGCTGTTGAAGAGCTGAAGAAGATTCAAGGTGAGTCGAAGCTATTCACGGACGCTGCTCTTCATGTGGCTTACTTGCACAAGCAGCTGAATCAACTCAGCGAGGCAAAAAGTCAGATCGCTGACGCGATTCAGAAGTCGCCGAGGATTCCCGGCTTCTATCTTTTTCAAGCTAGTCTCGAGGAGGAGGAAAAAAATATTGACGGGGCTGTCAAAATTCTTGAGACGGCCGTTGATAAATTTCCCGAAGAGGAAAAACTCATTTACTATCTGGGTAGTCTTTACGATAGACAGGGCCAGACGGATCGAAGTCTCGAGCAAATGGAACGACTTCTTCGTTTGAATCCGCAGAACGTCGATGCGATGAACTATATCGGTTATACGTGGACTCTTCGTGGGGTGCGGCTAAGCGACGCGGGTAAGTTACTCAAGAAGGCCGTCTCCATGCGCCCTGAAAACGCATATATTCAAGACTCTTGGGGCTGGTACCTGTTTGTCCGGGGGCGAGTGAATGAGGCGGTGGTTCAGCTTGAGCGGGCCGTAAAGCTGAAACCATCGGAACCGACGATTATCGAACACTTGGCTGACGCCTATGCGAAATCGAACCTTATTGAGAAGGCGCTGGTTCGCTATCAGGAGGCTGAGCGACTGACGGAAGAGGGGGGTGCCAAGCAGAAGCTCGCAGGCAAGATTCAGAATCTCACGCAGCAGCTCGTCGACGGGGGGCGCCTGCGTATTCGAGGGGATCGTGTGCCCGCCAGTTTACCGTCGCAGCCTGAGCCCACCCAAACGTCTTCTCGCTAGACAGGGTTTCGGACATCGTTAAAACTGTTTATTCATGATTGAGTTGCTTCGTTCTCTTGGTGTCTGGCTGATCGCAGGCGTATTTTTAGCGGGCTGTTCGTCGGTGAAGCGTGCGCATGAACGCGATCCGAACGCCCTGCTTGCGGAGATCTGCTCGATTGGCCGTCAGTTCAGCGTGGTCAATGGGTCTCTCTGGCTGAAGGCGGAGTCACCGGAAGCCTCCGGGCAATTTCCGGCGGATGTCCGGATGGATGGGCCGGGGATGATGAAGATGGAGGTGACCAACCTCTTGGGCGGCACCGAGGCGATCATTGAAGTTTTGGGTGATCGGTTCGAGCTGAAGACGGTTCTCAATGGGCGTCCTCAGGTTCAGAAGGGCGCGGGGAGCTGGGCTGGAATTCCTTTGGAGTGGGCGACGGCGCTTGTTCTCGGGCGCTTTCCTTGTCCGGGGAGTGAGCTGATCGGGACCGCGAAGCTTTCGACACCTGCAGAGAACGTCTTGAGCGTAGAGGTCCCTCGGCGGCTCGGAAAAGACGAACAAATTTTTATCTATCATCTTCGAGTCTGGGGCGGGCAACTCTGGCCATTTCGAGTGGAATGGACCAAGAAGGGCTCGTTTGGAAACGAAGTCAATTTTGAGTTCGAGGACCCCGAGGATGGGAGCCACATCCCTCGTCGCTGGTCAGCGAGGTCAAAAAAGGGCGCTGTGAAGGTGCGCTGGAAGTCGAGACAAGCATCCTAAGTCGAGGCCTTCGAAAAGTTGACTTAAGAAAGAAGGGTCGGATACGGTGCGTAGCAACAATCGTCAGAAGCAGGGAAATGTGAGCCCTCAGTTTTTGATTCATTGGAGGATCTTTCCACCATGTTAAATAGTGATTTCGCTCGGTTAGCCGTGCGTTGGGCGGTTGTTGGTTTGGTCTCGGTCACAGCGGGTTGTACCTTCAAAAAGAAGGATGAAAACCCGAATACGCTGCATTTGGTCGCTCCAGCGAAAATCAAGGGTCTCGATCCGATCTACGCGGATGATCTCTACAGTGGTCACGAGGCGGGAAACATTTTTGAAGGCCTGCTGCAGTTCTCGTATCTGAAGCGCCCGTATGTTTTAGAAGCCAGTCTGGCTGCTGCGATGCCTGAGGCGAGCGCCGACGGCAAGGTCTATACTTTCAAACTGAAGCAGGGCGTGCTCTTTCAAGATGATTCGGCGTTCAAGGAAAGCGGCGGGAAGGGCAGAGAGTTTACGGCTGAAGACGTCGTCTATAGTTTTAAGCGTTTGGCCGACCCGAAATACTCGTCACCCGGATGGTGGGTATTCGAGGGACGCGTCAAGGGTCTGGATGCCTGGAGAGATGCGGGTTCGAAGGCTGGGGCGGCCGATTATTCGGCACCTGTGGAAGGGCTGCGAGCCCTCGATCGATACACTTTACGGATGGAGTTGAACCAAGCTAATCACAT
>CAYIHX010000003.1:0-111158 GCA_964363305.1 uncultured Bacteriovoracaceae bacterium | reverse complement strand
TCACATCTTTCTCTACACCTTGGCGATGACCTTCACGTACATAGTGCCTCGCGAGGCCGTAGAGTTCTATGGAAAGGAATTTTTGAATCATCCGGTCGGAACGGGCCCATTTCGGCTCGAGTCGTTCAATGGCTCCTCGCGGATTGCCTACGTTCGAAATCCGACCTATCGGAAAGAACTCTATCCGTCCGAGGGGGGTCCAGGGGATCGCGAGGCGGGATTGCTCGTCGATGCGGGAAAGCAACTGCCGTTGGTTGATCGCATGGAGGTTGAGGTCATTACTGAGTCGCAGCCGATGTGGCTTCAGTTTATGTCCGGTCATCTTGATTCGACGGCGATTCCGAAAGATAACTATGAGCAGGCGATCAGCCCGGGGAAAGATCTGACGCCAGAGTTGACTCAGAAAAAAATCCGCCTTGTTAAATCACCCAGCCTCGACGTGACACATGACTCCTTCAACATGAATGATCCGATCCTCGGGAAGAACAAGCTTCTTCGGCAGGCATTGAGTTTGGCCATCGATCCGGCGCCGATCATCGAACTTTTCTACAACGGTCGCGCCATTTTGGCACAGAGTCCCATTCCCCCGGGATTGGGAGGATACGATGAAAAGCTGATCAACCCCTATCGTCAATTCAACCTGGCGAAGGCGAAGGAGGTCTTGGCGAAGGCCGGTTATCCGGGCGGAAAAGGTTTGCCTCCGATCGAGTATGTGACGATCGCGGACTCCTTTCATCGGCAGATGACCGAGTATCTCACGAAGTCTTTCGCGGCCATCGGCGTGCAGCTCAAGGTGAATTCTTATTCGTGGCCGGAGTTTCAGGCCTCGGTCAAAAACCGGCGGGGGCAAATGTGGGGCTATGCCTGGGGCGCCGACTACCCGGATGCTGAAAATTTCTTGCAGCTTTTTTACGGGAAGAATGGGTCGCCGGGCCCGAACGATTCGAACTACATGAACGCCGAGTTTGATCGCCTTTACGAAAAAACGCTCGTCACTCGCAATATGAAGGAACGCGAAGGCATCTACCGTAAGATGGCTGCGCTGGTCGTCGAGGACTGCCCTTGGGTTTTCGGCGTGCATCGCGTGGCGTTCGTACTGAACCAGCCATGGCTCAAGAATCTAAAGATTCACGAGTTTGATCACGGAAGAGCGAAGTACTACCGAATCGATGTTGCGGCGAAACAGGCTGGCAACAAGTAAGAAAGCGGGCGGTAGCTTATGCTGAGTTACATGACGCGAAAACTGCTTCAGACGATACCTATTATCTTTGGCGTCGCGTTGGTTATTTTTGTTCTCTTTGATCTCGTGGGCGGTGATCCGACCTATCAGATGGTCGGCAAGCATGCGAACGCCAAGCAGATTGAAGAAGTTCGCCGAGAGTATGGTTTTGATCGCCCCAAATATGTGCAGTTTGTGGCTTATCTCGGGCAAATTGTGACCTTTGATTACGGGCGAAGTTACGCGACGAAGCAGGAAATCAGTCAGATGATCAAAAGGGGAGTCTGGCCTTCCCTCATGTTGGCGATTCCTGCCTTTTTTCTCACCACTACTTTTGGAATTCTGATCGCCCTTTTGGTCGCGTATTACCGGGGAAAGTGGATCGATAAGGTCGTTGTGATCGGCTGCGTATTGGGGATGAGCGTTCCAATGCTGGCGTACATATTGTTCGGTCAGTATTTTCTCGCCTATCAATGGGGAATGTTCCCGATTTCCGGATTTGAACCCTCGTTTCCCGGAGGCTTGTCCTATGTCGGACTGCCCATACTGCTTTGGGTGGTGGTGAGCCTTGGTTATGATGTCCGATTTTTTAGGACGGCCATCCTCGATGAGACCACTCAGGATTACGTTCGAACGGCGCGGGCCAAGGGGCTGACTGAAAAAAAGGTTTTTCTGAAACATGTTTTAAAGAACAGCATGGTCCCGATCGTAACGAATGTAGTGATCGAGATCCCGTTATTGATCCTGGGTTCCTTTCTTCTCGAGAGCTTTTTTGGAATCCCGGGCCTGGGGAGCATAACGATCGACGCCATCAACAACAGCGACTTCCCGGTGATTAAGGCGATGACGACTCTTCAAGCGCTGCTTTATATTTTTGGCAATCTAGCAACTGACTTGGTCTACACCTGGGTGGACCCGAGAGTGAGTTTCAAATGAAGGCCCGCAGTCTTTGGAGTGATGCCTGGGTACGGTTGAAGCGTGAACGTTTTGCGATGGTGTGTCTCGGGATTATCTGCGTTTACGCATGGGTGGCTATTTTTGCGAAACTCGGGTTGATCGCTACACCCTGGGATACGTCGATCGGTGGCGCATATGATCCGCCGAGCCTCGATTCGTTCACCCGGTGGTTCGGTACGGATATTTTCGGACGGAGCGTGATGTACAAGGTGATTCACGGAACTCGGGTCGCGATGAGCGTGGGTTTGGTTTCGTCCCTGATTAGCGTGCCGATCGGGCTCACGCTGGGAGCCGTGGCGGGATATTTCGGCGGCTGGGTGGATGACCTGATTGTCTGGTTTTATACGACACTTTCCTCGATTCCGAATATCATGCTTCTCATTGCCATCGCGTATGTTCTGGGGAGGGGAATCACCTCGATCTACATCGCGCTTGGTGTGACTTCGTGGATCGGGCTTGCGCGGGTGATTCGAGGCGAATTCATCAAACACAAAAGCCGTGACTACGTTCTGGCGGCGACTAGTCTCGGGGCTACGCACAGGTCGAGAATTTTTAAGCATATTTTCCCGAATGTTTCCCACTTCGTGATCATCAATCTTTCCATTCAATTTATGTCGGCGATCAAGTCTGAAGTCATTCTGTCCTTTCTTGGTTTGGGAGTGCAGGGGCAGCCGAGTTGGGGCGTAATGATCGATGATGCGAAGCTCGAGCTGGCCCGAGGCGTTTGGTGGCAACTAGGTGGGGCGACGGCTGCGATGTTTTTTGTGGTGCTGGCGTTCAATATTTTCGGCGACGCGTTGAGGGATTCCTTGGATCCCAAAATCAAGTGACGGAGTGTCTGTGATGGATAAGGTTCTCGAAGTAAAAAATCTACGCACTTCGTTTTTCACTGACGAGGGAGAAGTGAAGGCGGTCGACGACGTGAGTTTTGATGTTTTTAAAGGCAAAACATTAGGGATTGTCGGCGAATCCGGCTGCGGAAAGAGTGTGACCAGTCTTTCCATCATGCGCTTGATTCCGATGCCGCCAGGACGGGTGGTTGGCGGCCAGATTCTTTACCAGGGCCGGGATCTCCTCAAGGTCGACATGGAGACCATGCGGAAAATTCGTGGAAACGAAATTTCCATGATTTTTCAGGAGCCGATGACTTCGCTTAATCCGGTTTTTACGATCGGCAATCAGCTCCGTGAGGCCATCGCTCTTCATTCAGACCTCTCTCGGGCGGAGATCGCGAATCGAGCGGTTGAGATGTTGCAACTCGTGGGGATCTCCGCGCCCGATAAGCGAGTTCATGATTTCCCACATCATTTATCTGGCGGGATGAGGCAACGAGTGATGATCGCGATGGCGCTTTCGTGTAATCCGAACATTCTGATCGCGGACGAGCCTACAACGGCGCTGGATGTCACCATTCAGGCTCAGATCTTGGACCTTTTACGGGACCTGCAGGGCAAGGTGGGCATGGCGATCATTTTGATCACGCACGATCTCGGGGTCGTTGCCGAGATGGCCGACGAGGTTGTGGTGATGTATGCGGGCAAGGTAGCGGAGCAGGCGAAGGTCAACGAGCTGTTCAAGAACCCTAGGCATCCATACACCCGGGGCTTGCTCAACAGCATCCCGACGTTAAGCCAGGATCCCACCGGTAAAGTGAAGAAGAAACGCCTGGAGACGATTCCGGGAATTGTGCCCAACCTGTTACATTTGCCTAGAGGGTGCCGTTTTCAGGAACGTTGCGCGCATGTGGGTGAGGATTGTCGGGGAGAGGAACCGATGTTGCGTGCGATTGTTCCCGATCCGGAGCTGCCTCATCAAATCCGTTGCGTGAGGGACCTCTGACATGGAGCCACTTCTGTCTGTTAGAAATCTGGTGAAGACCTTTCCGATCAAGGGTGGCTTTCTCTCTCGTGAAGTCGCCAGTGTGAAGGCGGTCTCGGGCGTGTCTTTTGATATTCAAAGAGGTGAGACGCTGGGGTTAGTGGGAGAGTCGGGCTGCGGTAAGTCGACACTGGGGAGATGCATCCTTCGGCTGATCGAACCGACGAGCGGCCAGGTCTTCTTTAATGGCCAGGACATCACCCAGCTGGATCCGACGGCGATGCGAATGCTTCGACGGAAAATGCAGATCATTTTTCAGGACCCCTACGCTTCGTTGAATCCCCGCATGACGGTCGAAGACATTCTCTCCGAGCCCCTGGAGATTCACCGCCTTGCCAAAACCAAGGAACAGAAACGGAAGAGAATTTTTCATCTCCTGGATCTCTGTGGGCTGCGCCGGGAGACGATTATTCGTTACCCTCACGAGTTTTCGGGGGGCCAGCGGCAACGAATCTGCATCGCTCGAGCCTTGGCGGTTGAGCCGGAGTTTATCGTTTGTGACGAGCCGGTCTCGGCTTTGGATGTATCGATCCAGGCGCAGATCGTGAACCTGATGCAGGATCTCCAGAAGGAGCTTGGCCTGACCTATCTTTTCATTGCTCATGACTTGAAGGTAGTGGAGCATATCTCGAACCGGGTCGCCGTGATGTATCTGGGGAAGGTCGCGGAGCTGGCACAGGCGGAGGAGCTTTATGTTTCGCCGCGTCATCCTTATACGCAGGCACTGTTGTCGGCCATTCCGGTTCCAGATCCGGAATACCGACGGGAACGGATTATTCCGAGGGGAGACGTTCCCTCGGCTCTTTCGCCACCGTCCGGGTGCTATTTTCATCCCCGTTGCCCGAAGGCGCAGGCGAGGTGCGCCGAGGAAGTGCCAATACTCCGACAGTTGAGGGCGGACGGGCTGATTGCTCACGAGGGCGCCTGTCATTTCGCTGACTGATTCAACTTAACCTGCGGATTCTCCGACATATCTATGAAGGAGAGTGGCTTTTTCACGCATGGATTTTGATCGCAAGAAACTCAGTCGTGAAGAGGGGGCGCAGCTTCGACCCTTGCAGCCGAATACGATGCAGCCCTATGCGCTGCTTCCTGCGCCGGTTTACGTCTTTCTCCGCCGAAATGAAAAGTATGTATCCGTGAAGGGTCCGCTGGATTTTTTCTCCGATGAGGAGCTGGAACGCTACTCGTCCGCGGGAACCCTCTTTTTTCCAGATTTTATCGATAGCGTGTTGCCATTCCAGAGTGCCGCGGTGCGGGTGCGGTCTGTTCTGAGCATCCAGCCCCGTGATCGGCAAGGGAGCGGAACGGGGAAGATCTTCAATGTTCCGATGGCCCTTTCATCCTACGAGGTCTCTGACGCAGTTTTGCGGTTGGTTGGCCCCTTGTGGGGTCGATCCATTTCTCTGGAACCGTTTTTCAGTGTGATCTTTGTCGATGAGTTGTGCGAAGCCATTCCGGCGACTCGTTTGATAGCAGCCAGGGAACTGAACGTCGAGGCGTTTGAACACGCAATCTTGAGTTCGTCATTGCTGATTTTTTTAGCGTTGCATCTGGGCTGGTGTGATTTGCCTTATCTAAATGATCTTAGGGTCCGGTCGTTCGATGCGGTAATGGAGGGAGTGACTCAGTTTCATGGGCGCGTGTCTGAGGAAGTAGAATTGTTTTCAATCTGTCGAGATGCTGCTTTCGTAGAGAAGACGAGGAGTTTGACCCGCGACTGGCTGGCGCTTCGTGCGGAAATTGTCGGACAAAAACTGGCATTTCGGCTGGGTCGGGTATTGCGGGATCTTGCCGAGAAAAGTCAGCCCACCTCGAGCGTTTACGGGAAGGGAGGGTTGATCGATGGCTAATTTGCTGGGAATCACCTCCGTTCTGGGTGCTGAGGCAAAAATCTATTACGACACTCTCTTTACCACCACCCACATGGGTCGTGTTTCTGATCTCATCTCTGCTGCGCTTCGAAATCCGAAACTCAATGAATTGCAACTCAGGGCTTCATTGCTTGAGCTGATGTTCGAAACTTATCGACGCCTGGGCCCTCAACCCATCGAGGGGGTTGATGCCGGAGTCCGGCCGCTCACCCGATTGACTTCGCCATTCACCATTGAGTGTGGTGCGTTCAAGGATCGGGTGGCCATCGGGATTTCCTTTTTTGCCGAAGCGGAATTTTTTAAAAATTTGACGGTTCAACTGAAGGCCGGAAAATTTGAACAGACCGGGGATTCCTCATTTGATGGCTGCTTAAGGCGGCTCTCGCAGGTCACCACTTCAGTTCTTATACGTGGATACGGGGCACCTTCGATCGTCGAGATTATCGCGCTGATCGATTTGAACAGTGAATTGGGCGGTCTATTATCGAGTATTCAGACCGGAGGTGGGATCACCACGGAATGGTTCGAGGCGGCGGCGTCAGGGAGCACAAAGCCGAAGGAATATGTTCAGCTAGCTGACCTAGCATATGATGTGCTTCTCGCGCCGGACGAGTTTAAGAAGGCGGTTCGGCCACTGAAGCTGGGCGAGGTAACGGTCAAGCGCGCGATCGAAGAGCATGAAATCGTTCGGGTAGGTGGGACCGCAGAAGGAGAGGCCACTGCGAAAATTTCGGGCGAAGCGGGCACCTCGGTGGTCCAGGTGGTTCAAGGGAGCGGAGAGAAGGAGAAAAAGGGTTGGAGAAAACTTTTTGGTCGGGGCGAACAAGCGGCGCCACCGGTCGGAGCAGGGTCACCCACTGCGCCGTCGAGCGATGCGATTGCCGCTTACGAGTCCACGATTTCCTCGCTTCAGGCAAAGATCCAGGAGCTGGAGGCCCAGCGTCCCGAGATTTCAGAAAATTCGGGAGGCGAAGATGAGCAAAGTATCATCCAAAAACTACTTAAAAAATTGTTCAGTATGGGCAAGGGTGAACAAAAAGCCGTCCCGGCAGATGCGGCGGCACCGACTACGGAACTATTGGTGTCAGCAGACGGGGACATGAGTGGGCTGGAGCAGACGCTGCAACGGGCGGCGGCGGCGGCGGCGGAGCTTGACGGAAAGGATCCGAAAGCTAAGCGAATTGTCGATAACTTGATGACGGAGGTTGTTCAGGAGAAGGGCCGCCTGCAGGAACTCTCCAAGAGAGTGAATCTTTCCATCCGACAGAAGGAGTTGGAGTTTAAGACGAAGAGCCAGACGATGCAGGAGGAGATCCGAAAAAGGGACGAAAGTCTCCGTCAAAAGGACTTTGCATTGACTCGTGCGAAAGAGCAGATCAAGCAGCTTTCAGGGACTCTGGATCGCAGCAGAAATGAGATGAAGGTGTCCGCGGATGAGGGAGTCGCGAAGGCGAAGATTGCTCATGTTCAGAAGCTTCTTGCCGCAAGCAAGGAGGATGCCCGCGGAATGAGCATCAAGCTAGAGGACTATAGAAAACAGGTGGCATCACTTCAGCTTGCCGCTCGAAACAAGGGCGGTTCGGGGCCGGAGTTTTCCGCCTTGCAGGCGAAGTTCGAGAAGGGGAACCGCCAGCTAGACGAGTTCAAGCGCGCCAATCAACAGTTGGTGGATCGATTGAACAGGCTCGAGGAGCGGGCGCACGTTCAAAATCAGACTACGGGGGACGAGTCTAAGAAGAGGCTGGAGGCGGCGATGCGGCAGTTGACGGTGACGAAGCGTGAGGGCGAGCGGTTGGCCTCGAAAGTGGCGGAGATGCAGCGGGAAGACATGCGATTAAGGGGCGAAGTCGTACGGCTGAATACAGAGCTGAAGCGCGCAAAGAGTGCCGGAGGGCATCAGGACCAGTTGTCGGCAGCTCAGGCCGGAGTCCGGGCCCTGGTGGATCAGAAGCCTGTCGGTACCCCGGCGGAAGCGCCGGGAAAGAAAACAAAGGCGGCCTCTTGAGCAGAGGCGCAGAATCAGCGAATTATGAAAAAACATTCAGGACCTCATTTTTTGATCGCGCTCCGTCGATATGCGCTTGAAGCTCAAATTAAATTTTAATTCTCGACTAGGGAGAGATCTGAATGAAGCCTTTCAATAGCAAGATCCCATTTTTACTCGCCATCTCATTCGTGTTGACAGCATGTTCCAGCATCGTTCGCCATCCAGAAGTGGACGGCGTGAAGAAGATCGCGATTATTAGCCTCTATACCAACCAGGATATTCCCAAAGTGGGCGGGGGTGGAAGCAACGGCGGCGGCGCGGCAGCCTTCGGCAAGATCTTGAAGGCCGCTAAAGGTGATGAAAGTGAGGTGAAGCCTGAAGAAATGAACAACCGGGAGCGCCTCGCGAAGTATGCTTTGGAAAGGTACCACGCTGCCTTGAGTAAAGTTCCAGGTTGGAGAGTCGTGCCAATGGACGCCGTCATCGGTTCCAAGGATTACCGAGCGATGGGTAAGGTAGAGACCGAAAACAGCACTCTTGCCGCGCTTGGATCGTTCGCGACCGCTGTTCAGCAATCTGCTTACAATACGCCTTCTAAAATGTGGGCGATGCCATTTGGCAAAGAAAACACTCATACTGATCCGAAGAAGCTAGCTGCTCTCTGTGCCAAGCTTGGTGTGGACGCGGTAGCCGTCATCGAAGTAGATTTAGGTTACGACTCAAGCTTTGCGGTTCTTGGTAACGGTTCGGCCGTGGCTTCGGTTGCCAGCGCGACGAAGGTTATTAACAAGAATGGCGAATTCGCTGTTTACTTCCCGGACATCGCGAAAGCGGGCACCGGTAGGCCCCGATTCGAGTCCGAGAAGAAGATGCTGATGTTGGGCGGGAAAGTGTTCATCACAGGCGACACTGAAGTGGCATTCAGGCAGGGAATCGAACAGGCTGCTGAAAGTACGGCCCAAGTCATTACCGAAGGCCTTGTAGTAGCCAAGAAGTAAGATTCAGTCAAACGGACCTACAACGGTCCCTGATGCTCCACGCATTCTTTGAGGAGGGCGACATGCTCGAGCTCCCGCTCCTCGCAGAGGTTCTCACATGGTGTGAGGCGGACAGCTGCTCTTGGTCTTCGGATAATTGAAGTGGCAGATATGCCCCACCGACTCCCAAGAAGCATACTCGCGGTTTCCGCCGTATTTGGGCTCCGCGAAGTACCCCTGCATGATGTGCGTTCGCGCGAGTCCAAAGAGATCGGCACCCGACGCTTTCGTCACGGGGGGTAGGCCCAGAATTTTCGCGCCTACTTGCGCCTCTGCGAATCCCCCCATGGGGAACTCGAGCAGGATCGGGACCCTATGCCCTTGTCCACTCATAGCAGCCTTTCCCATCAATAGGACACTTTGCCAATGACTTTGACCAAGGCTACGGAGCTCATACATCTTTCGTTTCCTAGATGATCCAAGACGGCGTGATAGCCTTCTGTGATCAGCACAAGAGTGTTGATTTCGAGTGGACTGTTCACACAGTCAATGTAGTCTGTCACCTTCATGCTCGGGTCGTTCTGGTGTTTATAATTTTCTCCTGTGATCAATTTACAGTAGAGCGAGTTATTTGTTCCCGAGACCCGTTCTACTACGATTGCAAAGTGATCCCGCGACTGCGGACATTTTTCCGTGGGCGGCCATCTGCCGTCAAAGGCCTGCGCCGATGAGTTCAGAGCGATCAAACCTAATGCCATGACTAATGATTTCATAAAATATCTCCTATTGGTGAGTTCGGCTTTAGTTCTTGCTTGCCTGATAGGACAGCGCCATTCGAAATGGATCGTATTGTAATCCATAAAGGATCGTATTATAGGCCATAGGATGGATCCGGGAAGCATGGCTCAAATGAGTAAAATCATTAAGGCCGCCGCGAAATCGCAGGGCCTTACCTACTCGTTGCTCGCTAGGCGATTAGACGTTTCGGAGCCAACAATAAAAAGATGGTTGCGCGGCGAAGGGATCAGCATTCAGCAATGGATGTGTCTCATTGAGGCGATTGGCATTAGGCTGTCCGATATTGCTGCGGCCTTGGATGAACCAGCAAGGGATCAGTTTGAGTATTCGGAGAAACAAGAAAAGGTCTTGTCGGATACAGTGGGCCTGTTGGCTTTTTTTCAGTCCTTGCTCCTGGCAAATTCACCGACGGAGATCATGAGAGAGCACGCTCTATCGAAGGTTTCAGTCTCGTCTTACTTAAGGAAACTAGATGAGATTGGGTTGATTGAATGGACAGATGGAATGACTTGTAAACTAAAACTTCAAGGCGAACCAAAATGGAGAAAAAATGGGCCGCTCTCCAAGAAGTTCCGAGAGCAATTATTTAACCAATTCATTTGGACTCGTAAAAATGAGGACTGTTTTCGGCTCGGAATCTATGAGCTTACAAAGGATGACAAGCAGGATCTTTCAGGTGTGGTGTCAAAAGTTTTTGAGACCGCGAAAAATCTTGAAAAGAAAGCCCGCCTCATGAAATTAAAAACAGAAACTGTGTGTGTAGGAACTTGTTTGGATCGGCATTCACCTGATTTTCTGTATAAGATCCCTGATCGCGGAGCAAAATAGAGAAATCTCATTTTCCGCAACTCGTCCGAAAGAAGCGGTTATCAGCCCGGCCGACCTACTCGATTTCCTGCAGAGCCTTTGTGATCACCGCCGGAAAATATTTGGGCGCTCTAATTCGTAATTGTTTATTTACGTTCATGCGGCCAAATACAACTTCAATATCGGATACTGAAACTCCAAACTCCTGAGCCAAAAATCGAACCATGTGATCTGTAGCTTTGCCTGACCGAGGCGCCGCGGTGACGCTGATTTTAAGCTGATTTCCTTTGGGCTTTCCGATGGCGTCATGCTTTGCGTTGGGTTTGCCCAATACATTGAGGACAAGGACGTCACCTTCCCAGGCGACGAATGAGGCCATATCGTTCTTTCGCGACATGGATAACTTTAACTGGGCGGCAGTCTTGAGGGCAATGGATACCGGCTCCTGATGACGGAGTCACCCGCATGGCCCGGCCGGAGGCGTCTTGAGTCCTGGCCAGACGTGGAAAAGGAACAAAATTCTAAATTTGCCTGTGATTCAAACGAGTTAGTTGGCGAGCCCGGAGGGATTCGAACCCCCGACCTGAGACTTAGAAGGTCCCTGCTCTATCCATCTGAGCTACGGGCTCGCTAGAAGGGTTATAAAGCATCCCCTCAGCGTGTTTTCAAGGTACCATTGGAAGAGGATGCCTCTTTACGAGTTTGAGTGTGGGAGCTGCAAGAAGGTTTGGGAATGTCACGCACCGGTCGGCAGCACCGAGAAACAAGAGTGCCCGGACTGCCTTCGGGATTCTGGCAGTCGGATCGTGTCGAAATTTGCAGTGGGCGGACAGGGTGATTTGCGTGAAAGCACCATGCATGGGTGTCATGACCACTCGACCGGAGCCGATCATGACCATTAAAACGTCACTGCCCTTCATTCCTGGCTGAAGTTGGGCTATTGAGAGAGTCAGTTGCTCTCGTGGTGGAATTGGTAGACACGCTGGTCTTAGGAACCAGTGGCGCAAGCCATGACAGTTCGAGTCTGTCCGAGAGCACCAATTTTGATCGCGAGGGGTCTTTGTTCTTAGCTGCTGTTGCGTTGGTGTTTGCTTCCTCGCCGTCTGTCCTCGCCGTCGATGGGGCTCACGAGCCGATTTCCATCTGTAGCCATTGGGTAGATGAGCAGGAAGTCGTTCATCTGAAATCAAGGGATCAGCGCTCGCTGTTTGCGTGTTTAGGCTATTACCATGGGAAACAGCGCGCCTGGCAGATGGAGTTCTTTCGGAAGGCCTTGCGAGGCGAATCGGCTGAATGGGTGGGCCAGAAGGGGATTCGCGGCGATGTACTGATGAGGTTGCTCGATCTTCCAGGACGCGCGGAGGGGTTGGCGCGAAACCTTCAATCCGATCATCTTCGCGTTCTTGAGGCCTACTCTCGGGGGGCGACGCGGGGGATGGCGGAGGCCTGGCGTGAGGGGATTCCTGAGTTTGAGTCGGGATACTTGAATCATGATGCCGAGCCGCGAGCTTGGACCCCCGCCGATAGCATCGCAGTTTTTTTGATGCAGAGCCTCTCGCAAACTCAGCGCGGCTTTTTGGTCGATCTCGAGGAGAGCGAGTGGGCGAAAAAATTTGGAGACGCCGCGCCAGCGCTTTTCAGTGGGGAGGGGTTGCCGTGGTCAGCCTCCATTTTGCTGCCTGAAGAGGTCAATGCAGCAGATCATGCCAGAAGCCAGCCTGGACCATTGGAACGAGGGCACTCAGCCCTTCCGGAAGGCGTGGCGGCGCTCAGTCGCGACTTTCGATCGCCGGTGGAGAGCGCGGGCAGCAATAACTGGGTGCTTGGGCCGAGTCGGAGCAATACCGATCATGCCTGGATTGCGAATGATCCGCATCTCGACCTCCGGACTCCACCTTTTTGGTTCTGGGTTCACGTCACCGCGGACGTGGGGGGCATCGACGCGATCGGAGCGTCTCTTCCAGGTTTTCCAGTCATCGCAAGTGGCCTCAATCGACAAGTCGCTTGGGGTGTCACCAATTCGTACATGGATACCGCTGATTTAGTGGAGGTGCCGCGTTCTCGCCTGGAGCGGACCCAGGTTCTGCACCCGACGATTTGGGTGAGATGGTGGAAGTTCCGTGTTCCCATTTTTTGGAAAACCTTTGAACGTACCGAGCAAGGTTTGCCGATTCTCCCTCTCGGCACCGGGCGAGACTCCGCGATCGTGCTGCGTTGGTCGGGGCTTCATGTTGGGGCTCAGGACATCGATCCCATTTTCGATATTTTGGGAGTCCGTTCCGCCCATGAGATGGATGAGGCCCTTTCGAGGGTGGGAGTTCCGAGTTGGAACTACGTTTTTGCTGATGTGAAAGGGAATATTGGCTATCGAACGATCGGAAAGGTTCCCCGTCGAGAGATGCCTCCTGTTTTCGGAGTCGAGGTATCGGAGCCAGGACAGTCGATTGATTTCGAGACCTTTCTTTCGGCGGATGAGTTACCTCATCTTTTCAATCCCAAGCGGGGATGGGTTGCCACGGCCAATCATGAGCAATGGCCAAAGGGGCGGGGGCCTCGTGGGCTCCGAGACGGCCGCGTGCATTCGCTTTCGTTTCGGGGATTTCGGATTGCGGAGCTTCTCGCTCAGCGTGAGCAGCATGATTTTACTTCATTGAAAGAGATTCAATGCGATGTCCAGGCGGTCGACGCCAGATTTTTGGTTCCGAAAATTCTCGCGAAAAAAGAACTGCTTGTGCGAGAGGCTGGCGCGGATGATCGAGTTCGAATGTTTCTCGAGTTGCTGGGGCGCTGGGATTTCGAGGCGGACGGGGCCTGTCGCCTGTGCGCGGTTTATCGGCGCTGGATCGATCGCGTCATGAATGAAGCGGGAATCGACGAGAGGGCGCTTTACCGTAGGTTGAGCGAAGAGGCCCGGGTCGAGGTGGTGAGTTGGCGTGACCTCGCTACGAAATTATCCGAGGTCCTGACGGAGCTGGGTGTTCAGAAATTGGATTCGGAGGCGAGCCTTCCGCTCTGGCGGGACATCCTTCGGATTTCGTTTGACCATCTGTCGGGAATTCTCTCGTTTTCACCAACCTCGCTCGGTGGCTTCGGTGACAAGCATTCAGTGAATCCCGGGGTCGCGGACTGGGACGAAGGCGGGACTCTTCCTCGCTTTCGGCACCGGTCTGGAGCCTCCCATCGGCTGATCGTCGAGCTTAGTGATCCTCCGGCTGTGTATGCCCAGCTCGCGGGCTCGAATCTTCGGGTGGGCCCAGGCGCGGTGGATGCCGCGGCTGCGAGCCCCTGGAGCGCTTGGGGTTCTTGCGCTTATCAGCGACGTCGGTTTCCCTTGGATTGGACCGATCCGAAGGTTTTGAGTGAGGTCGAGACGATTACCTTCTAGGGCCGTCGAAGCATGGCGAGCTTCGCACGCTGGGGAGCGGAGAGGGTACCGTCGGTTTCTTGGTGGGCCGCGATGATCTCTTTGAAAAATGTTCCGCTGGGGCGAACGGTTCTTTTGAAGGTTTCATAGTTGATATGAATCAACCCAAATTGGGGATCAAAGCCTTTGACCCATTCGAAGTTGTCGATCAGCGACCAGTAGTAGTAGCCGCGAATATCGGCACCGGTTGCGATGACTTCGCTGACTGCTTCAAGGTGAGTGAGAAGGTATTCTTTTCGGTGCTGATCATTGCGGTCCGCAATTCCGTTCTCCGTAACGTACAGGGGGAGTCCGTATCCCGCAGCGCACTTGAGGAGCTTTCGAAAGCCGTGCGGATGGATGGCCCAGTCGAGGTCTGATTTCGTCTCGTGTGGCTGGGCGAAGTGGATGCCAATAGGGGAATCGACCACAGCCGGGACGAGTGTTTGCTTCGGACGCCATTGAACATAGGCTTTTGTGTAATAATTTACGCCTATGAAATCGACGGTGCGGCGTCCGAAAGAGGAAGGGACTCGGCGCGAGCGAGGAATGAGGAAGGGGATGCCAAAATTGGGGTGTTTGCCAGTGATCGCGTCGAGCCAGTCCCGGTTGTAGAATTGAAAGAGGTAGCGGGAGATGATCCGCTCGAGCGGATGCCAGGATCGAGCGGGCATGAAATCGAGCATGTTATGGGCGATTCCGACCGCGATGGGCTCGCGCTTCCAAGGCCCGGAGCGCGAGGTGATCTCGCGATGAATGAGGTCGTAGGCCTGGGCGTGACAATCCAGAAGGGTGGCCGAGGCGAGGCTGGCGCCTTTGGGGTTGAACCGTGCGGGGGGCATGAAACTGCCGAGGTAGCCGCCCCCGACTAGAACCATGGGCTCGTTGAGAGTGCACCAGAGCGGCACTTTGGAACCGACCGCCTCGACGACTTTGCGCGTATATTTCAGGAAGAGGGAGGTGGCCTCAGGGGAATTGAATCCACCCAGCTCCGCGAACCATTGGGGTGAGGTAAAGTGGTGCAGCGTTAGCATCGGGAGAAGATTTCGTTTCTCGCATTCGTTGATCAGGTTTTTATACCAGTCGATCGCGGATTGGTCCCATTCTCCCTGACGAGGTTCGATTCGGGACCACTCCACCGAGAATCGGTAGGTGTTCATTCCAAGGGAGGCTGCCAGGTCGAGGTCTTCCGAAAAGCGATTCCAATGATCAGTCGCCTTTCCAGATGAAATTCCTCCATCGATGTTTCCTTTTGTCTCCCAATGCCACCAGTCGTTGTGCTTGTTGTCGCCTTCAATTTGATGGCTGCTCGTGGCGGCGCCCCAGAGGAACGTGGGTTTCACGCGTGGCTTCATGGCTAGGGTCCCGCCCGGCTGTAACTTGAGCGCATTGCCGCGCCAATTCACCGTGCTGCCGCTTGCGATGTGAAGCCAGAGTGGGAGCGCGAGAATCTCTCGAAGGAGCCAGATCAGGGGAAAGTGAAATTCGAGAGGCTGTTTGCTCCCTCTTACGACGAGGACGTCGCACAGAAAGGAAATGCCGACCTGGCCCATTATGGCCGTCGCGATGGAGATTCCGAAGAGCGGCGGAAGGCTGATTGCGGCGAAGAGTGTAGTCGTCGGTAGGAGCGTGAGGCCCTCCCCAAAGAAGGCGAGTGGAAGCTGTGACTTTCGAATTCGGCCCCAGCGAAGGTGTCGCTGCCAGAAGGCCTCGAAGGTCTGCGCGCCGATGTACTGCTCGACTGGATCGTTCATGATGACGACCTGAAAGCCGAGTTTGCGAATGAGTTCGCCCGCCATGTAGTCTTCAGCCAGAAAGTTCGCGAGCGCGCCCAGCCCCCCGAACCTCTTCGCGTCAGACCTTCGGAACAGCATCGATTTTCCGATTGCGGCTGGTTTACCGACGCCAGCACCGAGATTCAGGCCTCTCGTATAGTAGGTATTGAGAACCATCGCTTCAAGATGGCCTCCGATTCCCTTGGCAGCGCGGCCGGCGACCACCGCCGTTACAAGTCCCACGCCTGGGCCGACATGGGCAACCATTCGCTTGAGGTAGCTCGGCTGAACGCGGATGTTGCTGTCGCTGACGAGAATCCAGTCATGCCGGGCCTGGCCATAAGTGCCGACGAGATTATTGATTTTCGGGTTGGGGCCCAGGTCGGTATCGCCGATGACGAGGAGGGCCTGCCGCTTGGGAAATTCAGAGATCAGTTTCTGAACGACGGGAACTGCGTCGTCGTCGCCATCCGCCACGCTGAATAGAAGCTCGAACTCCGGATAATCGATTTCGAAAAAACTACGCAGGTTTTGTTCGAGACCCGGGTCAGCGCCTTTCAGCGGTTTGAGGATCGAGACCGGAAAGAAGCCGAGCGGAGCTTTGAGTTGGGTCGCGGCGGCCCTATACCGCTTGAGGGTGAGCCAGGTGCTCCAGACGAGTACGCTCGTGGTCAGACTCCATGCCGCAAAGGTCAGCGCTGTCACCATGGCGGAGGTTCTCCCTGTAGAACTTGTATTCGAGGTCTTGTTTGCGAATGGCTTGTAAGATTGCCTCTGGATGGCGCTCGCAGCTGAAAACAGTCTTCCAAGCTTGGATTTGCCGCGGAACATGGAGATCGCTCGTCGCAATCATAGGGAGCCCGCTCTTCCAGACCTCGGAGAACAGATAGGGCCCGCTGGCGACCTCCCAGGCATCCAGCTCCTGAGCAAGCTCTTTGCGTCGGTTCCAGAGGTGATAGGTTTGCTTCTCGATCTTGCGGGTCGAGACGGGGTGCGCGGCGATGGCCAGCGCCCCTTGCGCGCGAATCGCGCGACAGAGGTCCCGAACGTCGGCATCGGCATGAATGAAGCGGTCAACGCCTAGGCCAACGATGTGCGCCGACCGGTCGTTGAGTAAGTTATTTTTCGAGAGTTCAAAACCAGGGATGAGAATCATGTTGTACTGATCCAAGGCCCGAGCGGCCTCAGTACGAATCATTTCGAGGTAGAGGGGAAAGATGCCAGGTGTCAGAGTATGACCGATAAAACGCGCCGCGATGCCGCCGAGGCTTTCAGTCTCGCAGAGATGGTCCGTAATCGCTATCGCGCCGAACCCTCTCGGACCGTAGAAATCAACGATTTCAGGGATGGAGAGTTTTCCGTCGCTAAATGTGGAGTGAATATGGAGATCAGCTAAGTACGACATCTTGGATACTGGATCGGCCTTTCGTGTGAGACGCCTAACAGAAAAATTTTATCGTTCGCTTAGATCATGGTCAAGGTACATTTGGCGGCCGTGATAGAAGAAAAAGGAGCGCGCCAGAGAATTGCCGAGGCGAACCATAGAGACAAACGTTCGGGTGCCAGCGGAGGGCGAGAAGCACTCCAGGCCGCCCAGGATGGTCGAGAGAGTCGTGCTGCTGATCGTGCTCGATGCGTTCCAAATGGTGCCCCATTCTGACCGAGCCTGGGCCATCGGGAGGCGTTCACGGATCGTTTGTTCATCGTCCGGCTTGATGACATAGACGGCGGCGTCAAGCGCGACCCTGGCTTCGTTGTAGAAGGTGGCCCACATGTAACGGACTCGAAAGGAAGATCTCCCAAACGAGATTTTCGATCCGGCCCACTTGTCGAAGACGGTGAGAGCGAGATCCACAGGCAGATAGCTCCAGTCGACTTTGTGCTCACCAGCGCCAGCGATATAGCCGAACGCGGTGATGGAGAGCGATTGAGCGAGATCAGAGGCGAAGAAAAATTGCTGACGGTTGGTCCGCTCGATCACGGGGGAGGTACGGACGCAGTGGTCGAGCCGAGAGAACCAAGTTCGGGCCTCTCTCGCTTGTGCTGAAAGAGCGGCCATCGGTGGTCTGCCAGATTGGGAGAGCCGCACGGCAGCCTGATATTCCGCCTCGCTGACTATTCTCAGCCCTTGCGGTGCCGAAAAAATGGGATCGACCTGTGCTTTGCGGAGAAATTGAAGCTCCGCGGGCGGGGTGCCGCGAACACTTGCACGGGCCAGTCCGACGAGGTCGTATCGTTCGCTGGTGAGAATTTCGTCGGCGCCTCTGGAAAGGTCCGCGAGGTCTTCAGCCATCTGAAGTTTGGAATGGGCTAAGACCTCGACGAGTTCACGCTCTGAGCCTGGTCGTGGAGAGCGGGTCATCCTTCGTCTCGCTTCGACGATATCCTGGATCTCACGAAGCTGACTCATGACCTCGCGATCGAACTGAACGATCTCGAGTCCGCTTGCTTGCGCACGGATGGTGTTTCGTCTGATTTCAAGGGCCCGCCATTCCGGGGTGGCGGATACCGCCTCTCGAACGAAGTCGTCTACTAAGTTGAGGAGGGGGCTTTTCAGAACGGCGGCGGATGGAGACGCGCTGACTGGGGGGATAGCGAAATTCATCGCTATCGCTAGACCGCAGAGGAACTGGAGCCAACGATCGGTCACGCAAGGTTCTCCGTTTCGAGCGGGACATTAGTCCCCAGGGCGCGTTGCGTCAACCAACTATTGAATCAATTCAATTTAATAATTCATCTTGTTATTTCAACCGGTTAGCTCATGATTGATGCAGCGAAAGAAGGGGATTCGAATGGCCAAGCGGAAGACTACTCGAGGGTCGAAAAAATTTTCGGTCACACTGTCTGATATTCAGAATGCGCGCCAGCTTCTGAAAGGGTACCTCCGGCCTTCTCCGCTCTTATACAACGCCTGGCTTTCTGAGCGCCTGGGATGCCAGCTTTATCTCAAGCTTGAGAACATGCTGCCGATCGGCTCATTCAAAATTCGTGGTGCGACGAATCGAATCGCCTTGCTGACGAAGGCGGAAAAAGCCCGTGGCGTGGTGGCCGCCAGCGCGGGCAATCATGCTCAGGGGGTAGCTTGGGGCTCTCGAGCCCTCGGGGTGGACGCGCTGATTGTGATGCCGAAAACCGCTCCATTGCTCAAAGTGCAGAATACGAAAGCGCTGGGAGCGGAGATCATTCAATTTGGCGAGGGCTATGATGATGCATATGCGGAAGCGCAGCGAATCGCGAAGAAATCGGGACGGGTGTATATCCATGCCTTTGATGACGCCGGTGTGATTGCCGGACAAGGTACCGCAGGTCTCGAAATTCTTGATGACCTCCCGGACGTCGACATCATCGTGGGCGCCGTGGGCGGAGGGGGTTGGGTCGCAGGCGTGGCCACGGCCGTGAAGGGGCTTCGGCCGCAGACGGAAATCTGGGCTTGCCAGGCGGAGGGCTCGCCCTCGATGGTGAACTCGATTCGAGCGGGCCATGCGGTCAAATTGGAATCGGCGAATACTTTCGCGGACGGGATTGCCGTTGCGGAGGCGAGTGAGCGGATGAGGAAGTTGATTGCGCCATTGGTGGATAAGTGGCTGACGGCGGATGACGAGGCGATCGCGGCGGCAATTCTTGTCTTGCTCGAAAAGGCGAAGATCGTCAGTGAAGGGGCGGGCGCGCTTTCGCTCGCAGTGCTTGAAGAGAGGAAAAAAGAGATTCGCGGCAAAAAGGTGGTCGTGATGATCAGCGGCGGGAACATTGACGTGAATGTCCTGGGACGGGTCATCGATCGTGGATTGGTTCATGCGGGGAGACGGATCCGAGTGAACGTATTGATGTCGGATCGACCAGGTACCTTGGCGGGTCTGACAGCCTTACTCGCGGCCGAAGGCGCGAATATTATTCAAGCAATTCATGATCGAAGCGAGCCTTCCGCGCATATCGATCAGACCAAGGTGGCCCTTACTTTGGAGACGCGGGGGCATGAACACAGCAAGCAGGTCATTGTCGCCCTCAGGAAACTGGTGATGGATCTGGAATTAGTGACTTCTTAGGGGGAGCGAAGCCGAGCATTGAATCGTGTCATCCTGAGCGCGGATGAAATCGAAATGGGCGATTCCGTTTTTAGGGTCGGTTTCCAAGCGCAGCCAGGAGGGTTGGCTCCCCAAAAGACATTGGGTTTTTATGCGCAGGCCGCGCTGTCGCCCGGTGACCGGTTGGGTCGCGAGCACTTCATGAGCCGCGCCCGAGACGAAGGCCTGTAGTCCATCCATTTCAAACCAGGTTGCGAGATGGTCATGCCCAAGCAAGACGGCCGTGATCTTATTGCGCCATGCGAGCAGGAGCGGGGTGGTGCTGAGGTGAAAGTCCTCTTTCTCCTCCCACTCGTGTCTGGGGCTGATTGTCGCGAATGGGTGGTGGAAAACGACAAAAATAAGCTTTTCTCGTGCCTGAGTGAGTTCCTTTCGGAGAAACTCCGTCTGTCTTCTGATCGAACGGGTATTGTCAGAGTTGAGAACGATAAAGAGAACGCCCGGCTCGGGATGGACGCTATAAAATTCTCCCGGCATCCCGAAGTACTCGATTTCCTCTGCGTAACCGCCGTTGTGATTGCCGATGGCCACGACCGGAAAGGTGAACCCCTTTTCGCGCCAAGGGGCCCAGTGCGTATCGTAGGAGCGACCTCGGTAGAGATTGTCGCCGGGCATGACGAGATCGTGGATGTCTGCTCGATGAATGGAATCGCGTACGCCGCGTGTTTTCGCGTTCCAGAGTCCGGCATCTCCGATGACGGCATAAGAACCGGCCCAGGCCGGGCAGGCAAGGAGGAGAAGAGAGGCGAGCCAGCCATTTTTGCGAATTGTCATGGCCGCGACCATAGTACATAACATAATGCGTCATACCATGAAAAATTCAAGCTCCTTTTGCTGTGTGGGGGTGACTGGGTTAGGCCTTGAGTATGGGGTCTCGGGGGTTTTCGGCTCAGGGAATGATCGCAATGGTGGTGGGAGGCTGTTTGTGGGCAGCGTGCGCTTCAGACGACCGTTCGGACGGGGAGGGGCGTTGCGCCCCTGATCGGCTGGTTTCGGGGGTGGGGGCCCGGGGTGTGGCGTTAGGATTTGATCCTGATCCGATCTCCCAGTCGGGGCGGACGGACTTGCGAGTGTCAGCCAAGGACGATGTCGAGAGTCTCAAGCGTGAGCTCGGGCTGAGTCGACTGCGAGGGCAAGGGGTCTTGGCGGGCGACCGGGTGGATGTTCGAAACGGGCTGACATGCAGTGGCCGATACGGCGCCTATTCGGAGAAGCAGGAGTTTCGTTTTGACCGAAGCGATTCTCGTTTTGCCGAGGGCATGGCCTATGCGCACGGGGACGCATTTCAGCAAATGTTGGCGGAGGCTGCTATATCCGCACCTTCCACGCCCCT
This sequence comes from uncultured Bacteriovoracaceae bacterium, assembly GCA_964363305.1. Taxonomy (GTDB): domain Bacteria; phylum Bdellovibrionota; class UBA1018; order UBA1018; family UBA1018; genus CAYIHX01. Next base: position 90,068 of record CAYIHX010000003.1, on the reverse strand, counting down.
GCGTCTCGTGGCGCATTGCCGGTTGGAAGAGAACGCGTTCGTGGTGCGGATTCCGTTGAAGAACGGAGAGTTTCGCCGAGAGGCCTGCTTCGGAACCTCCCCCAGGCAAGCGGGGATCTCTACTGCCGAAGACGGTGGCGTGATCGCGCACGAGCTTCAACATCTTTCAACGAGCGATCACTATTCGATGGTTTACGACCTGAATCGGCTGCCTAACGACGAGGCCGGGGCGTTGAACGAGGCGATTTCGGATGTCATGGCTCTCGTGTACGTTCAACCCAAGCTTGCGTCCGGCCTCGATGCGAAGGTTTTTAGCCCTTGGGTGATGGGGAGTCTTTTTGGCGCGCGTTCTTCGGCGCGTGGCGCGCATCGCTGCCCTCCTTACGATTCGCGGTTTCCGACCTGCGCCGATCTCGCGGACGGCTTTTCCGCGAGGGACGAACGAGTTCCTTACCGCTATCCCGATGGGCTTGGGTGGCCATTCTTAAATGGAGTGACTATACGGAATGTGGCGAGGTCATTTGAGCGATGGGACCGCATCCACAATGCGAGCAGTCTTGCCACGGGCATGTTGTGGGATGTGTACGAATCTCTGCAGCAGGATCGGGGACTATTTATCCGGCTGGCTCATGAGGCGGTCCGCCTACTGCCGCACCCGACCGCGGTCGTCTATTCGCCTATTCGTTTCACGCAGATGGCAAGGGCACTCGTCGAAGCGGCGGAGCTGATGTCCCTTTCCGCGGCGCAGGTGGAGGCCGTTCAGCGCGCTCTGGAAAGGCGTGGCGTGTATCGAGTGCGTCAGCTTCAGCAGGGTTGGGCACGAGCGCTCCAGCCTTCCGTTGAGGATGGTGTGGATGAGCTTCGGGCAAATGAACGTGAATTGGGTCTTGATCGATTTTCTTTGCAGGTCATTGATGCGAGTCGGGCCGAGCGCAATGGAGACCTCGATGCGGGTGAGACGGTGCAGGTGTGGTTTGACATCGAGAATCGCGACGAGCTGACGGCAGCAGGGTTGAGAGTGCAGGTGGAAATTCTGAGCGGGCCAGTGGATTTCATCGGATCTCCTCACAACTCGGGCCAACTCCTGGGCAAGGACGGGAAACCCGTTGTCGAACTCTATTACCAAAAGGTGAATGGGCTTTCGTTTGTGAGAGCGACGCATGACATCGAGCAGACCTGGCTTCCGCTCGGCAATTCCTTTCTCAGCACCTGGGGATTGGGAAATCGTAGCCCGGGGAGCGGACTTTGGTTGAAGGTTCGGAAAACGGCGCATTCAGGGGAACGAGTATTTTTTCGGGTTTCAGTCCTTGCGGCAAATGGATCGCCCGAGCCGGAAGTGCTTGAGTACCAGCTTTCGGTGCACTGAGGAGTGCCATGAACAGAAGAACGACGGTCGTCCTGGTGCTGATGGGTTTCTATGCCGCTCTGTATTTTGGGTGGCCGAGGAGTCATGACCCCGCAATTCCGACGCCGACTGTGCCTACGCCGCTTCAGGCGAAACTGGAAGAGATGAAAGAAAAGCCCCCTGTCCCCTATTCAAAAGCGTCACCGGTCGTTGAGTTGAGGGAACTCTCTTCAGGAGCAAGTGAGTTGAGCGCGGTGAGAGAGTGGCGTCAGATGGCGAACGGCCTCAGGCTAGAACCCCCGCGAGGTCTGACGATTCGGTACGATCGCGCGGGCCGAGAAACAGGGAGAGAGAGTGATCTCGGCTCGTTCGACCTTCCGCCTCTCTCAACCGTGCGTTGGCTGGGTGAGGCTCGGTTTTCCGCAGCTGAGCGAGTTTATTTCCAGAGCAGCCCCCAAGTGAAACCGCGACCTGCATTCGAGGTCCCGGAGGGAGAGTGGGTGAGCTGGTTCGATGGAGAGACGGGCGATTTGCTGGGGAAGAGGCGCCGGGCGATCGTGGATTGAGGATGGAATGGCGAATTCGTCGGGCTCGCTCCGAATTGCTTTTTGAGCCAGTCACAAAACGTGACGCGAATCGCGACCTCGAGTGCGGAGACGGGTGTACAGAGGGAGACTCTGCGGTTATGACGCAACAAGCTAAAAACTCAACCTACTGGAGAATCCTATGAAACTCGGTTTTATCTTATCCGCACTTCTCATCTCACTCTCGGCGTCGGCTGAAGAGACGGTCTCTTATAACCTGCTTCCCACGGACACGCGCCTGGTTCCAATCGCTGGCGAAGTCGTTTCCATCGAACCGCTTTGCCCCGATGGCATGACCTGTATCGCCAATGGAACCGTGATCCACCTTCGCTTTAGACTGAATAGCTGCATGAGCCGGATGACTCCCGTGTCCTACGGCGCGTTGGAGGCTGATGGCCGCCTAAACGTCTACGTGAGCGCGTTAGAGATTCTCAACCGCCGCGCGCGGGTCGCCTTGTGCTCCGGACCTACGATCGTTCGTCAGGAGATCACCCTGATCAACCGCTACGGTGACGTAAGCGTACAATTCCTCGGTCACAATCTGTGACTTGAAATCCGCATCATGCGCCGGGGGTGGTTGCCAACCCCCGGCGGGGACCGTATAGCCCTCTTCATGAGAACCCTGCTTCTACCCTTGGCTTGCTTAATCGCGTCGTTCACGTCCCCCGCCCAGGCGAGCATCCCAATCGAAGTCTCGGCTCTGTTGGCGAGCCCTGAGTACGCGGCGTTGATGGCCGAACACGTGGAGTTCGCGCGCACGCAGGGCCGGGCGATTCGCATCACCTCGTTTTACGTGCTGCCTCTCGGCACGCACACCTACGCTTACCTGATGTTGGCCCGCAAAATTCAGGCGTCTTTGGATGGTCCCTGGTTCCCCTACGGCGAATTCGTTGCCGAGATCGCCTACGGACCTATAGGCGAAGTATCCGTGAGCGCGCTGTATTTCAAAGCATCACCGGTCAACGCCATCGGGGGAAGCTCCGTCGGCAACTGAACCCATGAATAGCCAAGACTACCTCAAAGCCGCCTTTCAAACCGCGAAAGAGGGCCAGCCCCGGCTGACTATCTCGTCCTATGCTGGAAAGCTGGGGTTAAGCAGCTCGACCCTCAAGATGATCCTGACCGGCAAGAGGAGGCTTACAGTTCACCAGGCGCTGAAAGTGGCCAAATCACTTCGTCTGCCTGACGAAGAAACCTCGCTTTTGGAAACGTTGGCCCTTCGGGATTCAGCACAAGAGCCTTGGGAGCGCGCTCACTATACTCGCCGCCTCAGCCAACAAGAAAAAGTCAGGAAGGTGCGCACCATCCATGCCTCGGACCGTGAGCTACTGACTGATCCCATGAGTTTACCTTTGCTGATTTATCTGATGGAGACCGGTGCCGGAGGCATAGCCCCGTTGGACTGCCAGAATGTAGGCCAGCTGTTCGGGCTGGAGGCTTCACGGGTCAAAGACGCCGTAGTGCGCTTCCAGCGTCTCGGCCTGCTGAAAGTGTCGCACGACGGGAAGTTCCATGTGCTTTTCGATCGACTGAATCATAAGCTATTGCAGAAGCGGTACATGAAGCGATTGCTGGCCGAAGCTTCCCGGCGTGTTGATACCGACTACGAAAACCGCGCCTCCGCATTCGTCAATTACACGCTGGCTACCGACGCCGACTCGCTCGCCCGCCTGCGAGAGGACCTGCAGAACATGATGGAGAAATATCTAGCCGTATCTCCCGTGCCAGGCGTTCCGCGCCAGATCGCACAAGCGTGCTTCCAGCTATTCACCGTGGCTCGCTTCTAGGTTCCGAGGATTTCGAGGGGGCAGTGGCTAAAAAAATGGTGGATCATGGAAGACTCGAACTTCCGACCCGGTGATTAAGAGTCACCTGCTCTACCAACTGAGCTAATGATCCACCTATTGAAGAGGAAATTCGAATAGCACTCCCCTGGGGGCTCTGCAAGGGGGTACACTGTGAGGATGAGATCGTTGGGGCTGTTCGGAATAGCACTAGCAATAGGGATCGGCATGAACCCGGTATGGGGGACGAGCTTTGTCGAGGTTCCCTTTGAAGATGCCGTGCAAGACGCACCCCTGGTGGTGCGTGGCGCGGTGGGAGCTCGGTTCTCAGATTGGGGGCTCGCCCGGGATGGCCGTCGCCGAATTTACACTTACTATGAGCTGATCGTGTCAGAGCGCCTGAAGGGAGACTCCGGTGAGCAGAGACTGATTCTCATGCGGGAATTGGGGGGCGAGGTCGACGGCGTGGGCATGCAGGTCAGCGGCGTGGCCCAGTTTCAGCCTGATGAGGAAGTGGTGGTTTTTCTGAGCCCTGGGGTGCCCGATGCCAAAGGGCGTACGGCATTTGACGTCCGAGGCATGATGATGGGGAAGTTCACCGTCAAAACAGAGGAGGGGGGCGATGAGGTGCTTGATGGCGCCGGAACCAGCGCGCTCGAGCATCCGCTTCACCGTCAAGTCCGGCGCGAACTCGAGGCCCAAGGTGACACCAAACCGGCAAAAAAATGGACCCTGGGAGCACTTCGCCAGCTGATCGCTTCTCAGGGGGGCGCGACGCCACCCGCGCCTTTTCCTGGAGTTTCGGTGGCTTCCCCGTCCCCGGTCCCCTCCGCTCTTCCCCCCTCTCTGGTGGAGGGTTCGGCATCCTCATTGCAACCTTCCTCTGATGAAGAGGGAGGGAGTCCTCTGACGAGGAATTGGCTCTGGCTGCTGCTTGGCGGTGGTGTGGCGCTGATTCTTCTCAGCCGCTATCGCCGGTAGGCTCCCTCCTTTTGATCAATGAATTGATCAATGAATGAGGGTGCCAAGGATGGGCTTGCTCAAATTTCTAGTCATTTTCATCGCTTGTATTTTTCCAGGGGTGACTTGGGCTTACACGCCCTTTCTTTCTTCCGAGGGAAAGTCCATTCGTTGGAAAAACGACGCCCGCTTCAATTTGGCCGGCTATCCCAACAACAACTCCGGGGTCTCGGCGAGCAATCTCTTTGCGGCGGTTGTCAAAGGGTTGCAGCGGTGGAATGCCGCATCGCAGGGGGCGATCGGTTTTGATTACTGGCAGGGCACAGACCTCAACGTGTTTGAGCGTGCTGTCGAGTATGACGGGTTGTCGAGTCTGCATTTCGAATCGAACGGAACCGATGGGTCCAGACTCGGGCCGGCTATTATCGGAATGACTCAGGTTTGGTACAAACCCGAGTCGGGCGAGATTCTGGAAGCGGATATCGTTTTCAATGATCTTGATTTTGAATTTTCCCTCGATCCGGTCGACACGACCGGTCCCTCGTATTTTGTGAATCGAGGGGTGCCGGGTCGCCCTCGGGTCTTTCTGGAGAATGTGCTCACCCATGAGTTGGGGCATGCGGTGGGGCTTTCTCATTCGGGCGTAATGCAGGCGACGATGCTGCCCATTGAGGCCAGTGATCAGGCGTCTTTGGATTGCGATGACCAGGCAGCGTCACGAACCATTTATGGCGTCGGAAAGGGTGCCAAGCTTCGTGGGCGCATTGTCGGACCCAGTGGCGCCGCGGTCTTCGGGGCTCATGTGTCGGCGATCTCATTGTCGAGGGGCAGTGTTTTTGCGGGTGCCATCACGAATCCGGACGGTTCGTTTCAGATCGATGGGCTCGAGGGAGGCGCCTACGCTATTTCGGCGGAGCCTTACCTTTCAGACGCGGCGTCGCTCTCTACTTTTTTCCAGTCGATGAATACGTCCATTTGTGGCGGGCGGAAGTTCGCAAGAACCTTTTTGACCGAGAGCGCTGCGAGCGATCTCGTTGTACTGAGTTTGGCGGGGGGGCAGGTCGCTGACGTCGGCAGCGTCTCCGTCAGTTGCTCACCCACGGCCCCGGCGGACACCGCCGAGCTGACCTTTCGCGCGGGTCAGAGCGCGTTGGTCGATCAGCTCTCCATGGGATCGAGTCGTGAGTATGTTTTTCGGCATGCAGGGGGTCGGGTTGAATTCTCAGTCATCGCCTTTGGGCTCTTCTCTCCGATGAATACGCGCCTCAGTCTCTTTACTGAGGCGCGGAGCCCGGTCTCGGTTACGTCGCTTGACGATCGATTTTCTACGCCCTCCGGGTATCGAAACTATGATGCATCACTGAGCACGGCGGCGCTGCCCGCCGGGCGTTATCGCCTGAGATTAGATGCCTCGTTTTTGACGAGCGCCTCGATGCCCGCAGGTCACTTGGGCGCCGAAAGTACGCATTTCTTCGTGATCAGCGGCCGCCAAGGGGGCCCGCCCTCGGAGAGCTCGCGGTGTCTAATGAGTGACGCGTTCCCTGAGTATCGGAGCCCGGGGGGAAATCCGCCGCGAGCTGACGTGGATACGAATGGGGGGCTTGGCTTTTGCGGTCGGATCGAACAGGTGGATACGCGCTTTGAGAGGAAGATGGGGCCGCCCGGGGCTCGACTGGGCGCAATTGCAGGTTGGTTTTTACCCTGGGCGTTCATGCTTGTGGTGGTCCGTGTCTTGCGTGAGCGGGCGAGCCGGCGTACCGTGAGAGCATGATAGGGATGCGATTGGGCCAGTACGGATATGTGGGTGGAATCATCTTTGGGGCAATGGCCACCCTGGTGGGTCACTCTGCCCAGGGGGTTATTCGACCCGACTCGGTGCATACGGCGGATGTGAAGAAGTCGCAGTCGTATCTACGTGATGGATTGATCGTCGGGGGTGATCGAGCGATCGATCAAGTGGTCGTGAAGGACATTCGACGGGCGCTCAACGCGGAATACGAACGGATCGTCATCGACCTAGAAGGCTCGCTGAACGGCGAGCCGGCCGCCATTCAGCGAGCTCCGTATTATCAGATCGCGGTCAACGCCGAGGAGAAGCGAGTTGTTCTCACCGTTTGGGGTAAGCCCAAATTGGCTTTTGATGCGGCCCGAGTCGTCAAGGCGTTCAAGAAGAGCAAGATGTTTAGCTCGATTGAGTTGTTTCCGAAGTTGGAGGATGAGTCGTGGACCTTCTCCTTGAGTTTGGCGACCAATCATCCTGTGGAAGTATTTGAGCTCAAAGAGCCGGTGCGTATTATCGTCGATGTTCGAACAGCGAGGCAGAAATGAGCGTCGTTTCCGTTGTCTTGAGGCGGAGTTCGTTGCTTCTGTTCGGAGCGCTCTTCGTCGTTGGATGCGCCGGGGGGCCGGGCGTGAAGCGTCAGTCTTATGCGACCTACTCGAATGAGAGAACTTTCGAGTACCCTTTTGATATGACCTGGAAGGGGATTGAGAGCGCGCTACGCGGCTGGAAGGTCGTGGAGCGTGATCCTGAGGAGGTCGAGCCACTGGAGCTGAAGAAGCTCCCTGCGCGGTCGTTGAAAACGGAATGGATCTACACTCAGTCGAGAGATCGGTATCATGAGTATCGGATCAACGGTTCGCCTCGAAAAAAGTACCTTCAGCTCAGGCTCCGTTATCGGATCGAAGCAAAAGCGGTGATGGGCGGCGTGACCGTCGCGGTCGGTACTGATGAAGAAGTGGAACTGTTAGGCGATGATGGGCAGCCGCGGGGATATGAAGGCGTGGACGAGACAGATACCTCGAGGGCAAAAGACATGCTCGATAAAATCAACGTGTCGATCCTTTCGGCGGTTCCTTAGCAGCTCGAATGACCTCGACCTGGGCCCGCCCTGTGCCTCGGACACCGCCAAAAGCAAAGGTCGCTCCAAAGGTGACGTTGTAGCCGAGAAGATTTGCCCAGGTCTTTCCCTGAGTCCCATCGAACGTGGCTCCGACATAGCGGAGCCCGCCGGCGACGTCAGCGCCAAAATATTTTGAGAACCAAAGGCGAGCATGAAGAAGAAGGTCTATGGCCGGACCGATCCCAGCGCTTTGCTTGACTAAGGTTTCTGTCGAGCCAGTATCCGGACTGGTGAGCACTTGAGAGTGGTTGGCCGCGAATACCATGCCCAGACCCAGGCTGGGCCCAAGGTCGACGAAACTGCTTCGGACAACCCACCAGGTCACTCCGGCGGGTATGACGACAAACTGGGTCAGGGATTGCGAAAGGGACTGAAATCCAAAACCGCTGATCTCGCCTTGGCCGAAGGCGCTGCTGAAGCCAAAGCCGAACTCCATCCAATGGGTCAGCTCTGGCGCTATGAGTCCTCTCTCTGCCCGGACTCGGATGCTCAATAACGAGAGTAACGGTGCGTCTGCAGCGAGGGCGCCATTGAGGGCCGTGGGCTGAAGGGCATCGTGGGCGCCGAGGACGGACATGAAGTAGGTCTTCGAGTCATAGAAGGCGGCCTGCGCCTTCGCACAAGCGAAAACATCCGTTATTTCAAGGAGTAGGAGGGTCGAAAGAAAGAGGCTCGGAATTCTTGCCAAATGCCGTGTGGTTCCCATAGTTCAAAGCAGGGCCCCGTCTTCGTGGTGGGGTGTCCTGCCTTTCAAGACTAGCGGGAAAAAAAATGAACGACGAGCAAAATTCCCTTCCGGCGGATTCCCATTCTCCAGAGAAACCATCAGAGTTGGTCCGTCAGGATCAGCTTCTGCCGCCGAATCTTTTTGTGCTGCCGATGAATGGCTCGCCGCTGTATCCCACCCTGATGGCGCCGGTCATCGTGCATCTGCCGCGTTTCATCTCGACAGTCGAGGAGGCGATCAGTCGCCAGCGTTTGTTAGGCTTGGTTTTGACCAGAGAGGGGAACCCACGCGAGAAGATGTCCTCGGCAGATCTGTATGAGCATGGCGTCGTCGTTAAAATCCTCAAACGGCTCAAGCTGCCTGACGGCTCGGTAAATCTCTTGGTTCACAGCATGAAACGCTTCCGGACTAAAAGGGTGTTGTCGGAGGATCCTCATTTTGTTTTTGAGGTGGAGTATCTTGATGATGTGGCCGAGAAGTCGACGGAGATGGATGCTTTGTCTCGTTCGGTGGTGGGGAGTGTAAAAAAACTCGCGGAGGCCAATCCTTTCTTCACCGACGAAATGAGAATGGCCATGATTAACGCGCCAGGCCCCGGGACGGTTTCGGATTTGGTTGCCTACGCGCTGGCTTTGCCGCGAAAGGAGGCCCAGGAGTTTCTGGAGATTCTTGAGGTCAAGACGCGTTTTGAAAGGCTGTTGTTGCATCTGCGGCGTGAGCAGGATGTTGCTGACGTTCAGAAGCGGATTAGCCAAGAGGTCAATACCAAGATCAACAAGATGCAGCGAGAGTTCTTCCTTCGGGAGCAACTGAAGGTCATCAAGAAAGAGCTGGGCACCGAGGAAGACGACAAAGAGAAGTCGAGCCGAACTTTTCGCGAGCGGATCGAGCTGGCCGGCATGCCCGAAAATGTTCGAAAGATCGCGCTTGAAGAGGTGAGCAAGTTCGAGACGCTGTCGGAGAATTCCCCCGAGTTCAATGTTTTGCGGAATTACCTTGAGTTGTTGTGTTCTCTGCCGTGGTCGATTGTGACCGTGGAGGAAATCGACCTTCGTAAGGCCCGTGCGATGCTCGATGCCGAGCATTACGGTCTCGAAAAAGTAAAAAAACGAATTCTTGAGTTTTTGGCCGTGCGGAAACTCAAAAATGACAAGAAGGGTTCGATTATTTGTCTGGTTGGTCCACCCGGGGTCGGCAAGACCTCGATCGGAAAGTCGATCGCGCAGACCATGGGTCGAAATTTCTATCGGTTTTCTCTGGGAGGTATGAGGGATGAGGCTGAGATCAAGGGACATCGCCGGACTTATGTCGGGGCGATGCCGGGAAAGGTCATCAACGGCGTGAAGCGAGCGGGGAGCAAGAACTGCGTCTTGATGCTTGATGAGATAGATAAGGTCGGTTCGAGTTTTCACGGGGATCCGGCGAGCGCGCTGCTCGAGGTTTTAGATCCCGAGCAGAACCTGAATTTCATCGACCATTACTTGGACGTGCCTTTTGACCTTTCGAATGTGCTCTTTATTGCGACAGCGAATACCACCTCGTCGATTCCACCGGCGTTATTAGATCGAATGGAGGTCATCGAGCTGACCGGATATACGTTGGAGGAGAAGGAAGACATCGCGCTGAGGCATGTGATTCCGAAGGAATTTCATGCGCACGGCCTGCGGCTGAATCAGTTGCGTATCGAACGGGCGGCATTGCGAAAAATAATTGCGGACTACGCGCGCGAGCCTGGCTTGCGAAATTTACAGAAACAGATTGGAAAACTCGCGAGGAGGGCCGCGGCCCAAATTGTCGAACGAGAGGAATCGATGACCGGGTCGGCGGGTTCAAAGCGTGCAATTGTGCGTAACGACTCGGAAGGCGGTCGCATCGTGGTACGCGAAGAGGATCTTTTCGATTGGCTCGGGCCGAAGCGGTTTCATAGCGAGATGCTCGATCGCGTGACCACGCCAGGCGTGGTTATTGGCCTTGCCTGGACGGCAGCGGGCGGGGAGATTCTGTTTATTGAGGTGACGGACATTCCAGGTACGGGTCAGCTGAAGCTGACCGGGCAGATGGGTGAGGTGATGACGGAGAGTGCTTCGATCGCATGGAGTTACGTGAAGAAGCATGCTTCAGCGAACCTGAAACTTGGAGCGGAGTATTTCAAGACCCATGATTTTCATGTGCACATCCCGGCGGGTGCGATCCCGAAGGATGGCCCTTCTGCCGGAATTACGATGGCGACCGCACTCATGAGTATGCTTTCCGGGCGCAGAATTCGCTCTCGGTTGGCGATGACCGGCGAGTTGTCGCTCGTCGGAAAGGTTTTGCCGGTGGGAGGAATCAAAGAAAAGATTCTCGCGGCGAAACGGGTGGGTATTCGAACTCTCATTCTTCCTCATCTGAATGAAAAGGATGTTGCCGAGGTCTCAAAGGATGCGCTGGAAGGCCTTCGCTTTCATTTCGTGAAGCGAGTGGAAGAGGTATTTGAACTCGCACTCGAGGCGAAGGCGCCTTTGCGACGTCGGGCAAAAAACCCCAAGAGGGCACAAGCGGAGCTGGTGAGGACGGGGCGCCGTTCTGAAAAAGTCAGTGAAAGAATCGGAAATTAGTTCGGCATCGTCGGCATATCGTCGCTATCGGCGAGATAGAGCGGACGAACGCGGCCAGCTGCGATTTCGCGCAGGGCGGTGACCGCGATACGGTTTTTGCTCTTCACGAGCGGGTCGGCGCCTTTGTAGAGCTGGCGAGCCCGGCGCGTAGCCAGGTGAACCAGTTCGTACATGTTTTCTACTCGTCCCAAACAGTCTTCAATTGTTACGCGTGCCATCCAACCCTTGTAGTCAAGTTGTGTACATTGAGTCAAGGTCGGCCTGGAAGTTGTGCTGGATGACGTTTCGTTTCAGCTTGAGGGAGGGCGTCATTTCTCCGGAATCGACTGAAAAATCCGAAGGGAGAATTCTAAATTTCTTAATGGTTTCAAAGCTTGCAAGGTGGCTATTCACCTCTTCGATCAGCCTTTGAACCAGAGCGATGATCTTCGGGTGCTTGACGAGTTCTCGATATTCGCTGAAGAGAATTTGTTGCTCCTGGGCGTACTTTTCGGTGGGTTCGCGGTCGAGGGTAACCAGGGCGGTGAGGTAGTTTCGTCGGTCGCCGTAGACAAAAAACTGGTTGATGAATTTTCGGGATTTCGCGAGGTTTTCTATTTTTTGGGGGGCGATGTTCTTGCCGCCGCTGGTGATGATGAGGTCTTTCTTGCGATCGGTGATGTAGAGGTATCCTTCGTCATCGATCCTTCCGATATCGCCGGTTTGGAGCCACCCATCTTGGATGGCCTGTTTCGTTTCTTCGGGCATTTTGTAGTACCCCTGGAAGACCTTCTTCGACTTGATGAGAATTTCGCCGTCCTCGGCGATTTTCAACTGAACCTCTGGAAGGGGACGTCCTACCGATCCGAAGCGGAGGTCACTCGGAGGATTCATCGTGCAAGGGGCGCAGGTTTCGGTCAGGCCATATCCTTCAATAATATCGACGCCGATGATCTGAAAAAATTCACCGATCTGCTGAGGAAGGGGTGCGCCACCGCAGATGGCGAAGCGTAACCTTCCCCCAAAACGTTGCGCAACTTTCGAGAAGACCAGCCTCTTCGCAGCTTGGTACTCGAGCTTCTCAAGAAGTGAAGGTGTTCTGCCGTCCCAGAGCGCCTGAAAATAGGTGCGTCCCGCGGTCAGGGCCCATTGAAAGAGCGCCTTCCTGGTGGCGGGGCCTGATTCGATCAGGGAGTTGACGCGGGTGTATGCCTTCTCGAAGATTCGCGGAACGGCAAAGAGCAGCGTGGGGCGGATCTCGCTGATGTTCTCCATCAGTTTGTCGAGGCTCTCGGCGTAGCATTCCTGGTAGCCAAAGGTGTAGGCCGCCATGGATTCCAGTTTTCCGATGACATGGGAGAAGGGTAGGAAGGAAACGAAGATCTCCTGGTCCGGCACAATAAAGCTTTGAAGTTCCTTAACGGCATCCTCCAAGACACTGACCATATTCGAGTGGGAGAGCATGACTCCCTTCGGGATCCCGGTGGTCCCGGAGGTGTAGCAGATGGTGAGCAGATCTTCCGGAACTGCACCGAGGAGATTATTTTCGAAACGCTCGGGTGAGAGGGCTTCTTCCTTTCGGCCCAAATTTTTTAAATCGAGATAGCTGAGAACCTCGGGTTGGGCCGCGGTTGCGGAGGGCGAGAGGGGCTCAATCACGACGATTCGTTGTAAATGAGGGAGCTTGGAGCGGTTTTCGGCAAGCTTCTCGAGTTGCTTCTCATTCTCAACAATCGCGATTTTCGCTTCACAGTGATTCAGAATGAAGGCGCAGTCTTCAGGCGTATTGGAGGCATAGATGGGCACCGTAATGGCGCCCGCGCCAAGAATGGCGATATCGCTCAGGGCCCATTCGAATCGAGTATTCGCAAGAATGGCGACGCGATCTTTTGGTAGGACGCCGAGTCCCATCAGCCCGAATGAAACCAGCCGACATTGTTCGTCGAATTGCCGGTAGGTAACATCCTTCCAAACACCTACCGGGCCCGCCTCTGGATAGGTGGGCTTGTAACGAAATCCAACTCGAGCAGGCGTCGCCTTGATACGTTCGAGATAGGTTTCCGATAGGGTTTGGCGCAGGATGATCGGCATAGTGGAAAGTTAGCGGGTCTCAGCGGGGTTCTCAAAGTCATTCTTGCTTTTATCGGGAGCGAGCTTTTTTGGCCTGGTCAATTTCCCGTTGGGCATCGCGTTTTTTTGAAGAGTCCCGCTTGTCACCCTTGGTTTTCCCCCGAGCCAGGGCGATTTCTACCTTGGCGAAGCCATTTTTGAAGTACATCCGGGTCGGAATGACCGTGCTTCCCTTCTGGGTGATCGCGCCGAAGAGCTTTTCGATTTGGTGACGGCTCAGGAGCAGCTTTCTGCGCCGCATCGGTTCGTGATTCCAGATGTTACCGTGGGAATAGGGCGGAATGTGTGTATTGATCAGCCAGGGTTCGAGGGGCGTCCCTTTTTTGCCGCTGATCTCGACGTAGGAGTCGCGAAGGTTGGGTGACTGGGCACGTAGGCTTTTGATCTCTGTTCCGGTCAGCACGATTCCGGCTTCAACGACTTCCTCGATGTAAAAGTTTTGTTTCGCTGCCGTGTTCGTGGCGATGAGCTTCTCGCCCGAGCCCTTCTTCGCGTTGGAGGGCATCTCTCAGGCGTCCTTCCGTTTGGGTTCAGTCGAACCGGGCTGAGCGATTCCGAGGGAAAGAATGGTTCGAAAAGCTTCTTCGACTGACATGCCACTGTCTCGAACATCGTTTTCATCGACGAGCATGTGGAAGCCCGAGGTCGGGTTCGGAGTCGCGGGGATGAAGATGTTGAGATGATGGGGAGGCACATTGGGTCCCTTCGCCGGACTGGTGACGAAGGCCAAGGTCCAGAGGCCTTTGCGCGGCCATTCGACGTAGACGACCCGATTGAATTGCTGGGCGCCGCTGTTGCCAGCAAAAGTCTTCATGAGCTGGTCGAGCGCGCTATAGATGCTCCGGATGACTGGGATGCGATTGATGATGGCTGACAGCCCCTCGAGAATTTTTTTTCCGAGAAACTGTCGGGATACCCAGCCCACTAACGAAACGGAAATCATCAGCATGACAATGATCGCGAGCAGAAAAGCGCCATTTACAGCGATCACGAGATTCGAGTCTTCGATCCAGTGTTCGGGCCGAAGGGATTCCGGAATAATGGTTTTCAATTTGAGCAGCGCGCCGAACAAGCCTCCGATGATCCAGCCGATGACCCAGAATGGCAGGACTACCAGGACGCCTGCGAAGAAGTACCGGCGAATCAGGGCCGAGACTTTGGGCATGGGAGGCAGACTACGGTCGTTGCGAGGGTTTTTCATAGGGCGAGAGAAAGCGATATCCCGCCGCCCCAAATTTTTCCACCTGCCTGGTACCCGGGGGCGCCCACTTTGGTTGAATCGGTCCCTTGGTTGAGCTCGTCGCCCGGTGTTTTGGTGATCTGCTGCGTCTCAAGCTGTTGCCAGGCTAAGTGGGCATCAATTTGCATCGGGATTTCCGCAAAAAAGGCTTTAGGGATCTCGTAACCGACTCCGACCGAGAAAAGGTGTTTGGGCGGGTCTAACAGGTTCCCAGAGCCAGTCGGAAGTCCTTGGAAGATGCTCGGACGGTAGGAGTACCCCGTCCGAATTGCCCAGGGCCCGAGATTGAACTCATGTCCGATGCGGGGAATGAAGATGTTTCGGGTCGGCGCCGAGGGGTTTCGTCCAGGTTGTAAGACGACACCACATCCGGCGATACTTCCCGCGCAGTTTTCAATAGTGACATCATCCCCGATGACGAGCGCGGGCGACTCAAATGCCCCCCAGGCCTGCCAGTCCAGTTGCGCAAAGATCCGGGTTATTTCCGTATATTGCACGGAACCTCCCAGTTCGATGCTGAGGGGATCGTAGTAGAGAGCCGAATGGGCCGTGAAATTGAAACCCAAGGAGGCGGCATTCGAGAAAAGCTGGGCATTCGCTCTCATCACCATTTGGTTGGTCGAGGCGAGTGGGCCACGAATGATCGACCCCAGGGAAAACGAGCCGGCCCGATGAGAGTGGGGATCGTTATCAGACGAGTAGAGAAGGGCGCCGTACGGAGCTATTTTAGGTCTGAGGCTGGCCGCGAACCGCATGGAGGAGGGCTGCCCGACGGTTGTCTTGAGGAAGACCATGGCGTTTGCGGAAAGCGAGAAGCCCACATGAGCGCCGAGCCCAAAACGCAGGCCTTCCACGATTTTTCCAGAAAGCGCGGCATCGATTTGGGGCCTTTGGAGACGAGCGCGGTAGAGCGCGTACTCCGGTAGGAACGTCTCGCCCGTGTCCATGTAGGCGACGGCGTCAAAGGGCAGGTAGGCGGTCATTCCAATCGTCGAGTCGAGGAAGCCGGGCGCGAACTTGTAGGCAAGCCCGATCACGGTGCCGGCGCTGCTTCGGTAGTCGTTTGGGAGATCTCCGACTGTCGTTTGCGCGAGGGCGAGATCGGAGACGTAGGCATTCTCGGTGACGATGCCCGAGATCGGGAGGAAGTTGGGGAACATCGCAAGCGTCCCGATGGAAAGGGAGAGTCTGCGGTTCTCGCCCATCAGGCTTAAGGCGGCGGGATTGGCGTAGGCAGAAAAACCGTCGCTGCCCCAGGCGGCTGTTGCACCGCCGAGCGCCGCGCTGCGAGAGCCGAGTCCAAAAAATTCGCCGATATTTGCCTGCGCTAGCGGACTGGAGAGTCCGAGCAGCAGAAGCAGGAAGATTTTCATAGTACCCCTAAGACCGTGGTCTTAGCTGAGGCACCGCATTGCGTCAATCCCTGCGGTGCCAGGCACCGCAGTTAGAAGAGGAGGTCGTCGCTGGACACATCCGCGCCTTGGAGTGGGTCCTCATCGGGGTCCAGTTCGAGTTCACCCTGTCCAGGCCGGATAAATGCGTCACGGTCTTGGGCGATCAGCTCGGAAGTTTTGACGTAGACGAGCTGATTGCGAGTGCGGGGCGAGGAGCAGGGAGTGCAGAGGTTCTCGTAGGCGGTCAACCGAACATAGGCTCCTTCGGTCAGCTCCAATCGGCGGAGTTGGATGGCGTACTCTAGGTAGAGAATACGTGCTCGGAGCTCGGGTGATTGCGGGGCCTTCGAGGCTAAGCGCGTTGCAGCTTCCTGGGTCAGAAGTTGTATTTGGTGATTGAGGACTCGGGTCCGTGGCTCGTCGGGCTGGGGCGCTTGCTGCGCGAAGATCGGGGAGAGCGCGGTGAAAGCTAATGCGAGCGTGGCGAAAAATCGAGTCGTCTTCATAAAGAGGAGGAAAAGCAAGAGTGATGCCATGGGGAGACGCCGGTGGGGAGTCAAGCCTCGGGGTTTCCATCTTGGGTTGCTGTCTACGCTTTAGCCAGTTGTCGAGTGCTGCGGCGTTCTTTGGTGGGCTTCTGCGTTAGGCTAGGTCACGATGATCGCAATGAAGAAGAAGCAGAAAAGGGTCGCCGATTCGGCTCCGTTGATGAACTCCTGGCGTCTGCTGAACCGCGATGGGAGCTTCAACGTTGAACGCCCGCGCTGGCAGGGCGGTCTGAAATATCGCGACTTGTACCACTCGTTGCTGGCGATGGGGTGGTGGCGTTTTCTGGGGTTACTCGCTGGTGTCTACTATGCAATTAATCTGCTTTTTGCCGGTGTTTTTCTAGCCTGTGGTACCGGTGCGCTCGAGGGCATGCGCGGGGTGACTCATTGGGAGCGCTATCTTGAGGCGTTCTTTTTCAGCGTGCAGACTTTCGCCACGATCGGTTACGGGCGCCTCAACCCCACGACGGCGCTGGCGAATTTTCTCGTGACGTTCGAGGCCTTGATCGGCCTCTTGAGTGTCGCGCTGGCCACCGGGCTTTTGTTTGCCCGCTTCTCGCGCCCCACCGCTCGCGTGATTTTCAGCAAGGTCGCGTTGATCAGTCGGCATGACGGCGAGCAGGTGCTGATGTTTCGCGTGGCGAACGCACGTCTGAATCAGATCGTCGACGCGGATATGACCGTGGTATTCAGTCGTACCGAGCGGACGAAGGAGGGCGAGGTCTATCGAAATTTTTACACTCTCAATCTTGAACGACGGCGATCTCCGATTTTCGCGCTGAGCTGGACGGTTGTGCATCCGATCGATCAGGACAGCCCGCTTCAAGGCGTTACGGAGGAAGTATTTCGCGAATCCGATGCCGAGCTGATTGTCTCGATGACCGGCATCGACGATACCTTCGCGCAGACCATTCACTCGCGTTTCTCCTATAAGCCCACGGAGGTCGTCTGGAACCGGGCCTTTGAGGATATTTTGAGTCGTACGCCCGAGGGATTGCTCCGGATCGATCTCGCCCGAATTCACGATCTGAAACCGAGCGTCTGATGACACGAAAGGCATTCAGGCTAGTCAGACTTTCAGAAATTTGCGTTGATCGAGCGATAGATCCGCCTTATCGTGGGCGGAGATCTATGCGCGTCGGTTGGATTGCGACCTTTTTACTTTTACTCTTATGTCCGCTCCATTCGTTGAGCGAGTTCGCGTCAGCGTCCCTACGGGAGGAGTGGGTCCATGTTTCCGACTCGTCCGCCGACGCTCCCTTGAACGACGAAACCGACTTGGGGGAAGAGTGCGAAGATCTCTCCTCGGAGTGCGTATTATTGTCTCAGAGTCGAATTTTTGGCGTTTGGCATACGGTGAGAAAGAACCTGAGCTCGTACCCACTCGACCCTTCTGAACCCTGTCTTGACGCCTTGTCAGAGCCACCGGAAAGCGCGTGAGAATTTTTCGTTTGTCGCTCTGACGCAGTTTTCCCCCTCTCCATTCGAATAGGAATGCACTCATGACCCGCTTCTCGACGAAGGCGCTCATCGCCGTATGCCGTAATAACTTTCGCTCTCTTAAGCCTGATCTTGGAATTCGCAGCCTGCTCCCCGACTGGAAGGCCATGTTCGCTTTTCGCGGCCTTCAGGATGACCTGATCGCGGGTGTGACGGTGGCGAGCGTCGCGATCCCGCTCGCGCTCGCGATCGCGCTCGCCTCGAGCGTGCATCCTTCTGTCGGGCTGATCAGCGCGATCGTCGGTGGCATCATCTGCGCGGTCTGGGGCGGCACGCCTCTGGCTGTCAGCGGGCCAGCGGCTGCGATGGCCGTTTTGATCGGCTCCGTGGTCGAAGAAAACGGCATGGGTGGCCTGCTGGTAGTAGGAGTCTTTTGCGGTCTTTTCCAATTGCTTTCAGGAATACTGGGGCTTGGACGGTTCGCAAAGTTCATCCCTACCCCCGTCATCGCCGGGTTCACGGCCGGAATCGGCGCGATCATCCTGATCGGACAACTCCCGCGAGCCCTCGGGCTTCCGCCGCCTCCCGAAAGCCGCGTGTTCGACGTCGTGACTCACTTGGCGGAGCTTTTTCATGAGGCCCAACCCCTTTCCGTGCTGGTTTGCCTCCTCACCCTTCTGACCATTTTCGGGTTGCCGCGCATTTTTCCGAAATTGCCCGCTCCACTCATCGCTGTGGTCATTCCAAGCATCCTTGTCGCTTGGCTCGGTTGGGACGTCCCCTTCATCGGTTCGATTCCCAATCATCTGCCGATGCCCCGGCTCCCAGCCATGCCGACAGGGGGCTGGCTTCCTCTCCTTGAAACCGGGTTCATCGTTTATGCGCTCGCTTCGCTTGAGACCCTGCTTTCGTCGAGCGCGGCTGATAAACTCTCTCAGGGCAGGCGTCACGACCCGGATCAGGAGTTGGTCGGGCAAGGGCTGGGGAATTTGACGGTCGCTTTGTTCGGCGGGATGCCGGTGACGGGCGTTATTGCGCGTTCTGCTTTGAACATTCAGGCGGGGGCAAAAAGCCGCCGCTCGGCGATCATCCACTCGCTTGTGCTCCTGTTGGCCGTCTATCTGTTCTCCGGCACTCTCAGCCGAATTCCGATCGCGGTCCTCGCGGGCGTCTTGCTTGCGGTTTCGCTGCGCATGCTGCATCCACGCGAGCTCACGGAGCTATTGCACCATTCCAGGCTCGACGCCTTCGTCTACGTCGTGACTTTCCTGACGATCGTATTCGTCGACCTGATCGTCGGCGTGCAGGCCGGGGTGGTGGTGGCGGTCCTGATCACGATGTTTCGCGCCTGGCGAGCGCGTGCCGGAGGCGCCGTGCACGTAACGGGATGGAGGCATCCGGCGGAGAGAGGGGTCACTGATGCGATACCGGCGCCATCCACAGAGCAGAGTCGACTTCTCGACGGGGTTGCTCGCTATCGGCGTGATTTTCGCGCGCGCTACCAGGCGCTGTTCGAAAAATTGGCGCATGGGCAGACGCCCCACACGTTGTTCATCACCTGTTCGGATAGCCGTATTTCCCCGAACTTGATCACTGCCACAGAACCCGGTGAGCTGTTCGTGGTGCGAAACGTGGGCAATATCGTGCCGGCCTTCGGCTCCGGTACGCCCGCCGAAGGCGCGGCGATCGAGTATGCCATTGGCGTGCTTGGAGTGAAGGATATCGTGATCTGCGGCCACACTCGCTGCGGAGCCATGACTGAGATTATTTCTGGAAAAATTTATCTCCCCGAGAACGCTCGGCGCTTTCCGAGTATCGCGGAATGGCTCAAGGAAGGCGAGGACCTACGCCTCCAATTGCCGAACGGCTCCAGCCCGGATCAGGCTGCCGAGAAGAACCTCGAAATCCAGCTCGAACGGCTGAACGGATATCCCATCGTGAAGGAGGCGCTCGAACGCGGCAAAGTAAAACTCCACGCCTGGATTTTCGATATTCAAGGAGGGGAGTTGCGGGAATGGAGCGAGACTGAAAAGACTTTTATCCCAGTAGGGGCGCGCTTCGAAAAGGAAGTGAGCCAACGAATTCGCTCCGGTCTACAGTTTCAGAAACCTTAAATTCGCGGGGTCTCGACAGCACGAAGCGCCTCGAAAAGCGCTTTCCACTCAGGCCAGTCGAGAGCTTCCGGACGAAGCGTGGGGTCGACCCCGGAGGTTTCTAGCGCGTTTTTCCAGGGGCCGGTGTCGGGAAGGCCCGAGCGGAGCATCTTGCGCCGGTGTGTGAAGGCGAGTTTGAGGAACTTCTGCCACAGCACATCGCCGGCGGGCTCGTCCGTTCCGGGGATCAGTGGCGTGGGCCTTGCCCGCAGAAGAATGACGGACGACATGACTTCGGGCGCCGGACGGAAGGCTTTAGGCGGGACGAGCATCAGACGGGACACCTCCCATAGGTTTTGAGTAAAGAGGCTGAGGCTGCCCCGGTCGGGTGTCGAGGGCAGTGCATGGAGCCGATCGCCGACCTCCTTCTGAAACATCAGGACCATCGACGGGATTGAATGCCACTCGGCCGCCAGGCGAGTGAAGATCGCGGTACCCGCTGAATAGGGAAGATTTGAGACGACCGTCATGGGGGTTGCGACGAGCCAATCCTCCTTCTTGAGATCGGTGAAATCGCCCTCAATGACGCGCTGGAGAGGACCCTTGCCGATGAGGGCTTTCCATCGCGCGTAGAGCGCGAAATCTTTTTCGACCAAGGTAACGGGGATGGTTTGAGAGGGAGCCACCAGGTGATCGGTAAGGGCGCCCCTGCCTGGACCGATTTCGAGGAGTGCCTTCGAACCGTTGCGGAGAGCTTCTTCAATGGCGGTCTGGGCGATCTGAAGGCGGACGCGATCATCGATCAAAAAATGTTGGCCGAGCGCTCGGCGTTTTCCAAATGTGGACATGAACTAGACCTCCGGGCTCGCAATGGCGTTCAAGGTGAGAAATTCAGGCGTACGAAGTGCGTAACCCTGAAGATATCGGTAGTAGCCTGCCGCCGCGATCATTGCAGCATTGTCGGTGCAGTATCTCGAAAGGGGGAAGAGCGGCTCGATGGCTAAGCCGTAGCTCGTCCACTCGGCTTGCAGGCGGGATCGGAGGCGCGAGTTCGCCGCGACGCCACCGACGATCGCGATGGATTGAGCGCCATATTTTCGGATGGCGAGCTGGAGCTTCGTCAGCAAGGCATCGACGATGCCTTCCTGAATCGAGGCACAGAGATCAGGGAGGCGCTCCTCGAGCGTGCCCTCTCGGGTCAGTCGCTGTGCGGTTAGCGAAACGGCTGTCTTGAAGCCAGAAAACGAGAAATCGAGCGTGTCCTTCTGGGGGAGTGCGCGAGGCAGATCAAAGGCTTTCGGATTCCCGCCTTTCTGCGCGGTCTGGTCGATCCAGACTCCTCCGGGGTAAGGAAAACCCAGCAGCTTGGCGGTCTTGTCAAAGGCCTCTCCGGCGGCATCGTCGCGAGATCGGCCGATCAGGGAGCGTTTGAGAAAATCGAGGGGCCAGAGTTCGGGAGTGGTTTTCATCAGGTACAAATTCGTGTGCCCACCGGAGACGATCGCCACAATCATGGGAAGCGGAATCCCTGCGGTCCCGTTTTTTCTCTCGAGGAATAGGCTGGCGACGTGTCCCTCAAGGTGATGGACGGCCACCAGTGGCTTTTCGAGCGAATAGGCGAGGGCTTTGGCGGTGCTCACGCCAACGAGGAGAGCGCCGACGAGTCCCGGTCGGTTGGTAACGGCGATCGCATCGACGTCTTTGAGCTCGATGCGAGCTTCCGCGAGTGCCATTTCGAGCATCGGAAGCATGGATTCGAGATGATTTCGGGAAGCGATCTCTGGGACCACTCCGCCATAGGGCTTGTGAATTTCGATCTGAGAAAAGGTAGCGACGCTCAGCGGCTGCAGCTCGCCAGCCGAGGCGCGCAGAATCGCCACACTACACTCGTCACAGGAGGATTCGATTCCAAGAATGAGGTCAGTCGAGTTCGCCACGGGGGCAGGTCACCTTTAATCTGTTCTTTTTTAGAAGCTCCGCATCGAGCTTGCCGTCTGAGCCATACCACTGTGGGGCTCGCTCCGCTGTATGGCATTTGAGGCAGCGTGAGTCTGGGACGGCTTTTTTGAACGTCGTACTGCCGAAGGGGTGTTCTCCCCCGGGACCATGGCAGTTTTCACATTGGACGGGTGAATAGGCGCGATCGGCCTTGGCGAGGGAATCTTTCAAGGGGAAGCCGCTGGCGTCGCCACGCCTGAGCGTGACTTCAGTCGAGAGGGATGGGGCTGCGTGCATTTGCGCGAGGAAGGCGGAGAGGTCTTCGGGGGGCCATTCGCCGCCGCCCCGGAGGCGGCCCAACTGGGTAACCGCGGAGAAGCCTCCTTTTTCACCGAGCCCGACGGTATGGCAGCGCAGACAATCCTTGTTTTCGCTCTGCTTGGAGTCGATGAGGCTCTTGAGAGCCAGGGTATGCCGGGTTTTGCGCCAGAAATCGAACTGCTTCAGATGGCATTCGGCGCATCGGGGAAAGGTCTGATGAATTTCGTCTCCCGGCACTTTCTCGGCGCGGGCAAGACTCACCTCGGTTCGGTTCTGTTTCGCGATCTTGGCTTTGAACTCCCCAATGAGTTTTTTGACCGGCGTTTCCGTGGCCGGGATGAAGCCAGGGTCCAGGGGGGTGAGTTGATGGACGAGGGTGTCCAGGTTGACTGACCCGATGTACTGATTTCTGAACGAAGCCTGGTAAATGAACGTTTTTCCGATTTGCACGGGAGTTTGCAACAGAGATTGGCTCCTGGCTCCGAAGATTCCGTCAAAGACGGGCAGTCGTTCGGCGAGAGCCTCGTCTTCCGTCTGCCCAAGTTGCGAGAGGAGAAAGACGCGATCGTACTTGCCTTTGAGTCGGCTCAGCTCGGCTTGGATGATCAACGCGGGATCCCGTGCCTCGATTCCGTGGCGGGCCCAGTCTTCGCCGGGACTGGCGATGCCGATAAAGGCCAGCCGGAGGGCGACGCCCTTTGCGTCTTTGCGGGTGAGAATCAATGAGGGTTCTAGCAGGCGGTGGCCGGTTTTACGGTCAAATAAATTCGCCGAGATGAACTGAGTCTTCGTTCGAGCGATGAGTCGTTTGAAGACAGTCGCGCCGAGAGCAAAGTCCTTGAGGCCGGGCGTGACGAGATCATGTTTCAGTTGCTCATACCCCCTGAGGAGATACTGGGCTTGAAGTTCACTTTGACGAGCGAGTGCCTCGGGGACCTCTGTTGTTTCGAAAAGGAGGTTCCCGCTGTCGATCTGCACGAGTTCTTTGTCTTTTAAGCGGGCGAGAAACGTCTCTTTTCGGTCTAATCCCCCGGTAGGATTATGCCGACATCCACAGGGTTCGAGTTCTCCCATGACATCGTTTGAATATACGATCGTCAAAGCCCTTGCCGGTTGGGGGGCCAGGCAGGAAATTATTGCCCACATTCCTGGAAAAATGAAACGGGTGGGGAATTCCATCTCTTCATCGTAGAATTAATCAGAATGGCCGCCAAGCTGCTTCTCATCTCATCACGCCCGGAGGATCGCATCGTCTGGCAGGCGGTTGCCAACGTAAATCATCTTGAGTTGAGGGTCGCTAGCACGCTTGATGCTGTCTCAGATATCGTGACGTCGGAGCGTCAGATCATGGTCATCTGGGATGGAGACCAGCGCGAAAGCCTGTCGGCGATCGGTCAGGTCCTCCTCAGTTTTGTCAGCCCGCTCCGAGTCTTTTCGGTGACTGATCGCCCCCTGAACGCGTACCCAGATCTCTTTCGGTTTCCGGCCTTTGGTCATCACTTGATGAGGCGCTATGACTCGCCCGGGCCGATTCTACTCAGCAAGTTGGTGAGTGCGGCTTCCATTCCTTGTCCTTTCGGGGTGGAACGGTTGCTTCCGGCAGGGACCTTGGTACAGCGGATCGTTCTGAAGCGCTCCGGCCAGAAACAGGCTGCTATTGCCGCCGTTGAAAGCGTGCTCAAGAGTCAAAATGTGACGCCTCGTCTCGCTTCGATGGTGGCCCAGGCGACCGATGAGCTTCTGATGAATGCGCTTTTCGATGCGCCGGTGGATACGGATGGCCAGCCGAGCCGACGAAAGGTGCCGCGCTCCGCTGACTTCGAGTTAGATGAACGGTCTAGAGTCGAGCTGTCGCTGGCTGACGCCCGCGAATATTTGGCGGTCCAGGTTGCAGACTCGTTTGGCTCTCTAAAGAAAGACACAGTACTTCGGTTTTTGCGTCAGAACTTCCAGGATGCTCCTTATGTTCCGCGTACTTCTGATCATGGGGCGGGTCTTGGTTTACACGGAATTATCCAGGGCGGTTTGAGCGCGCTCTTCGTTGTGAAGCCACACGAACGAACCGAGGTCACGCTTCTCTTCAAGAAAGCAGAGACCTTCAAGGCGTTCCGCGATAGCTTTCGATTCGTCAGTTTGCTGACTTAGCTTTTTTTTTCGCTGTTTTCGCCTCAGCCGACTTGGGGAATTTTTCGATGAGCTCCTGGTAGAATCCCTTTGCGTCGTCTTTCATGCCGAGGGCATCGAAGCTTTGTCCGATGCGGAGCAACGCTAGCGACATATGTTTCGATTTGGTGAATTTTTCAGGAAACTTCGAAAAATCGACGATGGCCTTTTTGTAGTGCTTAGCCCCGTAGTAGGCCTCGCCACGGAGAAAAAAAACTTCCTCCTGGTTTTTGGCCTTCGGGATTTTGAGAAAAGCGCTGAGGTGATCGATGGCGGCGTCGTATTTCTTTTCATCCAAGGCCTGCTTCCCCTTGGCGAGCAGTTCCGCTGGATCCCGATTCGTTTGGGCGCTTGTTTCAAATTTCTTGAGGGCCTCGATCAGATCGGCCTGAGATTTTTCCAGCTCGATGATTCGATTTTCGAGGGCCTTGAGCTCATCCTTGGATTTATCATCGTGTGCGGCTGAGCGGCCGGCGCGTTCGAGGTCTTCGAGTCTTCCGTTGAGGCGGGTCATCTCACTTTTAATTTCGTCGAGAGCGTACTGTCCTTTCACCTCCGTCACCTGCGCGGGAACAGGTTTGCCAGCGCCCTCCTCATCATCTCGCAGCTGAGAGCGGGTTTTGAGGCAGCCGGTCAAACAGAGAGACAGCGCCATTGCGAGAACCAGACGGCGGATCGACGGATTAGACAAGGAAGTGCTCATGCACCTAGAATGACAAAGCACGCCCGAAGCCGCAAGGTTTACGGACTTGGGCTCGGATCGGGAGGGGTGGGGGCTTCTGCGGTTCCATCGGGAGTGACCGGGGGAGGCGGAAGATCCGTGGAAAAAGCCTCAGGATTGCCCCCGCGGATCCCCCCATTTTTGATCGCTTCAAATTCCGCTTTCTCGGCAAGCGTTCTTGTTTTTAACGCGTAATCACGAGCCTTTTCGAAATCTTTATATCGGTACTCTTGGCGTGCCTTG
The DNA here is from genome assembly GCA_964363305.1 of uncultured Bacteriovoracaceae bacterium. Lineage (GTDB taxonomy): Bacteria > Bdellovibrionota > UBA1018 > UBA1018 > UBA1018 > CAYIHX01. Next base: position 64,958 of record CAYIHX010000003.1, on the reverse strand, counting down.
ATGAACCACTCATTTGCCTGCCGGTAAAGTTCGGGTGCGAGCACGTCCGCTTGCACTTCCTTGGCGGCCTTGAGGGCCGCCTGCGTGTTCGACATGTCTTGCACGGGTCGGGAGGCCACGAGGGTGCACGCGTTCGACAAGAGGAGGATTCCAAATAAAAAGCAGGCCCCGGATATTCTCCCGAGGCCTGCCTGAAAGCGTGAAGAGAGAGACAAGGTGCTCACCTGGAGGTGATGACGAAGTTCGCCCGGCGATTGCGGGCGAAATCTTCCTCGGTAGAGCCCGTTGAAAGGGGCCGCTCCTTGCCGTAACTGATGGTCGTGATCCGATCGCCTTCGATGCCAAGATCCATGAGGAACTTGCGTGCCGAGTTGGCGCGTTTCTCTCCCAGGGCGATGTTGTACTGAATCCCGCCGCGACTGTCGCAGTGGCCTTCGATCTGGATTCGTAAGCTCGTCTTGTCCTTCAAAATTTGCGCATTACTCTGAAGGCGGGCCTTCGCGTCCCCATCGAGTATGAAAGAATCATAGGGATAGTTCACGGTCTGGAGTCCGACGGCACGGCCCGAATCGGAATCGCCCAGAACATTTTCGTCGATCCCCGGCGCGGTAGGCGTCGAGTCTTCATCGGCCTTCTTGCTTCCACAGCCCGCGACCGAGAGAGCCGAAGCCAGGCTCAAGACCAATACAAATCCGCGTACGATAGTAAGTTTCGAAATCATTTCATCCTCCTGCTATTGAAAACTTGTTATGACGATAAACGTGAATGAGCAGAGGCGCAACACTTTAGCCTAGTTTGGACGTTGGGTTCGGAAATTGAGGTCCCAGACGATGGCGAGCAGGGCGGAGTCGACGCCGTGACTTTTAAGGCGGAGATAGGCCGACGAGACGTCAGATGAGCCCGATCGGAGAAGGGCGTCCCAGATCGAGCGGAAGGTTGCATCGCTTCCCTCTCCATCATTGCTCAAATCGATCAGATCCCAGAAGAAGGAGCTGACCCGCCATTCGTTCGTCGGTCCGTCGCAGACGTCGCTGGGGATGGTCTCAATCTGAATCGGTGCGCGACGCGGGACCATATATTCAAATTTGGCGTCACCGTCGTTTGACTCGAGGCTCACCCAAGCAGAGAAGTACGAGGCCCAGCCTTCCGAGATCGCGAGAGCGCCGGAGTAGCACTCGTCGATCCGGTGCGCGCCTCCTGCCGAAGAACCGACCCGGGCCAAATGATAGATGGCATGGCCGAGTTCGTGGCCCACGACGTCCCAGTAGTCTCCGCGAGTGATGTGAACACTGCCCCAGCTGTAAAAATCCCCGCTCGCCGGCCATTCGACCGGAATGGTCTCGTTCCAGAATCGAAGATCTACGGTCTGCGAAAGTTTTTCCCGTGCTCGAGAGAGGATTCTGAAAATAGTCAGAGCTTGGCCCGGATCAGTTTCGGGCCGCACCTGCGCGATGGTGCGAGTTCCGCATTCGGCTTCGAGCTCAAGGCGATAGATTCCCTGTTCGCCACGGACTTCGTAGCCGGGCGCCTTGAGTTCGGCCACGAAAACTTGTTTGTCGGCGGCTTTATCGCACTGCGTTGTGGCGATTCCGTTTTGATCTGTGGTGAGTTCAGCCTGACTGCGGGTGAACTTTAGTGAGGGTACTCCGAGAGAGCCAAACTTGCTGGTTTCGAGCGTGACTTGGATCTCAAGAACCTTGGCCTCATCAAGGGGGCGCCTAAAAAGGCGCTCTACTCGGAGAGTTTGTTCGGGAGTGGCACCGAGGTAGCCGACCCGGTCGCCGGTGAGATCAGAGTCGTCCGCGTACGGGACCGATTCTGCCGCTGAGACGATGGAGGAAACGAGTGCGAGAGTGGTGAAGAGAAGCATAGGGAGCGAGCGTCTCTGAGGCTTACGTGTTTCGCAAGATGAGTTTCGACTGAAAAAAAACCGGATCGGCCGAAAATGCGACGCTTCAACCCGCAGTGGCCTATCTATTCTTGGCACGAAGAATGCTCTCCAGCGAGCGTATGAAAGACGTAAATCACGTAACGTTGTTGGGAAGGTTGGGTGCGGATCCGGTTCTCCGGAAGACGAAAGGAGGTCAATCAGTCACGGAGTTTTCGATGGCGACTTCGCAGTTCTACAAGGACAGCGCACAGCCGCAAGATTGGAAGGAACGCACGACTTGGCATCGGGTCATTGTGTGGGGAAAGCAAGGAGAGTCCTGCAAAAGCGCTCTCCGGAAGGGAAGTCCGGCATATATCGACGGGTCATTGAGGGTTCGGGACTATACCGACCCGCAAGGGGTTCGTCGTTGGGTGACGGAGGTTTATGCTGACCGGGTCAGCTTTTTTGGTTTGGGCAAGGTCTTGGCTGAGGCAGGGGCCGCCGGGATCTGCGTCCAAGAGCCCCTTCCACATGAGGAGCTCGCTGTGCCGGTAGGCTAACTCGCCTGAATGCGGGGCGGGTCGCGGAGAAAGGGTGACCTGCCCCCTTTTAGTGCGCCGGTCGGACGAGGTCGCCCACCATGATTGCACGGTGAGTAAGACCGGGCGTGAGCCCCACTGGTGCCAATTTTTCTAAGCGCGCGATAGAGGCGTTGCTCTCGACATGGATGACTTTGATTTTTGCGACAGGAAGGATCACGTCTTTATAAAGTTTTTGGCTGCCTAGGTCGTAGGTGGCGACTTTTCTTAAAACTTCAAGGACCGCCCCGGGACGAAGTCCGTTCGTCGTACCCATGTTGACGTAAAAGTCTTTGGGCGTTTCCTCGCCGGCCTCTCCTAGGTCGAGGGGGCGGAACACGCTGTATACAAAGTGCTCGTCGGCGAGGCCGGACTTTGGGTCGGCAATGGCTGCCGCGAGGCTCATTGTAAGTGCGAGATAGAGGGCTGTTTGTGCTGCATTTCGGAAGAATTCCATGGGCTCAGGTACTCCCTGGTCGTTGGGTCGAAACCGCCTCCTTGCGGCATGTTGTTTGGCCCCATGTAAAGAAAGGGCCGTCACAAGTCCTATCGGCAAAAAGGGGTAGGTCTTGAGTGGCCTAGGAAAAAGCAGACCTATATATGTTCTTTTTGCTCAAGTATTGTCGAAGTCTCTCCGATAGAGGTGATGAGAGGGAGGTGTTTCGTGATCGATCTGAAGCCGGTTGATATTCACAGCTTTCGGAGCGTCACGAGAGACCTGACCTTTGATGTCTACCTTCGTTTGAGCGACGAAAATTACGCTCATGTATTTTCGCGCGCCACCGGACTCGACTACAAGAGGTTGGCTCAGTACATCGCAAAGGGAGTGAAGGATCTCTTCATTCGGAGTGAGGATGAGGCGTTGTTTCATGCGTACGTCGCTCGGACGGCTGACTCTATTTTCAATGATCCAAGTACGTCGAATGAGAAAAAGGTGGCGACTCTTCTCAACATGACCGAGCAGAACATGGCCGAGGTCTTTTTGCAGACGGAAGTGAGCGAGGAAAGCGTGGCGAGCGCTCAACGGGTCGTAAAGAACTATGTGCAGTTGATGCTCGACAGTCCGAAGACCCTTGCGATCCTGCTGAAGCTGGCAGCGCATGGCGACTACCTCTATTATCATTCGATTGCCTGCGCGATCTTCAGCATGTTTATCGCTAAGGCTTCTGGGCAGTTCAATAGCCGCATGTTGGAGATTGTTGGTTTGGGGGGGTTTCTGCACGACATAGGCTGTGCGCACCTCCCTAAGGAGATCACCTGTAGTCCGACCGAGTTAACGCCGGCGCAGTGGAAGGAGATGCGGTCTCACCCTAAAATTGGTCTGTCGATGCTCGAAAATGCGCAGAACATTCCTGATGAGGTTCGCTATATTGTTTATCAGCACCATGAGGAGCCCGGGGGCCACGGCTATCCAAACGGGCTACATGGTCCTGTCATCTACTATCCATCGAAAATCGTGGCGTTGGCGGATGCGTTTAGCGCATTGATCAGCAAGAGGCCTTTTCGGCCGGCCTACACGACGGAGGAGGCGATTCACATTCTTCAGACAGAAGGTAACAAATACGATCGAGAGCTTGTTCGAATCCTTTCATCCATTTTTCTTAAGACCAAGGCGGCTTAGTTTTTATGAATCAGTTCATGGCATACATCAGGATTCGCGAAAAAGATTTTGCCTTTAGGGTTCACGACGAGGAAGAGGCCCGTAGCATTGCCGAGTTTTTGAAGAAGAAACATAAAGCGATCACCTACGAATTGCGCATCAGTCCGGTACAAACGGGACGTGTTGCGGTCCAAAACCAGACAACCTATACGACGCCGACGAAAGTTCAAATCCCCGAGAACGTTCCTGTTCCGGACGAAGAAGCCCAGCCCTATCGTGTTCTCGTGGTGGAGGACGAAGTTGATCTTCGGGAGATGCTGGTTGAGGCCTTTGAGAAGAAGGGCTGCACCGTTTTTGCCGCCGGGAATGCGCGCAGCGCGCAGATGTTGGTGATGTCGGTCAAACCAGATCTGATTCTTTCAGATGTTAAGATGCCGGGGGGCGATGGAATAGAGCTCTTTGAGGCGATCAAGAAACTCGTGACTCCCCTTCCGGTCTTTATTTTCATGACCGCATACGAGGATGACCGCACGACGAAGACGGTTGCGGACAATCAGCTCGTTTTATTTAGGAAGCCGTTTGATATGATGGACATGATCAACCAGACTCTGCTGGCGTCCAGGAAAACAAAAAAGGCAGGGTAGTTCGAGCTGCGGAGTCCGCTCTATTTGAGCTTGGCTACCTGGCGCTGCGGTAGCGTCTCTTTGCTTCCATGTTCACTTTCAAATATTTCAGTTTATTCTGAAGGAGTTCGTTCGATCGAAAGTTGAGCATCCAGGGCTGACTGAGAGTGTAGTCCGTGTGGTAGTAGCCAAACGCCCAAGGTAGCTCTTCCTGAATGAGATCATCCATTTTTCGCACGAGTCCCGCCCGGGCAGGACCCGATGCCGTGGTCGCCATCTTCTCGTAGAGGCGGTTCATTTCTGGAAGATTGAAATTTGCATCGTTTGGTCCGGGTGATTGGTTCGGGCCGTAGAGGAGCTGAAAGACATTCTCGGCATCAGGGTAATCCATCGTCCAACCCCCGTAATAGAGTTGGAGGTCTCCGTTTTTCATCTTCTCGAGAAACGCGGGGAAGGTGTTGTAGGCGACGTCAAGCTTGATCCCGATTTTGGAGAACTGATCCTGAAAAAATTCGCCCATCTGCCTGGATTGGCTGTCTGCTCCTCTTAGGTCGAATCGTAACGTTGGCAGGCCCTTTCCAGCCGGAAAGCCGGCTTTTTTCAGGAGCCCCTTCGCGCGCTCCAGATTAAAGTCATAGCGTAGGACTGGATTCACCGGCCGGTCAGGGATGCCCATCGGAAGCGCCGAGACCATTTTTCTCCCACGGCCGTTAGTGAAGAGTTCGATCCACTTGTCACGGTCAATAGCTGAGGAGATGGCCTGGCGGAGGTGTTTGCTCACACCGAGAACGGAATCCTTCATGTTGAAGCCGATATAGTAGAACGTGAGTCCTGGCTCGATGCTGAGACGAATTCCTCTCGCCGCAAGGCTCGGACTCAGATTGACCTGTTGGGTGATCGCGGAGGAGAAATTGTCTTTGGGTATGGTCGTAATGTCGAGTTCGGCGTTCATGAACTTGAGCCACATGGGCTGCGCCTCCTTGATGATGGAGACGCGAACTCGATCAAGAAACGGAAGAGGCTTGCCAGCGTCCGCCATCAATCCGCGGGTGCGGAACTGCTGCGCACCCTGGGCCGGATAGAATTCCGTATGGTGGTCGGGGCTGCGGTCGAGGATAATCGTGCTGCCGCGGCTCCACTGAGTGAGCGCGAATGCGCCCGTTCCCATGGCTCCGTCCAGTACATTGCCCTTTTCGTCCGAGTGCTTCTCAACCCATTCCTTCGCCATGGGGGCCGTGAAGGTCATGGCTAGAGCGTACATGAGCTGAGGGTAGGGTTTCGTCAGGCGAATCTTGATCGTGTAGTCGTCCGACGCGTACATTCCGTCGACCTTTTCGTCCATAACCTTGCCAATATCCGACTTGGTCGCGGAAAGTAGCCTTTCATGAAAGGCGTTGATTCCCACGATCTTTCCATCCAGGAGCCACCAGCCGCTGGATTGGAGACTCGGGAGGGCCAGTCTTTTCCATGCATAGATGAAATCCTGAGCTTTGAGCTCTCGGCCTTGGTGAAATTTGACGTCTCGCCTGATGGGTATCGTGTAGTCGAGATGATTTGCCGAAATTTTAGGGAGATCCGCTGCGAGTAAAGGGACGAGCCGGTATCCCTCGGCGAGATAGTCGTATTGATAAAGGGTCTCGTAAATATTTGGCAAAATTTCAAGGCTGATTGAATCGTAGGCGTTGGCCGGATCCACACTCTTCATGTCGTCCTTCTGATAGTAATGAAGGACCATCAAGGAACCATCGTCGTTGCTGCGGGAGCAGCCGGGGAGCGCAGGCAGTAAACAGAGGGCCAGCGCCAAGTATCGCCCACTGGCGATTCGATTTTTTTGATTCATTTCGTAGGTCCCCCTATTTGAATATCTAAAAAAGTTTGGCTCGCGCAGCCGCCAGAGCGGCCTCTATTCCGGAAGGCTTGGACCCACCGGCTTGAGCCATGTCCGCCTTGCCTCCACCTCGGCCGTCAATGTGCGGAAGGAGTTCCTTGAGTAGGTTACCTGCTGGAATACTTGCGCTCGCCTGGGCGCCAGAGGCGACCAGGAGGGAGACCTTGTTGGCGGCCTCCTTCACGGCAAGGATGGCAACCCCGTTGGGTTGCTTTGCCTTAAAGACTTCGCCCAGTTCGCGAAGTTTTTTCATGCCCTCGGGATGATCCTCGAGTTGTGCGGCAAGAACCAGGAGGCCATCTTTCGCGGGTTTGAGCTGCGCAAGCAAGCGATCCATTTCTCCGGATGCCGCCTTGGTTTCCAGCTGTTCAATTTTTTTTCGAAGTTCCTTTTCGCCCGCCTGCATCTTCTCGAGGCGGGGGAAGATCTCATCGACCGAGGTGACTTTCAGCAGCTCTCGTACTTCTTGAAGACGTTCGTCGCGGCCATTGAGATAGTTAAACGCGCCCTTTGAGGTGTAAGCGGTGATGCGCCGGACGCCCGCGGCGATACCGGAGTCGCCGCCGAACTTAAAGAGATGGATGTCGCGGGATTGGTCGACGTGTGAGCCGCCGCAGAGTTCGACCGAGAAATCGCCCACTTTGACGACCCGTACGCGGTCACCGTATTTCTCGCCGAAGAGCGCCATTGCGCCAGCAGCGACTGCTTGGTCCTTCGACATTTCTTGCTTGGTCACCTGAAAATTGTTCCAGATGTGCTGGTTGATCAGGGTTTCAATTCGGTGGATTTCGGCGTTTGTCAGGGGCTGAAAATGGGTAAAGTCGAAACGAAGAAGATCCGGGGTAACCAGGGAGCCGGCCTGTTTGACGTGAGCGCCCAGAACTTCTCTGAGCGCCCAGTGCAGGAGGTGCGTCGCAGTATGATTCCGCGCGGTTAGATTTCGCGACTCTTCGTTCGTACTCTGCTCATAGGAGGTTCCCACTTTGAGAGTTCCGCGAATCGGCTTGATGTGGGCGACAATGAGGTCAGGAGTCGGCTTCTGCACATCAACGACTTCGCCCTCGAAGCCAGCTCCGCTGATTTTGCCATGATCGCCGACTTGGCCGCCGCTCTCGCCGTAGAACGGGGTTCGCAAAAAAATCGCTTCGATCAGGACGGGTGCCTCCCCTGTTCCGGCGGCGGCGAGGGCGGGCGTCCCATAGGAGTCTACTTTTAACAGGGTCGAGCCTTGTTGGCTGAGAATAGCGAGACATTCGCCTGACGCGGTGGTCGTATCATGCCCGACAAACAGCGGAAGCCGTTTTGCCGTCTTCAGTTCTGTCGTGAGTTTCAGGTAAATTTCATCCAGGGCTTCCTGGCCCGACCCCTTCCAGTTTTTGCGGGCCATTTCGCGTTGGCGGGCCATGCATTCATCGAAACCCTGGTGGTCGATTGACAGGCCCTTTTCGGCGCAGATGACTCGGGTCAGGTCGAGTGGAAAGCCGAAGGTATCGTAGAGTTTGAAGGCAATATCCCCGGGCAGGGTCTTCTGGGATCCGAGTTTCGTGGTTTCTTCGTCAAGGAGGGCCAAGCCCTTCTCGAGCGTGCGAAAAAACTGTTCTTCTTCCGCCAGTACGGCCTTTTCTATGAAGGCGCGCTTTCCCACGAGATCCGGATACGCGTCCTGCATCTGATCAATGACGAACCCCGCGGTCTTGTGAAGAAAGGGTCCGGTGAAGCCGAGTTTCTTTCCATGTCGGATGGCCCGTCGGATGATTCTCCTCAGGACGTAGCCGCGTCCCTCATTTGCGGGCATCACGCCATCACCGATGAGAAACGCGGTGGCGCGGCTATGGTCGGCTACGACCCGGAAGGAGGCCGCGAGGTCGGATCTCGGATGGTACTCTTTGCCAGCCAGCTTCGCGGTTTGTGAGATGATGATTTGAAAACCATCGGTGTCGTAGTTCGTTTCGACGTCCTGAATGATCGATGCAATTCGCTCGAGACCGGCACCGGTATCGACGGAGGGCTTAGGCAGCGGGGTCAGCTTGCCACTCGCATCTCGGTTGAACTGCATGAACACGAGATTCCAGAATTCCATGAATCGGTCGCAGTCGCAGCCCATGCCGCAGGTCGGTTTACCGCAGCTGTATTTTAGTCCCCGATCAATGAAGATCTCGGTGCACGGTCCGCACGGCCCGGTGTCGCCCATCGACCAGAAGTTATCTTTTTCGCCGAAACGGTAGATTCGGTCTTTCGCGACGTGCTCTTGTTTTTCCCAGATTTCCGCGGCTTCGTCGTCCTTTTCGAAAACCGTGACGTAGAGACGGTCTTTAGGGAGTTTCAATTCTTGCGTGACAAACTCCCAGGCGAAGTGAATGGCTTCTTTCTTGAAGTAGTCTCCGAAAGAAAAATTCCCGAGCATTTCAAAAAAGGTGTGGTGACGGGCCGTGAAGCCGACGTTCTCTAAGTCGTTGTGCTTCCCTCCGGCGCGGACGCATTTTTGGGCCGTGGTAGCTCGGGAGTAGGGACGGGGATCGTTGCCGAGAAAAACGTCTTTGAATTGCACCATTCCGGCGTTCGTGAACAGGAGGGTTGGATCATTCGAGGGAACGATCGAAGAACTTTCGATGATCGTATGTCCGTTGCGTTCGAAATATTTCAGGAATTTTTCACGAATCTCTGCCGTTTTCATGCGTCCCTAGTGTCTAACATGAAAGGCGTTGGCGCAATTCGTCAGTTAGCGGCAGCGACCGAAAACTAGCTGGGCCAGGAAATGGGAGGGCCCGCACTTGAGAAGCTGTTCGCCGGGAGCCACGCGGGTGCCGTCGTCGCGGTAGGATCGCAGAAGATAAAAACCATTTTGATCGGTACTTGGGTCGGTTCGGTATTGCCACCAAAGGGCTCCGAGAGAGGATTGATCGAGTGCGTGCTGGGAGTCGCGGATCCAATCGGCATGGCCGCCCGGGTGGCCATGCGAGTCAAGGAGCGTTGTCTGCGTACCCCATTCCCCGAAAAAGGTCCGCATCCCGGCCTCGTGCATTCTTCGCGCAACCCATTCGATTCGTTCATGAACGGTATCGCGATCGATGAAGGCGTTCGGATAGTGTGAGAGTTGCCTTCGGAGGGCCAGAGGGAGGGCATCGAGGAGGCCCGGGTCCATCGCCCCGAGGTAGTGGTGGGGGCCGGCGATCCAGCGGATCGGCTGTCCGGTCGAAGAACTGCGTTGGAGCTGGAGCATGCCCTGATAGCGACCGTCGAGCTTGAGTTCGAATTGGAGGGGGCCGACACCGAGCTGAATTTTGATATGGTCGAAGACAAAGGGTTCGGCGACGAAGGAGGACTGTCGCACGAGCTGTCGGCCAAACGGGGTGCTTTCGAGCGCCGCAATAAATTTGCGATAGAAGGGGATGAGATACCCATCGATCTGCTTTTGGGGGCCTTGGCCGGCGATCCAGCTTTTCAGGTTGCGGACCGTTGAAAAGGGGTTGCTTCCAAAAAGGCCATCGGCTTTACCAAATTGCGGTTCATTGATGGGTTCGATTCCAAGTCGCAGCCATCCAGACTCGCGCTGGGCCAAAGGGGCGATTCCCTGGAGATGCGCGAGCGCCCAGGCGATCCACTTCCCTTGGATGTTTGACTGGTTCGCCCAGAAGAGATGGAAGGCCTTAAACACACAGTTGGCATCTCGTTCGTTGAGACCCTTTGTGGATAATGCCGTGTTGGGAATCCCTACCCCGCCGCAAACACGGCCAAATTTGTACTGGTGAAAGTCGAGGATGAGAAAGATCGGGCTTCTCAGGGCTTCCGAGACTTGCTTGAGGCGGGAGATGAGAAGTTCGAGGGCCAGGCGGCTTCGCTCGATTTTCGAGTCGTCTAGACTACCGTCTTCGTGAACAAAGTCATCCCACTCGATGGGCAGTCGGAAGGTGTTCCAGCCGAGGGCGACGCTGTTGGCCACGAGCTCTTGGTTTTCGAGGTAGGCATCAAACTCGGGTGTGGGCTCCAGGTGGAAGAGATTGACCCCGGACATGCGCGAGAGCGGCGCCGGAGCGGTGGGTGGGAGTGGCGCAAGGGGCGTCGGGGGAGTATCGCAGGCGGTGGCTCCAACCCAGAGTGCAGCCAGCACAAGCGTCGCACGAATCCTCATCATGAGAGGGGTCTAGCTCAGGAGTCTGGTATCTTCAGGAATTTAGAGGGGATTCTCCCCTTATGTTAGACCTGTTGCGTCATCTGTGGGTCGATTCCCAGAAATAGAAACCCCCGGACCTCTCTTTAGAGGGCCGGGGGTTTCTGAGTTGAGAAAAGCCGCTTCGGATTGGAATCAGTGCTGCGAGCAGGCGCCGCGGCGGCCGTGCTGAAGAGCGCTGACTGCTTCGCGGACCGTGGTCGGCTGCAGATTGACGATGGCGTTAGCCGAGAGGCTGATTCGGCCCACTTCACGAAGGTCATTGCAGCTGGGCACCGTGGGGTTCATGCAGTTGCGAGCGTAGAAAGTCAGGTCGACCATCAGCGGAGCAAAGCTATTGTGAGGCAGCTCAAGGGTGAACGTGGTGTCGGAGGTGACCGGGCTGCCGAGGCAGCGGAAAGCAGATGAAAAACCGGTGATTTCTTTTTCCCGCCCTAAGAAATTGACGACTACCTTCGAGATGGGGGCGGCGCCAATGGCCCTTTGGCCCTCGAGCGCGACAGCAACGGTGGCGCATCGTGGGCAGCGGGGCTGCATGCCAACCGGGCGAAAGAGAGCGACTCGGGTGGTCGGGGTGGCCTGAGCGACGAGGGCTTTTTGGCCCGCGTTCGCAGAAAATGAGCTGATGAGAGTAAGGGCAGACAGGGACAGTACGTGTGTGAGTTTCATAGGGTCTCCTTTAGGTTGTTGGAGGGCCGTTAACGCCACGCACTACGGCAGGCAAGGTTTTTTTCAGAATATCGAACAGTTTGGCGAAACACTTTTGGAACGCTGTAAACAGGAGAGATATAAAATGAAAAAGGCGGGAACTTCAGAGGAGTTCCCGCCTTTTTCAGAGTATTTGGGAGGGCCTTACTTCTTCGCTGGCGCCGGTGTCGCTTTAGATGCGGAAGAAGAAGGAGCCAGGTGTGCAGAAGCTGGCACCTGCGGGCCTGCGGCCGTCGCTCCAGCCGGAGCAGCGAGAGCGGCCGAAGGGCCGATGCCTGATTTCTTCAGAACCGCCGCTCGAATTTCGGCCATCGCCTGAGGATGTTCCTTCAGCCAACCTCTCGAATTTTCGCGTCCCTGGCCGATGCGTTCATCATTGTATGCGTACCAGGTTCCGCTCTTCTCGATGATGTTGAGATTCGAAGCGAGGTCGAGGAGGTCGCCCTCTTTCGAGATGCCTTCGCCATAGAGGATGTCGAACTCGACTTCCTTGAATGGGGGCGCCATCTTGTTCTTCACGACTTTTACGCGAGTGCGGTTTCCGATCACGTTCTCGCCTTCTTTGATGGCTTGAATGCGGCGGATATCCATGCGGACGGTCGAGTAGAACTTCAGGGCGTTCCCGCCTGTCGTCGTCTCGGGGTTTCCGAACATCACGCCGATCTTCATGCGGATCTGATTGATGAAAATGAGAAGCGTGCCAGAGCGGCTGAGGGTGCCGGTCAGTTTCCGGAGGGCTTGTGACATGAGACGCGCTTGCAAGCCCATGTGAGAATCGCCCATTTCGCCTTCGATCTCGGCGCGTGGCACGAGAGCCGCGACCGAGTCGATGACAATGAGATCGACGCCTCCGGAGCGGACCAGCATGTCGGCGATTTCGAGTGCTTGCTCGCCCGTATCTGGCTGCGAGATGAGGAGGTCATCCGTGCGGACGCCAAGCTTGCGGGCGTACGTCACGTCGAGCGCATGTTCTGCGTCGATGAAAGCCGCGATCCCGCCTTGCTTCTGCACTTCAGCGATGGCGTGCAGGGTGAGCGTCGTTTTTCCGGAAGATTCCGGACCGTAGATTTCGACGACTCGACCGCGAGGCAGGCCGCCGATTCCGAGCGCGATATCGAGGCTGAGAGATCCGGTCGGAATGACAGCAATGTCGTTGGCGACCAACTTGTCGTTCTCACCCAGGCGCATGATCGAGCCTTTGCCGAATTGTTTCTCGATGGCTTGAACAGCTAACTCAATTGCTTTGCTTCTTTGGCCGTTGTCCCGGTTTGCCGGGCCGTTGGGAATGGTTTTTTCCATGGTGTGAAAAGTTCCTTTCATGTGGGGTTGTGTGGGTTGCTCATTTTGTGGATCTTGAGCAAAGCAAGCATCGTGCCCGATAGCAACGGCCTATGCGCTGTGTCGTGAGCACATTTCGGACGAAACGATGGATTTTCGGTGTCTAACGCGCAGCGGCCGGAGGAAGGACTCGAAGGAGCTCAGCGACGATGCGAAAGCTGCCTGCACCTCGGGAGGTGATCACAATGGGTTCAAAATCTGGGTTCAGGGGGCTGAGGGTGATCTCCTGATGACTGGCGGTTCCATCTCGGGAGAGGACTTTAGTCGAGGTGTATTTTTTGACCGTGAAACTGCCCCCGGTTTCCGGATCCGCGGCTCCGCGATACTGCGCGAGCACGATTTTACCCTGTCGGCTGCCGCCCGGGTTTGCGCGAAAAAGAAGGAGATCTCCGGAGTGAATCATGGGCTCCATGGATCGGCCAACCGCTCGCGCGACGAAGAGCGCTTTCCGGTCGCCGAAATTGCCGGAAACTTGGATATTGCCCTCGATTTCCACTTCCTCTCCCTCTCCAAAATAACCGGCTGCAGCTTTGAGTGAATAGACAGGGATGGCGAGAGGAGTGGTGGGCCCCTGGACGGGCGAGGATTCCTTTTCTTCGAGTCCGGTCAGCGGGATATCCCAGAGAGCCTTGGGCTGGAGGCCCAAAGCCAGAGCGTAACGGTACAGCGAAGACAATGTAACGGCCCCATCGCCACTTTCGAGGCGCGCGATGACGCTGGTGCTGAGCTGTTCGCTTTCCTTGGAAAGCCGATCCATTGAGTAGCCGGCCTGCTTTCTGATGCGGGCACAGTGCGCGCCAAGGGCTTTGAGGAAGGCCTCATTGCGGTAGTGGCGTTTTTTTGGCTCTCGGGCTTTGCGCATCAGCCGCAGTATAGCCGTCGTTCCGATTTCTATTTTCTGTAATCAGAATAATTGTTATTCTGATTACAGAATGATTAAAATTCTCGTGGTGGATGACAGTGAAGACGTACTTTTCACACTGCGTGACCAACTGGAGTGCTTTGATTTTGAAGTTCGTGTGGCTCGGAATGTGGAGGAGGCCTTCCTCATCTATCGAGGGGATCCCGACATCGTCGCGTTGCTAACGGATGGCCGGATTCCCCAGGCAGGTGCGGGTAGTGCCCTGGCGGCGAGGCTCAAAGATGCGGGATTTCAAGGGTTGACGATCCTGATTTCGGGCGCAGCATGGGAAGAGTCGAGGGCCTATCCGTTCGATGCGGTCTTTGACAAGCCCTTGAGTAGGAAGGATTACCGTCTTCTTCTCCACTTGTTGCAATCGCTTCGTTAGCTCGCTTCGGAGGTGGGGAGCCTTTTTTTGATAATGGTTCTCCATTTTTCAAGTTCCACGGTTCTTTGGAGCTCCGAACGCTCGAGGGAGCTGGGCCGCTTTCCGCGATTGGCGAGATTTTGTATGAGTTCGTAGGTTCTGACCACGTCGATGATGACGCCCCCAGGAATGGGGAGAATCGGTGGGAAGAATTTTGCCATGGCTTCATGCACTGCCTGGTTGATGCTGGGTTCTACCCAGGCGTCCCGTTGAAACACGAGTAGGTTTTTCATTCGGTCGACCGGATGATTCAAGCTTAAAGACTCCGGTAGTGGATCTCCTCCGGTGATCTTCAATTTAAAACGAAAATCGAGGGCCAGAAGCCATTTCTCGCCCTCCGGTCGCCAAAAGGTCTCTGGAAGCGCCTCATCGAGAACGAGCACGGTCATCGCTGTCGCATAGGTCATGAGACCAGGCGACTCGCTTTGAACCTCGCGAAGATCGCCGGTAAAGCGGCCTCGGTGATCGACGGCAACCTGGAGTATGACCCGCGCTTCTTCTCGGTTTTTGACGAAGCTGTCCGGGAAAACGATCCGACGGTCGAGCTTTCTCCAGAGGGCGTCAAGAAAGGGGAGGAGTTCGCTTTCCCGCTCGAATGACATTCCCCGTGCGACCTGCAGAGCGTCGCTGTTCGCATCCCCGGTCGCCGGGCCTTCCGGAGCAAGGGTGGGGGCGCCCGTGATGTTCCAGTGTTTGAGTCCAATCCCCGGGATTTTTTGGTGGCTGGAACCCTGGGCGGGGGCGGGGCGGGTCCGTGCGATTTTTCCTGACGTGCGGGGTACCTCTACCTCGATCCAAAGTGGGGGTCTTTTTTGGGGCTCGCTGCCGCTTCGTAGCGCTAAATAAAGGCCTAGTGCTACCGCCGCGTGAACCGCAAGGGAGACGAAAAACTCAGTTTTAACTGCCGATCGCAATCGCGCCCCTCAGGATTTCGAGGACGAGCTGAGTTGCTTGCATTTGACGGGCGAGGCGGCGTCCTTGCGGACTGAGCTTGGAAAACGGATCGAGGTGAAAGAGCTCACCGTGAATCTCGATCTTCCCCGTTCTCGCGCGTTCTCCCTTGCAGATCCACACATGCCCATCGAGATTCGCTGGCGCGTCTGGGCCCAGGTGCCCCGTGATCGCCACGGAGACCACGGCACTGGGCGTCAAATCAAGAGCCCGATCCGCCATGGCCTCGCTCGCCTCCTTGCTTACGGCTCCGTGGCGGGACAGAACTTCGGAAGGGACCTCAAGCCAGGTTATTTTCGCTTCGTCACTGTAGACGACCAGCGAACCGCACATGAACCTCGACATGCCCGGAATACTGGCCAAAAGCGCCGCAGCCAGGCCGCCAGTACAGCTCTCTGCAAGAACAAATTTACGTTTGGAGCGTTCGAGATCACCCGAAATTTCAACAGCTAGATCTTGAAGGAAAGCATAAGTGGGAATGGAGTCTGCATTCATAGTGGGAATACCGCCCTTGTGAAAAAGTAGATCAGGAGTCCGATCAGAGCCGCCGCGACGTCATCCGCCATGACGCCGAGTCCGCTCCACCAGTAGCCGACGGGAGCACCTTGATATTTCTTTACCTGGTTTTTCGACCAAGAGTCGATGGTCCGAATGGGCCAGGGTTTGAGAATATCGAATATCCGGAAGAGCACAAACGCCCAAATGACGAGTTGCCAATCGGTAAAATCCAAGAGCCAGCCGGTGAGCCACATCCCCGCCACCTCGTCGATCACGATGCTGGGATGGTCAGGGTTGGGCGATTTTTGGGCCACCAGGGAAGAGCACCAGACACCGAGGGCGGTGAGGCTCAACCAAAGGAGGATGCGGAGCGACGGCGGCAGTGGCACGGCGAAATACGCAACGAGAAGACCAAGCAGAGATCCGAGGGTGCCGGGAGCGAGGGGCGAGAGGCCAGCTCCGAGGCCGGTCGCTAGAAAAAAGGCGACAAAATCGCGTGGAGAACGGAAGAAATCTTTCGGACGAAGGGCGATCTTTTTCATGCTGAGTCGATCCAAAGGTGGGTGAGGTCTGAAGGGAGCGCACTCGGTCGCCCTTTTTCGTTGACCATGACCGCTTTTACTCGCGCCTGGCTCACGGACTCGGTGCTTTTTCGGATGGTCTGAGCGAAGACGAAGGAGGTCTTCGAGTGCTCGACGACCTGCGTGTCAATTTCTAGGAGGTCCCCGAGAAAGGTGGGTTTGAGGTAGTCTATTTCTATGCGAGCGATGACCGGCCAGAGCTTCCACTGGTTGAAAGTTTGCAGAGTAATGCCAATTTCCTGGAGAACGTGCCAACGAGCGTGTTCGAGGTAAGAGACATAGGTGGCGTGATTGACGTGACCAAAGCTGTCGAGTTCATATCCTCTGACTTCGATGGTGCACTTGAATAGGCGCGGCATCATCGAGGGTTATCAAATGTGCTGATATGCGCAAAGCGTCAAAATTAAAGGATCTTCACTTGGAGTTCAGAGGTCCCTCGTCTAAGCTCGAACGCCTGATGCCAGTGCGCCTGAGTGATCCCTTTAAAGCTCGTTTCGAATTCGATTGGGAAAGCCTCGACATCATGATCGGAGGCCGCTCCTCAATCGATTCAATTCATGGATTCCGGATTCACGGGATGGAGCAGGCTGATCAATTCATTCGATCTTACGGATATGATCTGAGCGACCCCATCGAGGGCGCAGAGGCATTTGGAAATTTTCACGAAGCGATCAACTTCATTCGACGGTACTTTCTGAAGCCAGAAAATCCTGAAGGAATTGCTGCCGAGGTGCCCCGAAAGCTTCTCGAGATCAGCGATATCCGGGAGTTACTGATCCTCGCTAGTCAACCCGAGCTTTATGCTGGGGCTGATCGCCTGGGAATGTGGGCCTGTGGCGTATTGAAGGTAATGCATACGATTGCGCACATGGACCAGGATCTTCGAACGCCCTATTTCGGGGAGGTTCAGAAACAGATTTTCGATCGTTTCTATAAAGCGGTTCATCGCGACGATCAAAACCGCCTTTATCTGGGTGAGCGGAATGACGATCCGGCTCGCGTGGATCTCGCGATGTTCGAGACGAAGCCGAAGAAAACTCGCGATTCGACCTTGCTCAAGCTGCTTCATAAACCGGAGAGCGTCGCGGAGGAGGTTTTTGACCGAGTGGGTATTCGCTTCGTCACTCACGATCTCCTGGGTGCCGTAAGAGTGGTCAAATACCTCCGGGATCGAATGATCGTCATGCCTCCCAATCTCAAGCCGAGCCGCTCCCGAAATACCTTGGTTGATCTGGTGGATTTCAGAAAAGCCCTCGCCGAGGGGATTGCGAACTTTGACGCAGGTAAATTGAACGAGGAGCAGCTCGTGGGCGTCGTGCAGAGGGCTGCGCATCGACCCACCCCGGAGAGTGATAATCCTCACTCCAGCCAGTATTATAGGGCGATTCAGTTTACGGTGCGCCAACTGGTGAAACTCAGAAATCCTCTTTTCGAGGATATTCGCGCGTTGAAGGGGTTGGTGAAGGAGAGCGAAGCAGTGCAGCCTGAGCTTACCAAGCTGATTGAGCGCCTCGATCTGAAGCATCTTCCACGTGCTCCGAGTTTTTTCTATCCCTTTGAAGTACAGATCGTGGACCGCGAGGGACATGAGGAGAACGAGCGTGGCCGCAGCGCGCACAGCGAGTATAAGAAATCCCAGGTGATGACCGCCTTGGCGCGCGTAATGGGGCCTTTGGCCGCTCTGCGATGAGCGCTTCCGTCGATGTAGTGATCATCGGCAACGGTTTGGCTTCTCTCATCGCCGCTCGAATTTTGCTCGAGGACGGGCTCCGGCCTCTTCTTCTCAATCCGGATGATGATTTTTTCAGGGAGGATTCGGAACTTCCGTTTCAACCCTTGTCTGGGCAGGAAAGTCAGACGGACGTTCCCTTGATTCACGCGCAGCAGGCCGAAAAAATGCTTGAGGTGTTGCGGCCCCATTATCCGGGGTCGGTCGAGTTTTGGAGCGAGGCTTCCTCAAAGAAGACTGAGGTGCGAAACTCCTTTGCGCCCTTTGTCCGTTCTCGGCATTGGCTTTGGCTTTCGGACGGATTCGTGAGGTCGGATCATGGCGGCTCGCGGATCAGTCTGGCGAACATTGAGCAACTATTTGTCGAGGCGAGCGACGTTGGTTTGAGTGCGCAATGGCTCGATGGATTGGCGGCTTTGCGCAAACTTCCGGGCTTTTCCCTAAAAAAAATCAGAGAGCGCGCTCACGATCATGAACAACATCAGGGTACCTTGATTTCAGGCATGGGTGACGTGGACGTGAATCGATATCGCACGGGCCTTTTGGAGTTTCTTCGCGAGCGGTTAGGACGGGAGTCAGTCGTGGTGGGGGCTGGGTCGCTTGAGCTGGTTGAGGAAGGGATTCGGTACTCGGTGAACGGAAGCGCGAGAGTAGCGCTTCCTGCCCGGGGCAGCATGGTGATGTGGACGCCAAAGATCAGTGGCTGGTTGACGAATCTGCAAAGCCGGTTGAGCTGGCGCCTCCCTCGGCCGCGGGGCTACCAGGTTTGGGAACATTGGTCTTTGGTTTCTCGGGAGGCGGTTGATCCGACCACTATCGGAATATTTCGAAACGCCACGATCTGGGCGGAAACCGATGGGGCTCCGACTCGCGCCCCCATTCATCGTCTGGGAATCCTTCGTTTTGCGGGCCTTTACCAATCAGAGCTCGAGGCTTCCGGGAAGTGGCTGGGCGTTGAATCATTTGCGCACATAGAAAGTCTGGCCAGGGAGCTGCTCGGTTGGGACGGATTGACGATTCGGGCCATGAAAGTTCATACACTCTTGGATTGGAGAAATTCAGAGATGGTATCGAAAAAATGGGGAAAGGCCGGTCTTCCCATTCATCTCGTGCCGGGGAGCGATGGCTCCGCCATTTCGATTGTTCAGCACGTTTCCGAGGCAGTGAGGAGAGCATTCGCATGAGTTTATCCGTGCGTGACGGCGCTTTCGACGTCGTAGTGGTGGCGGGCCCCCGTGTCCGAGTCTGGCCGTCGGCCGGGGCCCGGACGCTCTCTGTATTTTGCGCGGAGATGGGTCTCTCGGTCGGCGTTTTTGGCGGTGAGGGAACCCGGGTGCGAGGAGTCTTACCGCTTCCGGGAACTGGAGGCCTTTGTCTGATCGAGGATCTTCAAGGCCGGGTGCATCGGATTTCGGCTCGAGCCGTCGTTAAGGTGAGTCCCGGACTCGAGATGATCGATCCGTTTCCGGGTTGGCGGTCTCCGGGTTTGATCCCGCTCTCGACCGCGCAGACGATGTTGGATCGCGACGGGAAGGCGAGCTGGGCACCGGGGATCGCCGTGCTGGGATCTGGAAACGCGGCGTTCCGGTTTGCCTCTCGGGTTCTTGAAACGGCGAACACGGTGGAATCTCCGCATTGTTATGTCATCGAGCCGGGTGCGCTCCAGGGTAATGGGAAGCCATTCATGGGCTGGGAAGTGGAGAAGCGCCGTTTTGAATCGCTCGGTGGGCGTTTTTTGAGCGCAACTCCCCTTTCGTTGAAGCCTGGTCCAAGCGTGACTTGGGAACTCAGGGTGCAAGATCCGGATGGAATTCGACTTCTGGAAGTTTTGCGGGTGGTTGCGGCAGGTGCGGGCGATCTGCAGAACGGCGTACGCGAATATCCGTCGGGTTCCCTGCTTTTTGAAATGGAGCAGACCGCCCATCAGAATCGTTATGAAGATTTTGAGGGATGGGCGCTTGAAGAAGAGCGTGCTCGAGCCTTGGGGGCTAAAGTCGTGCGCGCATTGCTCAGAGAACTCGCGGAGAGGAAAGAAGCCGTTGAAGGTGCGCAGAGAAAATCGCGAGTTCGGTTGAAGGGGTTTGGAGCGCATCGGGCGAACCCTTTTCATCCGGAGTATGCGGGGAAGTGGTTGAAGGAGGCTGATCGGAAGGCGCTTCGGGTGTTTTCGGGTGTTCCGCAAAAGGTCCATGCACAGAGATGGGTTGCGTCGATCGAGTGCGTGGAGGATATCGCCTGCAATCTCTGTGAGAAGGTTTGCCCAGAGTCGGCGATCAGGTTTTCGAAAAAGTCACGAAGGGACGAGGGCGAACCGATTCTCGTGGAGGCAGATTGTACCGCGTGCGGAGCTTGTCTGAGCGCCTGCCCAAGTGGGGTCCCCGTGATGTTGATGGAAAAGGAAGGAAACTCGGTGGCGTCTTTGACTCTTCCCTGGCGCGGCGTTCGTCCGTGGGAAATGGGGGAGACCGCTCAGCTGGTCAATCGACGCGGAGATCTATTGGGAAACGGCCGGGTAACTGCCGTCGTGCCGGGCGAAAATGAGACGCAGCTGGTTCAAGTCTCGGTTGCCTCGCATTTACTTTGGGATGCGCGCGCGCTTAGGAAACCGAAGACTCAGGCGATCGTTGGAGAGGATCCCTCTTTTTTCAAAGCGATCGAGCGGGAGGCGGATGTCGAGCGTCGGATAGAAATTCTATTGAATGGTGAAAAACGTTACGTTCGCGAAACGGGAACGGTGATCGAGGCGTTTCGCCAGATTGGTTTCATCCGTTCTCAAGACGCTTTGAATTGTTCAGATGGAAGCTGCGGACTGTGCGCCGTTCAGGTGGATGGGGTCAAGCGTCTGGCGTGTCAGACCCCGCTCCGAAAAGGGATGTCCATTCGTGCTCAGGTACCGGAGGCGCCGGGGGAGGAGGAATTTGTGGTCCTTTGTCCCTGCGAGGGCATTACCGTCGGTACGGTTGAGCAGATGATTGAGGGGGCCCGATTGAAATCTCCGGATGCGGTGGCCTCTGGCACCGGCGTCGGAGTGGGCCGTTGTCACGGGCAAATTTGTGAAGGGGCCTTTCGAAAACTGTTATGTACGAAAGGTATTCCAACGGAGAATTGGATTGACTGGCGCTTTCCGTTCATGGATTGGCCCCTCGGTTCGTCCGAAAAAGAGTAAGGCGCTCAATAGTTCATCGCAGCCAGAAAGGCTTCGATTTTCAAGTTTACGAGCTCGGGAAGATCCATCTGCGGGCAATGACTTCCATGGTGTACGACTTCCAGGCGGCTGTTTGGAATCAGCTGGTGGAGGAGCTCCTGTTGCGCGAGTGGGATCATGTGATCGTTCTCGCCCGCGATAATCAGCGTCGGGACCTGAACGGTGTGGAGCCAGGCGGTTGCATCGTAACTATCGTAGTTCTCAATCAGGTGAACGAAGATCTTGGGATCCATGTCCGCCACTTGTTGAATATAGAGGTCGATGTCCTCGCGGGCCGTCAGATGAGGGTTAAATCCTCCGAAGGTGACCAGGGGGCGGGTAAGCGGGCTCATTTTTTGAAGTTTCCAAAAGGCCTCCACCAGTCTTGGCGCTCGCCGGTACGCTTCGGTGAGAACCTTGAACCCGCCTTGAAAGAGGTTCATGTGAAACATCGTTTCGAGTGGGCGCTTGGCGGTTCCGTTGGCCAAGACCAGCCCCGCGACTCGATGGGGTTGCTGGCGATAGAAATCAAGAATGACATTGACCCCCATGCTGTGGCCAAGCAGAACGGCTTTTTCGATTTTTAGCTCGTCGAGCACGGCGCCGATATCGCGAGCGAATGTCTCAACATTGAGGGTGCCGAGATCTTTGGGCGCATCTGAGCGATGATGGCCCCGATAGTCGATCCAGATCGATTGGTAATTTTTCCGGAAGTAGTCGATCTGATATGTCCAGTGCAGGCTGGAGCAGACGAGGCCGTAACAGAAGATCAGCGGGGGGCCGCTGCCTTCAATACTATAAAAGAGGCGGGTGCCGTCGAAACTCCGGATGTAACCATGCGTGGCGGTCGAGGGCTCTTGCGGAGAGCGCCTCTGTTCTTGAAGACTTTTTTTTCGGGCTCCGGCGGGACGAACGATCATGGCTGCCGTCAAGCTTACCTTGGTATTGTTACCGACGCGAGACTTTCAAAAAGTTCTCACAAGCCTCATGGAAAGCCGCCCGTTTTGACTCGTCGGCAGTCATGTAGGCTTCATAGAGGGCTTTGAAAAAGACAGCGTGGGGTTCTGGTTCGGTGTCGGGGGGCGCTTGGCCGAGCCGTTCAGAGAGCCGGAGTGTATATTCCCTTTCGAGGAGCGCTTTGAGGTCGCCTTCGTCAACCTGAAGAGCCCTGACCAGGGTGGCAATATGCGTGGGGGGAAGGGGCGTCATCCCGCGCTCAATATTCGAGATAAATTGGGTAGTCACGGGGGGCTCAAAAAGCTGGCCGAGGGCCCTCTGGGAAAGGCCAATGGTTTCCCTACGTTGTCGAATAAAAATTCCGACAACACCGGTATTTCTCTGCCCATTTTTGCGGTTCGTGGCGAAGGAGTGGGGCATGGCTTCTCTAATTATGTTGCTGCGTGTTATTTATGTCAACCCATTCACTGAAATGGCGCTATACCGATCATTGTGAATGAATTCCAACTAATTATCAAGAAGTTGTCAAGCGCTCGCCCTGTGTATTTCCTTCCCTGTCGAAGTACTCTCGGAGGGCCTGATTGCGGGGTTCTGTGAGCGCTGGATCCTCTCGAAGGAGTGCCTCAGCGTCTTCGCGTGCGCGATTCAGCCACTCGAGATCCCGAACTAAGTCTGCCATTCGAAAAGGCAGGGCACCGGCTTGGCGTACCCCGAGAAATTCACCCGGTCCCCGAATGGCCAGATCCGCCTCCGCGATTTTGAATCCGTCGGTGGTTTCCTCGAGAATTTCGAGCCGATTTCGCGTGTTCTCGCCCGTTTTCTCGGTTGAAAAAAGGAAGCAGAAGCTCTCGTGGCTTCCGCGCCCCACTCGACCTCGTAGCTGGTGCAGCTGGGAGAGGCCAAACCTCTCGGCGTGTTCGATGCAGATTACGGTCGAGTTCGCGACGTCTACTCCGACCTCGATGACAGTCGTGGAGACCAGAACCTGAAGGTCCCCGCGCACGAACCGGGACATGATTTCCGCTTTTTCGTCAGGGCGTAATTGCCCGTGAAGAAGGCCTACTTTGAACTCTGGGAAGACTTCCCGCCCCAACCGTTCAGCCTCTTTGACTGCCGATGCAAGATGAGTGAAGCCCTCTGCTTCGCTTTCGTTGACGAGGGGGTAGATGAAATAGGCTTGCCGACCGGCCAGGAGCTGCTGCTTCACGAAAGCGTAGGCTTTCGCGCGTTCGGAGTCACCGCGAATGAGGCGAGTCTTGATGGGGGTTCTGCCCGGTGGCATTTCCCGAATGGTACTGACGCTGAGGTCCCCATAGGCGGTCAGTGCTAGCGTTCGCGGAATCGGTGTCGCGGTGAGGACGAGCACATGGGGATACTCCCTGCCGGCGTTTGTTTGTCGTACGCCCTTCGCTCGTAACTTTCGCCGCTGATCGACGCCAAAACGATGTTGCTCGTCGATCAGCACATACGCGAGATGGGTAAACGGCACGGGATCCTCGATGAGTGCGTGTGTTCCGATCACCAGCAGCGGTTCTCCGGCGGCCATGCGCCCGAAAAGCTCGTTTCTCGCTTGAGCTGTCGTCCGCCCCGTCAGCAGCGCGACTCGGACCTTTGTCCCAAAAAGCAGGAGTGCATTTCTGTAGTGTTGTTCAGCCAGGATTTCCGTGGGGGCCATGAGCGCGACTTGCCCTCCCTCGGCGATCACGAGTCCGGCGGTAAGAAAAGCGACGGCAGTCTTTCCGGAGCCTACATCGCCCTGGATCAGCCGATTCATCGGGTGTTGCGATTCGAGGTCCACCGTGATTTCCGAGACGGCCTTTTTTTGGTCGCCCGTAAGTTTAAACGGAAGTCCGCCCTCCAGCTCGAGAAGGGCCGCTGATCCGCCGTGTGAGCCGAAACGATGGGCTTGCAGTTTTTCCATTCGGAGGCGTTTCAAGAGAACGAGAAATTCGAATTTAAAAAACTCCTCATAGATAAACCTGAGCTGGCAGGGACTGCGAAACGCCTGCAACGCCTCGACGTTCGTCTTGCCCTCTGAGGGAAAGTGAATCTCTCGAATGGCCTCTTGCAGGGTCGGCAGGCCGTGCTTTGCAAGGGCGGCCGGAGGCAAATCCTCCTTCAGCGCCGGAACGTAGCGTTCAATCGCCGCGTAAAGAACTTTTCGAAGAGTGCGAGTGGGGACCCCTTCGATTTCGACATAGATTGGAACGATCCGTCCGTAGTCGGCTGATTCGTTGGCGGAGGGCTTCGCGAGGGTAGGTTGCCCCGTGAAGGTGATCTCAGGGTGCACGATCTCGGGGCGCCCGAGATAGGACTTCAGGGTTCCCGTTGCCACTACCTTGGTGCCGACAATAAAACGGTTCTCCAGCCCACGCGGGGAGTGAAACCATTTAAGAACCAACGAGGATTTTCCGTCCGTACATCGCACTTCCAGCATGGTTTTTCCATGTCGCGTTGGAATTTTCCTGGAGCCGAGAACCTCAAGGGCCATGGTGACTGAGCCGCCGGATGGGGCTTCTTCAATCTTGGATAGACGCGTTCGATCTTCATAGGCGCGAGGAAAAAAGGTCAAGAGATCGCGGACCGTCGTAATCCCCCGACTCGCGAACACGCTACTTAGCCCGGGACCGACTCCTTTCACGAACTGCACGAGCGTGCCTTCGCCCGAAGCATCTGGCGAGGGCACCTTATTCGTAACGAATGCCGATGACGTCGTATCTAACCTGGCCCTTGGGAGCATGGACGACGACCTCATCCCCTTCTGTCTTGCCGATCAG
This sequence comes from uncultured Bacteriovoracaceae bacterium, assembly GCA_964363305.1. Taxonomy (GTDB): domain Bacteria; phylum Bdellovibrionota; class UBA1018; order UBA1018; family UBA1018; genus CAYIHX01. The sequence continues at coordinate 40,180 of CAYIHX010000003.1, read as the reverse complement.
CGCGCGCGCGATGGGAGACGTGATCCCAATTTTGCCGCTTTTGATGTCGGCCTCGTCGACGCCGACGATCTGATAGGTGAGCTTCTTCGATGATTCTTGTTCTTCGACGATGACGGTCGCGCCGAAGACGATCTTGTCAGATTTGATGGCGCTAGGGTCGATGATCTGGGCCCGGGCTAGCTTGCCATTGATGTCCTGAATGCGGCCCTCGATGAAACCTTGCCGTTCTTTCGCTGCCGAATAGTCGGCATTTTCAGAAAGGTCGCCATGGCCTCGAGCGATTTCAATCGCCTTAATTACGGTGGGGCGTTCGACGGTCATGAGGTGTTTGAGTTCCTCATCGAGTCGCTTCTTGCCGTTGATAGTCATGGGGACCTTAGCTTCCGTTGCCATAGTGCATTTTGGCTAACACAGAGCGCGCCGAGTAGGCAAACCTCAGAATACAAAAGGCTGAACGGCATCGAGAGTGGGGTCGGAGGGGGGGCTGCCGCCAGTGGCTACTCTTCCGTAATTTTCCCATGCCCGGATATCCCGGACGATATCTCCAAATTCGGCGCTGTATTGCTGGCCGACGCGGGCTCTCTCGCGTGTTTCCGTTGGACAGTAGACGGGGGAGAAGCGCTGAATCAACGTGGAGTGCGTTTCGGGGCCCCGTGGCTCCACAAAGAGATCGGAGAGAGCGAAGAAGAGCGACGAGGCTGGTTCAGCCTGAGTGTTTGCGCGTTCGGTAGGGAGAATGCGCCGGAAGTGATCCATTTCTCGTAGCCAAAACGCATAGGTTTCTAAAGGGGCGAAGAATGAGGCGCGTGCATGCGCGTCCCGCCTTACGGCCTGACAGAGGCGGATCGTTTCGAGCCAGTAGGTGCCGAACCTCTCGGCTGCCTGGCAGTCAGGATGAACGGCTGAACGGAGCTGGTCTGCGGTGGGTTCGCGGTCAGAGGCGAGCTGGCGATTCCACTCGTCTGGATCGTAACAGTTGTTGATGTCCCTTCTGCTCGGGAGCTGAGAAAGCGTGGCGAGAGCTCTCTGTTTCAGGATCCGATGTACGACGCCGACGGCCCGTCTCCAGCTCGGCGAGACTTGAAGTGCTGCTCTTTGTAGACGGATCAACGCTCTGAGGTACGCGGTGCTCTGCGGCGAGACCGAGGAAAAAAAAGCGCCCCATTGGGCGGGAGGCGGGAGGCGCGCGGAGAGATTTGCTTCCGTCTCGACGAGGAGGTGGCAAGCAAGAGCGTGGGAGTCTTGTAGGCATTGCTGATGCAGCGATCCTGAGGCGAGGGGGCGGAGCTCCGCTGGTCGCTCGAGTGCACTTCGAATCAGGCGACCGCAGGGCGAGGAATAGTTCCCGACTAAAGAAACCGAGGGGAGCTGGGCACCGGCGAGCCAGTCGACCCAGGCTCGGCAGATGGGACGTGAGACTTCGCGCGATTGCGCCATCGTCGCGTCAGACGCCAGAAGAAGACGTTGGACGGCGGCCACGTCGCGGCTGCTTAGCTGGGAGATGTCGATGACGATTTCTTGAATTTCACCGTCATCGAGGCGCGAGCTCGCGAGACTTCCGGTGGAAGGGAATCGCCCCAGGCGCAGCGGTGCACTCACGAATCGCCAGGCGCGCTGGCTGGAGCTGAAAAGGGGCGGATCGCGGAGGCGAAAACGGACCGCGCTCTGGGCCAGCCTTGGAAAGAAGGTGCGGGCTTCACTGAGAAATCGATTCATGGAGGTGAGCTGACCGTCCGAGATGGGTTGCAACCCATTCCAGGTCAGTGATTTCTGGAGGCGAAGTTCTTCGGCCGTCTGGAGAACCTCGTGAGTGATCATGGAGATCACAGCCCTGCTTGGAAAAGTATTGCGTTCGATTTGTTGAAGGATGAGGGGGAGCGCACGCGTAAAAAGCTCGCCGCGTTCAGCGCGCGATCCTAAAGCGAAATTCATGATCCACTCAAGGCTACTGAGATCGAGTTCACCTCCGGTGGCGATTCTTTGATTGAGTTCGGAGTAGGCTCTTCCGGCGAAAATTCGGCGGCATTGCTGGTGCCCGTACTGATGAGTGACGAGCCTTTCTCCGGACGGGAGATTCTGGCAGCCGGCGGCGATTTGCATGGCGCGCGCGCTCCACCAGTACGAGGCGGCAGCGAGAATCGTGGGGATTTGGACTGCGCTTTCAAGACCGAGCGAGGCTTCTTGGATGGCTGCCGCGGTCACGCGTTCGATGTCTTCGATGCCGGGTGGGTCAAGGGAGCCCACTGCCCCGATATCCAGGAGTAGATTTTGGGCGTTAAATTTCTCTAGGTTGACCGGTGAGAGATCTTCTTGGTCGAGGAGGGTTAGGGCGTTTTGCCAGTAACGCGAGAGAGTTTGTGCTCCCGCGGTGATGCGGGCAATGAGGGCTCGGTTGAAGCGGGAGGGGCCAAGGAATGAGAGCAGGCCACCGCCCGTGGCGCCCGCGCGCATGCTGCTTTGAATTTTTTCCTCCGCGTCCTCGGGACCTATGGTGCGCCATTCGTCGTTGCCCTGGAACCGCTGCATTCGAATGTGAGTCATCTCTCCAGCGGAAATCCATCTGGTCCGTGATCCGCGATCGGTATTTAAGGTCTCCAGCTGGAGCGGCGTCACCTGCGCGGACTCGCCCTGAACAACATAGATGACGTAGTGGGATCCCTCTTCAGTCAGGCGTTCTGAGATCCGCCGGATCGTGGCGTCTTCGCGTCGAAGTTCTTTCTCGCTCGATCGCGGATCGACAAGGAAGCTCACGATCGGCTGTAACGCGGCCGGAACCTGATTCGGATGGGAGGTGACGCGAGCGATGAGTTCTCCGTTATTGAGAAGCTTGAAGCCGGAACAGCCTTCCCAGCCGGTTGGCCTGACGTCGCAGTACTGCGTAGGCCGCGAGGCCCGGAAAGGGAAATAGGCGTTCTCCTGCCCCTCTTGCTGCTCTCTTGCAAGAGTCTCCTCTGCGGCGCGGTCGAGGAGTGGTTTGCACTCCTGTTTGACCAGTACGAAGAGGGGGCTCGCAACCATCTCGAACGGCACGGAACCGGGAAAGGTGCCGCCTCTGCTCACGGCCTCCGGATCGCGGTAGAGGAGGTGGGATTGGCGCTCCTCTGATACGCCGGTTCCGGGCTGAAACAGCCGTAGAACGCAGTCGGGACGCCGATCGAAGGTGTCCCCGAGAGATGCGATCTGCCTGGACGTAGCTATCTTTCCTCGTGGTCTCTCGACCTGAACGAGCAAGGGAGCGGTCCAGGCGATACCCAGCACGAGCAAAAGCCAATCGAATCGCCAGTACGTCGAACGCGTGTGAGGCGGCGGTTGGATTGATTTTTTACGTCGGCGCCCACGGATAGCCATCGTAGTCTCTTCGGCGAAAAGGGCGGAAAAGTTGACTTAAAAGTTGACTTAAAAAATGGTCGCCTGAGTGGGGAGCCTGAGGTTCTCAAATTGCAGAATCCGGTACCTACCCGATTGTTTTGTGGTGTCCTCGTCCCGTTCACAGTGAATTTCAGTAAATAATTTCGGTCCATTGACTCAATACGTCCATTTGGGTATATTCAATACATGAAGGTAAACTTCTATGAACTCCATCTGGCCGTTCACCCATCGAAGAGTTCATCGAGTCCTTACCTAAAGGTGACCAGGCTCGCTTCGCAGAAGTGCTGGTAGGGCTTGAGCAGTTTGGACTGGCTTATAGCCGCGTTCAGTTCAAGCCCCTGAGGGGCAAGCTCTGGGAGATCAAGTTCTCCTCTCCTGGAGGAGGCTTTCGGATGGCCTATGTGCTGGTCACTGCAGAAGAGATGGTGATCCTGCACGCATTCCGCAAGTCGACACAGAAGACCCCGCTCCGTGACTTGGATTTAGCTGAAAAACGAATGAAAGAGGTTCTAGGTTTATGAAGAAAAAACAGTATCGGTCTGCCAAAAATTTTGTTGAGAAGTTGCTAAAGGACCCAGAAATCCGCGTCCTTTTCGAGACTGAGAGGGCTAAAACTTTGATCGCCGATGCGGTTCGTTCTGTGCGTCTGCGTGCTGGACTGACGCAGGTTGAATTGGCCAAACTGGCCAAGACCACCCAGGCGGTCGTTAGCCGCATTGAATCCGGCTCGGATAGCCGGGTGCCTTCTCTTGATCTTCTTTCCCGGATAGCTGGGGCCTGCAAGGCAACACTAACGTTCGCGTTTTCTTTTCATGGAAAAAAGGCGGCCTGAAGTCAGCAGGATCGAGAACAAGTAATGAGCAATCTTCGAGAAATAGAAACCAAGTATTGGCAAAGTTACCTCAGTACTTTGGCGGAAGAAGATCGACCCCTCCGACCTCGTGTCGTAGCTTTTCACGCTGGCGGCAGAGCTATTACTGATAGCCTTCTCCAACTCTATCTGGCGGGTAAGAAATCTGCTGGAAGTAGTATCGTTGAAGACTTTCTATCCGCCGGTGATCCACTGCCGGAAGTTGGGAATTATTGGATTCTTCTCGATAGTCGCGATCAACCAAGCTTGATCCTTAGAACCGAGAGAGTTGTGGTTCATCAATTCAATGATGTTCCTCCTGAAGTCGCTGTCGCCGAAGGCGAAGGTGACCTGTCTATCGAGTATTGGAGAAGGGCTCATAGAGAACTCTATGAAGCGTCCCTGAAGGATTGGGGAGTTAACTCAATAGATGAAGCGACCGTCATAACGGAGTTCTTTAGAATTGTTTTTAAAGAATGACAACCAGTGCTCCGCGACTTAGTCATGGAAGAAAAGTTTCGGTGACGATATTAGCAATCAGAGCGGGTTTCGTCCTAGCAGGATTCCAATGTGGCGAATCCTTTTCCACTATAAATATTACGGGTACAGTCAAAGACGTGAGCGGAAACCCAATCTCAGGCGCGAGCATTTCTCTGAAATCAATTACCATTGGCTGCCGTCCGTCTACTGGTGCCGATTGTATCCCGCCTTCCAAAATATTTACTGATTCAAAAAAAGAGTTCAGTTGGGAGACTTTCGAAAAAGCGCTTCAGCAGCAGATTTCTGGGCATCGCGGTTCGTTCCTCCGGCGCCGCTCCCGGAGCGGGGCTTGAAATAGTCGCAGAAATTGCCCCTCTCTTTTTCGACGACGCGATCGGCTTGGGTTTCCTGGCATTCGTTGTTGTAGGCGCGATCGTAGAACCCGCAGTTCTTGCAACATCGAGTATCCCTTCCGCATTTTCGGCAGGTGTCTTGCCGGCCATACTCCAGCGCGCCGAGTGCGGTACCGCAGTGCCAGCAGTTTCCTTCTCCTGTTCCGGCCGCCAGGCTCATGAGAGCAGGTTCCGTCGGGGGTCGAGGGGGAGGACTTCCGGGGTTCGATCCCGTGTTTCGCGAATCCCCTGGAGCATCGCACGAGCTGAGGCGACCACCGTGCTGTAGGGCACCTTTCGTTCGAGCGTGGCCCGGCGAATTGAGAAGCTATCGCGGATGGCGATTTCGTCCGAAGTGGTATTGATCACCAGGGCGAACTTGCCGTCGCGGATCGCCTCGACGCAATGTGGGGAGCCCTCGTGTTGTTTGTTGATGGGTTTTACGCCCAGGCGATGCCCATTGAGGAATTGCGCGGTTCCGGCGGTGGCATAAAGCTCAAACCCGAGATCTCGGAGCCCCGTGGCGATCAGAAGCATCTCGGCTTTGTCCTCATTCCGGATCGACAGAAACGCCTTTCCCCCCTGAGGAAGGGGCATGCCGGCGGCAGCCATTGCTTTCGCGTAGGCCGCCGGAAAATTTCGAGCGCGTCCCATGACCTCGCCGGTCGATTTCATTTCAGGTCCCAGAAGGATGTCGACATCGGGGAACTTGTTGAAGGGAAAAACGGGAGCCTTGACGTTGAAGGTGTCCAGGTTGAGGTCGAGATCGCTCGTCACTCCAAGCTCCGAGAGCCGTTTTCCCATCATCACGTCGGCGGCGAGCTTTGCGAGCGGCACTCCGACGGCCTTGCTGACGAACGGAACGGTGCGTGAGGCGCGTGGATTGATCTCAAGAAGATAAATGCGATCGCCCTGGATAGCGAACTGGAGGTTCATCAGGCCAACGACCTTAAAACGTCGAGCGAGCTCGCGCGTGTAGGCGCGTACGCGGTCTGTAATGGCGACCGAGAGCGTGGCGACGGGTAAGGAGCAGGCGCTATCGCCGGAATGAATTCCCGCCTCTTCGATATGCTCCATCAGGCCACCGATAAAGGTTTCATGCCCGTCGCTGATGGCGTCGACGTCGACCTCGGTCGCTTTGTCGAGAAAGCGGTCGATGAGCACGGGCTCGGCATTGCTGACCTGAATGGCCTCATCGATCCATTCCAGGAGCATGGTCTCACTGTGGACGATGCGCATGGCCCTGCCCCCGAGGACGTAAGAGGGGCGAACGAGCACCGGAAAACCGAGTTTTTTTGCCTTTGCGAGGGCTTCTTCCTTCGTGAAGGCAATCGCCGCTTCGGGTTGTTCGAGTCCGAGGGGTCTGAGCTCGCGTACCAGGAGCTCGCATTTTTCGCGGTTTTCAGCGTTGTCGATACTTGCGACGGAAGTCCCGAGTACCTTGAGGCCGCCGCGCTCGAGGGCTTTTGCCAGCTTGAGCGGCGTTTGCCCTCCGAACTGGACGATCACGCCGATCGGTTTTTCGATCCGCGCAATATTGAGCACATGTTCGGGGGTTAAGGGCTCGAAATACAGGCGATCTGAAATGTCGAAGTCAGTGCTGACGGTTTCAGGGTTTGAGTTCACCATGATGACTTCAAAACCGCTCTCTCGAAGTTGCATGGCGGCGTGCACGCAGCAGTAATCGAATTCAATGCCCTGGCCGATTCGGTTCGGACCGCCTCCGAGCACCATCACCTTCGGGCGGGCACTGGGACGGGATTCATCAGTTCCTCGATAGGTGCTGTAGAAGTATGGAGTCTGCGCTTCGAATTCGGCCGCGCAGGTGTCGACCGACAGGAATGCGCCCAAGATGCCGGCCTTGTTTCGCTCGGCCCGGACCTCTTCGTCGGTCAAACGCCGCAGCTGCGCGATCGCTCGATCGGTCCAGCCGAGCCCCTTGATCTGAAGCCAGAAGTCCGGGCTGAAGGGCCAGCTGTTTTTTTTGATTGAGTCTTCAGCGCCAAGAAAATTTCTGATTCTTTCGATAAACCAAGGATCGATGAAGCTCGACTCGTGAATTTCTTTTGTGGAGACGCCGGCTCGGATCGCGTCCCCGACTGCCCAGAGGCGAAACGGCGTGGGCGTTTCGAGAAGATCCCAGCGGGTGAAACCGTTTTTCACCGGCTTCGTCCGATATGACTTGGGCGGCGCCGGAAGCGCCTTGATCTGTGCGAGGGGCATGAGCCAGGTGGCGTCCGTCTCGAGCCCCGCGAGCGCCTTTCCGAGTGCTTCCTCAAAGGTGCGGCCGATGGCCATCACTTCTCCCACCGATTTCATCTGCGTGTTGAGATGAGGCAGCGAAGGGCGAAACTTCTCGAAATCAAAACGGGGGATTTTCACCACCACGTAATCGATCGAGGGTTCGAAGCTCGCAGGCGTCGTTTGCGTGATGTCGTTTTTCAGTTCGTCGAGCGTATAACCGACGGCGAGTTTCGCCGCGATTCGCGCAATCGGGAAACCGGTGGCTTTTGACGCCAACGCACTCGACCGAGAGACGCGCGGGTTCATCTCGATCACGATGATACGACCGTCCTGAGGATTCACTGAAAACTGGATGTTGCAGCCACCCGTCTCAACGCCGATGGCCCTTATAATGCGGATCGATTGATCGCGGAGATTTTGGTATTCCCGGTCGGTGAGCGTCTGGGCCGGAGCGACGGTTACGCTGTCGCCCGTGTGCACTCCCATCGGGTCGAAATTTTCGATCGAGCAGATGATGATGACGTTGTCGTTTCGGTCGCGGACGACTTCGAGCTCATACTCTTTCCAGCCGAGCATGCTTTCTTCGACCAGGACATCGTGGGAGGGCGCGAGGAAAAGCGCTCGTTCGAGTTTTTCGAGAAAATCTTCTTCGGTAAGCGCGGTTCCACCCCCTTCGCCGCCGAGGGTAAACGACGGTCTTAGAATGAGGGGTAGTCCGAATTCCTTGAGGATCGAGCGTCCATCATCGAGGCTTCTCGCCACTCGCGAGCGGGCGCTGTCGATCCCAATCGAGGTCATGATCTCTTTGAAGGTTTGCCGATCTTCGGCTTTGTGGATCGCCTCGGGGCTGGCTCCCAAAATTTTTACGCCATACTTGGCGAGCACCCCGAGTCGATGAAGCTCCATCGTGAGGTTGAGCGCCGTTTGACCCCCCATCGTCGGGATCAGCGCGTCGGGCTTCTCCCGAGCGATGAGTTGCTCAAGATAGTCAGGCGTAAGCGGTTCGACGTAGACTCGATCAGAGAGCTCCGGGTCGGTCATGATCGTGGCGGGGTTCGAGTTGACGAGCACCACTTCGTAGCCCTCTTCTTTGAGGGCTTTGAGCGCTTGAGTGCCGGAGTAGTCGAATTCGCAAGCCTGGCCGATCACGATCGGACCGCTACCGATCAGGAGGATTTTTCGGATGTCTGTTCTTTTGGGCATCGGCTCTCCTTCAGGGCATTTTAAAAAAACAACGTCGTGTCCACTTTAACTTCGATAGGCGACTGAGGCGTGGCTTCGTTGTGCGTTTTGATTGCATTGTCGAAATTTCGTTCATTCAGGGTGAGGGTGATGAAGCCGTAGGTGAAGGCGCTGCCGAGGATGATGACTCCGGAGATCGCCATGACGTTTCGCGTGATGGTGGCCCATTCGTGCCCTTGTTTGACTCGTCCAATGAGAAAACCAGTCCCGGCGAGAAGGATTGCCGAGGTGCCTAGGTAAGGTAGCCATCCGAGGCGGCGGCGATTTCTCTGGTAGAGATCGAGATGTTCCGCTGCTTCTGGCACATCGAGAAGGAATGGCCGGAGGCGTTCTCCATCCCGTTCAGTAAATGAATCGCAGGGGAGGGGTTTTCCCTTCACGATGAGTTGTCTTTTGCAGGCGTAACGGGGTTCGACGATTTTTTTGCCAAGGGTCGGCGGAGTCGATGGCTTTGTGGGGATCGGCCTGAGCCGAGCAGAAGAAGCGGGGGGAGCCGCCCAAGAGACGCCCATGCAGTCGAAGACCAGGAGGGTGACTGTCGCGTACACCACGATCGTGCGCCGCATATGCACTTTGTGATAGCTGGAAGCCCTGGCTTTTCCAACGTTGTCTTTAGTCATGATGAAAGATTAGTGCATCGCTATGCGGCATTTGGCTCCCTTCCTGAATCCACTCTACGATCGGTATCACGACGTGGCGTATTTGAGTTCCGATCCTCTCGAATTCGTACATCGGTATGAAAGTCCGGAGGACCAGGAGATCGTCGCGCTTTTGGCCGCCGTATTGGCCTATGGGAAGGTGCAGCAGATTAGAAAGTCGGTTGCTTCCGTGCTGGAGCTTCTTGGGCGCCACGGTCTGGGGCCAGCAGCGGTCGTTGCCCGCCTGGGGGATGCCGGTTTTCGGCGCGAACTGGATCGTGAATTTGGCGATTTTGTTCACCGCTTTAACGTTGGGAGCGATCTGGTTGAGTTGCTCTGGCTTGTTCATCGCAGTACCGAAAAATGGGGCAGCGTCGGGGCGCATTTCGTGAGCTATCTCGATCCGGAAGCCGAAAATTTTGGGAGCGCGCTTACGGCTTTTATCGCGGACTGGCGTCAGTGGCGAGAGGCGGCTCGTTGGAAGAGGGTACGCAATGGTCGCGACGCCTTCGACTACTTGTTGACTGAACCGGGCAGCGGGAGCTGCTGTAAACGTTGGTGTATGTTCCTTCGCTGGATGGGACGCCGAGATCGTCTGGATCTCGGGCTGTGGATGGAGGGAGCGCCCCTCGCCCGGCGAACCTTTCCAGTTGGCCGATTTCTCATGCCCTCGCAGCTGGTCATTCCGCTCGACACGCATACGGGGCGTATCAGTCAGTACTTGGGGCTTACTCAACGAAAGAGCCTCAACTGGATGGCCGCGGTCGAAGTGACCGCGGGTTTGAGAGAAAGTGACGAACAAGATCCGGTTCGGTATGACTTCGCGCTGGCTCGTCTAGGTATTCTCGACTTTTGCCAGCGAAAGTATCGCGCCGAGATTTGCGTCCAGTGCCCGCTCGAGCCAGGGTGTCGATTTGCTTTGTCGTCAAAGCTTCGAGCGAAGTAAGGTTACTCTTTCGCAAAAATCATCAATGGCGATCTGCGAGAGGCGCCCCTCGTTGGTCTGGCGAAAGAGGGGGAGATCGAGTTCTCGGATGGCCTGAGCGAGGTCAGCGGGAATTTGTTCGGGAGTCGGAAGATCTCGTAGCCAGAAACCGCTGCGTCTTCCTTGTCCGAAGCCGTTGTCGATCATCGCGATCTCGAAGCCCTGGCTTCCTTGATCCAGGCCGATCATGAAATTGGTATAATTCCCTCGGGTGTGTATGGAGTTGGGCAAGCGGTCGTAGTTGCCTAACAACCAGTCGAGCGTCCGAATTCTTGCTTCAGCCTGGGTGTAACGGGCGGCGCTGCGCAGCTCGTTCCAAAGAGGGGTCATTTCACGAGAGAGCTCCTCCGCCGTGACGAAGCCATTCTGAAAGGCTTGCAGCGATCCGACCCCGTAGCTTCGCCCTTGATGAACGAGAAGAGTTTCGATCGTCTCAGGAACGAACACCGCGCTGAGGCCGACTTCACGCGATTCCCGGTTTTTGAGCCAAAATTCAACAATCTCGTAGGCTCCGATTTCGCGCGAGAAAAGGATGGTGCCGGCGTCCGCCTCCCTTGACCCATAATGCTCTTCCGAAGCGAACGGTTTGAAAATCGCTTTACGGTTATTCTCGAATTCCACCAGAAAGGTGCCGTTGGCGCTTCGTTTTTCGCGAGCAGTAACACTGCGAATTTTTTCGTGTTTGAGCCAGTGAGGGTCTCCGAGGGATCGCACGGGGAACCCCTGTTCGAGCTGTTGGCCCGACTGCCGCAGGATCTCGTTCGCAAGTTCCGCGTGCGCGCGTTCGGAGATCCGTGCACCACGGGCAAACTCGATGACTACCTGGGCCTGAGAGGGGGTGAGGCGGCCAGATTCGCGGATGGCACTCAGCGTGGTGGCAGTGAGGTCTCGGTCCCAGACCGGATGTCGGAAGGTCTGAAGTAGGTAGGCCAAGGCGTCGGCTTGGAGCGCGGAGGGGTCGAGCAGTTCGGCGGAGAGGAGAAAGTCGGTTGCACGTTCTCGGTTGACGGGGGCGAAATGGGGGAGCTTCCGCGCAATATTGTGCCCAAACGGAGAAGAGGCTCCGGCGTCTTTCAAAGCTGTTTCGAGCGCTAAGCGCTGCAGCTCGAGCCGGGAAAGCTCGCCCCGGGCCTCAAAGCCCTCAAACAAGTTGGGATAGACGGCCGGCTGATCAAATTGATTCAACACGTTGGCCGCAAATTTTTGGAACGGTTCATCGCCGACCCGAGAGGCTTGCAGCTCGACCGCTAACGATTCAAAAACGCGAAGGCGTGATAAAAAACCGCCTTCGGCGCCGAGTCGCTCCGCCAGGACAAGGGTTTGCGGCTGGTCGGAAGAAGAAGCCGTTCGCCATCGGGCGAGAAAAACGGGAAGCTCTTCCTCGACCTGAGTGAATGCCCCCGAGCGCAAAAGGGCGCGAGCCCATCGGCCCGCTCCACTGGGGAGAGAGGGTGCGGCCAGACTCAGACTGGGAAGCAAAAAGAGGAGGAGGAGCGCGTGAATTTGAATCATATATGCGATGCGTCAAGATAGCATTCGAGCGAGGGGGTTGGTACCCTCCCTCACGCGATGAAAGTACTGCCGCAGGTAATGATCGATGCTCGGATGGTCGGTCCGATCCCCCACGGGATCGCGCGATACGTGACCTTACTCGCCGAGGGGCTGGGGGGGCGTGAGTTGTCCTATGAGCCCGTTTTCCTGGTGGATCCACGGCTTTGGACGCAACCTGATTTTGCGGGATTTCGGACGATTCCGGTCCAAGCGCCCTTTCTCGATGTCCCTCGGGAGTGGTGGCAAGTAAGGGCCGCACTCCGGGGTGCCGCGCTTTTTCACAGCCCGAGTTTCGCTAGCTTCCCGCTGTGTCCGGTGCCGTGGGTGGTCACTGTGCATGATCTGAATCACCTGCAATATGGCTCATGGGCGAAGAAGTTTTATTACCGAACCTTTTTGAAAACCTTCATTCGAAGGGCTGCCGCCGTTACAACAGTTTCACAGTTTTCCGAGCGGGAACTGCGGGAGTGGCTCGGGTACAAGGTTCAGATTACGGTCGTGGAGAACGCTCTCGATCCTCGCTTTGCCGGGCCCAGTCGTCCTGCCGAACGGGAGAAGGGCTACTTCTTATGCGTTGCGAACGATAAGCCTCATAAGCGCGTGAAGTTCCTGATTGATGTCTATGAGGTCTATCGAGCCATTTGCGGGAAGGACGCGCTGCCGCTCGTCACGACGGTGGCAGGGCCCGGAGCTGCTGGCGTTGAGCGGATCGGAGGAGTGGGGAATGAGGAGCTTCGCTCTCTCCTGGCGGGCGCTCGTGCCGGTTTTTTTCCGGCGGCATACGAGGGCTTTGGCCTCCCGCCGTTGGAGGCGGCAGTGGAGGGTTGTCCGGTGTTTGTTTCTGACATTCCTTCTCATCGGGAGGCATTGCGGTTCTTCGGCGGTCAAGGGGTGACGTGGCTGCCGGTCGATGACTCAGCGGCCTGGGCAAGTGCGTTTGAAAAGGCGCACCGTGGTGATCTTGAAAGCTCTTTACCGGAAGAGAGGGCCCTCGCATTCAGTACCCTCAGCCCGGCTCGCCTCGCCGCCGATATGGACCAGATTTACCGACGTGTGTTACGCCTGCCATCATGAAACATGTTTTGATCACCGGCGGTTCCGGCTTCATCGGCTCCCATCTTTCCGATCAGCTTCTTGCGCGAGGGTATGCGGTGACGGCGGTCGATAATCTTTCGACTGGAAGCCGGGAGAATGTTCGGCATCTCGATAAAAACGCAAACTTCCATCTTCAGGTTTGGGACGTCTGCAAGCCTCTTCCGATCGAGGAGTTGCCGTTATTTGAAAAGCATGGTCTTCACGGAGTTTTTCACTTCGCCTGTCCGGCGAGTCCAGTCGATTTCGATCGGATTCCGTTTGAGATCCTAGCGGTCGATTCGATCGGAACGCAGAACACTGTGGATCTAGCGTTGCGGTACGACGCGCGGTATGTCGTGGCCTCTACTTCAGAGATCTACGGCGATCCGCTCGTGCATCCTCAGACGGAAGATTACTGGGGCAATGTCAGTACGACCGGCCCTCGCGCCTGTTACGATGAGACCAAGCGCTTCGCTGAAGCGTTTGTCAGCACGGCGATTCGCGGCGTGGGCACCTGGAATGGGAAGAAGTACAAACCGTTGAAGGGCGGTATCGTGCGGATCTTCAATACCTACGGACCGCGCATGCGTCCCGATGACGGGCGAATTGTTCCTGAATTTTGCATGCAAGCTTTGACGGGGAAAGACCTCACCGTCCACGGCGAAGGGGAGCAGACGCGCTCTTTCTGTTACGTGAGCGATCTGGTCGACGGGATTATTCGTTATTTCGAATCGAGTGAATCGGCCCCGACTAATATCGGGAACCCGGTTGAAAGAAAGGTGATCGACTTCGCTAAGGCGGTCATAGCGCTCACCCGCAGCAGGTCGGGTATTCGCCACCTTCCATCGAGGCCGGATGATCCGCGCCGACGGTGTCCCGACATTTCGCGTGCGAAAAGCAAGCTGGGCTGGGAGCCGCGGGTTGATCTTCAGGAAGGTATGAAAAAGACGCTCGAATATTTTTCCTCCCAGGTTCGAACATGAAAATCGCTCTCGCTCATGACTGGCTGACCGGCATGAGAGGGGGTGAGTACGTATTGGAGGCGATCGTCGAACTGTTTCCAGGAGCCGAGCTTTTCACGTTATTGGCTTTTCCGGAGTCCGTGACTCCTGAACTTGCGCGCCTGAAGACGCATACGAGTTGTTTGCAGCGACTGCCCGGGGCGAAAAAGCGATATCGCCATTTCTTACCCTTGATGCCGTGGGCGATCGAATCATTTGACCTCTCAAGTTTTGATCTCGTGATCTCGTCCTCTCACTGCGTGGCCAAGGGCGTGAAGAAAGCTCCCGATGCGGTGCACGTCAGTTACGTGCATGCGCCGATGCGCTACATGTGGGATCGGTTCGATGAGTACTTCGGACCGGGATTGGCGTCTTTCTGGGTCAGGCTTGCGGCGCATGTGCTCCGCCCTACGCTGCAGAAATGGGACCGAGCTTCCAGTTCGGTCAAACGCATCGATCGTCTAGTAGCCAACTCGCAATTCATCGCCGGGCGCATTCGGCAGTTTTATGATCGTGGCGCTCGCGTGGTGCATCCCTTCGCGGATCTTACCCGCTTTGCTCGCCCGCGCGAGCCAGGGGCTTCTTATCTCATTGTCGGCGCGATGGCTCCCTACAAGCGGATTGATCTCGCCATCGAGGCTTTCAACAGATTGGGATTGCCGCTGACCATCGTCGGGTCGGGGCAGGATGAACCTCGTCTTCGGCGCATGGCGGCGCCGAATGTTCAGTTCGTAGGCAGCCTCTCGAACGAGGAGATCGAGCTGGAGTACTCGCATTGTCGGGCTTTTATTTTTCCTGGCGAGGAAGACTTCGGAATTACTCCCCTTGAGGCGATGGCGGCCGGTGCGCCGGTCATCGCGTTCGGTGGCGGTGGCGCCATCGAGACCGTGACAGAAGAGACGGGCCTATTCTTCCATGAGCCGACGGTGGAATCGCTCATGTTGGCCGTGGAGTCGTTTGAACGAGGGGAATGTCGCGCGACCGAGGTCGCCTGTCGTGCCCGTGCCGCACACTTTACCCGAGCGCGCTTTCAACGCGAGCTGGCCGCCCAGATCGTCGAAAGCTGGCGCTCGCGCGGAAAATCAGTCGAGCACCTTTTCGAGGCTGCGCCACAGCTCAAGCCCGCTGGGGCTTAGAGCGTAATCATCTTGATCATGCGCTTCTGGCGCTCAACCAACTCTTCCGCATCAAGCCGCATCAGGCGGTGGAGGCTGAAGTCTTCAACCGTGAAGCTCGCCATCACACAGCCAGCAACCATGGCCCGTTTCAGGAGGAGCTCGAATTTCTCCGGATCCGTCCTCATCATGTCGCGGGAGGCGCCGTTTTCGGCTAAGAAACCCATGAACGCACCGGCGAAGCTATCGCCCGCGCCGGTCGGATCGACGACTTGGTCGACGATATAGGCCGGGGCCATGAATGTTCCGTGCGGAGTAAAGAGAGCGGCGCCGTATTCACCGCGCTTGATCACCAGTACTTGCGGGCCCATCGTGCGGATGCTTTGCGCGGCTTGGGCTAGGTTGCGTGTGCCGGCGAGCAGGTAAGCTTCGCCTTCGTTGATGGAAAGAATATCGACGCGTTTAAGGGTTTTTTTCAGCTCTGCGAGCTTGCCCGTGATCCAGAAATTCATGCTGTCGCAGGCGACGAGCTTCGGTCCCGTCATCTGGTCGAGCACCCGCTGCTGGAGCACCGGGTCGATATTCGCGAGAAAAACGTAGGGGGTTCCGCGATGGGCGGCTTTGATTTTTGGATCAAAGTGCTCAAACACATTGAGCTGAGTCGAGAGGGTCTTCGCTTCGTTGAGGTTCGTGTCGTACGACCCCACCCAGTGAAAAGTCTGCCCCGCTACCCGCTCGACTCCGGTCACATCAATGCGTCGGCCCGCGAGCCATTCGAGATGCGAGGCTGGGAAGTCGTCCCCGACGACTCCTACTACATTGACAGGCGCATAGAAGGACGCCGCGACCGAGAAGTAGTTTCCTGACCCGCCGAGCACCCGGTCGGCTTTGCCTGCAGGGGTTTCGAGCGTGTCGAAGGCCAAGGATCCCACTGTAATAATTTCGTTTTGATGGTGTTTCACGAAGCAGATCACAATCGCGTTTCCGGGGGCGTGTCAATGCCGGAGTCAGAATCGGAGGGCGCGCGGGTCGGACGGCGCTTTTTTATGGCGTGGTGGGGGTGGCTGCTTCTGAACGGTTTGGAGACGGGCTTCGAGTGCGTTCCAGCCTTCCCACCCGGTTCCGAGTCTGCGCCAAGATTTTTGATCCGGAAGGGGGGCGGCGTTCGAGGCTCGACGGTAGAGATGGGGTTCAAAGAGCGCTTCTTCCGTCGGACTCGGAAGGAAGAAGATGACGTACGCCGAATCGTCGGAGGCCCAGACGTACGGCGCGTTCGAGGCGTTCGTGGGAAGATTTCGCCAGATGCGGTCGATGGCGGCGGAATCGACCAGCCTTTCGAGCTGATGCGAGCGGAGTGCACTCTGAAGGAACTCGTCCGAGGGGGGGTGAGTTTGGAGCCAGGCACTCACTCCCTGCTTGCGGCTCGAGGACTCGGCGGTCCAAGCGAGAGCGAGGGCGAGGACGGCCGCCGCTGCGCCTGAAAGCGCTCGAGAGCCGTTGAGTAGTTCTTGAATTCTTGTCGAAAGACGCCTGCAGCGGCGACGCACATCAAGGTGAATAGGGCGATCCATAAAATGGCCTCAGAGAGGGCTTGCCCTCGGTTTTTGGTAGCTGGATTGCCAGCTTCGGTTGCGAAGAAAGACATAGGCTCTGGCGCTTCGCGGGAGGGCAATGAGCCGTAGGGTGAAGAGGGCATGGGGTTCTCCTTTCCAGCGGAAGGGGCGGGGTCCGATCGGGTCGGCAGCCTCGATCGTCCAAGGATTGGTGGGGTAGGGCTGAGGTAGGGCTCGTTTCACTTCTCCGCAGCCCCTGCGAGCTAGCCACAGGATGGCGTCGGTATTCCAGCGAAGGTGTTCTCCTTGAAGCCAGCCGTATTGAACCCAGAGCAAGGAGGTCAGGCTGGCGCGAGTTGTGGGTTCGATCGTAACGAGGAGCGCGGCTCGAGTGGCACGTACCGTTTGATTCAGGCGGTCCATTCTCTGAAGACGGTACGCGAGACTTCGAGCCTGTTTGCCGACGCATTCATCCAGAAGAAGCTGTCGATCCCGAATCTCGCGCCAGTTTGCCAGGTGGCTCCAGATCCAGAAATAAGACAGGAAGGCTACGCAGAGAATGAGGAGGAGCGGCATACTCAGCGCGCCTCGCTCTGAGCGTAGTCGTACAGTTGCACTTGTTCCTCGACGTCGCCGCATCTCGCCCTCCCCACCCAGACGTTTCCCTGCTTTCCGATAGAGACCCTTGAACCGAGTCGGAGCAATCCATTGCTCCGTGCGCCCAACATCTCAAGGCGAGTCTGCTCAAAGACCCTCCGAGCGCATTCCGTATGGTCGAACTGTGATCGGCCGATGCGATACGCTAGAAAACAGCAGCCGAGCACGAGGGGTAGAACGACCACCGTCTCGATCAGGGCCTGCCCTCGGTCATCGATCAAAGACCACTTCCGAGTTGATCTGATTGCGGACCACTTGGAGCTTTTTCTTGATTAAGCCACCCAGGGATTGAACGGCCGCAATCGAGGTCACGGCAATTAAGACGACCAGAATGAGGTATTCGGACAGGCCTTGGCCTGACTCCGACCTCGCTAGATTTCGCAGTTTTTTTGATATTATTCTCATCAGTACCTCCACCGCGGTCTATGGAAGATTCGTGCCTAGGAAAGCACCCCTGATTCGGCAGGATAACGCGACATTTCG
This sequence comes from uncultured Bacteriovoracaceae bacterium, assembly GCA_964363305.1. GTDB lineage: Bacteria > Bdellovibrionota > UBA1018 > UBA1018 > UBA1018 > CAYIHX01. Next base: position 22,546 of record CAYIHX010000003.1, on the reverse strand, counting down.
TCTGATTTTCAGACCCATCGTTTGACGGGCCGAGTGGCGCCCACTATGCTGAGAGGAAGAATGAGTGCACCGCGTAAAATTTTTGTCTTCGATCGAAAAGAACTGATGGTCCTGAGCTTCCTCTCGGTGACGGTCGCGTTTTTCTCTTTCACGATGGGCATCCACCTCGGCAAGACGGTGGCGCCAGCGACCGGCGTCTTGACCGAAGAGCATGCCCATGGGCTGGAGACCGACGAGGATCCGCTCCCCAACCGGCAGGAATTCGTGGAGCGTAGCAAGGGGATCGACCAGGAGGCGGACCTCGCGCTCAGTAAGTCGCTTCATGATGAGGTGGAGAAGACCGGTATTCGGCTCGAGGTTTCTCGTCAGGTCGAGTTGCCTCAGGCCGCTCGTACCGTCGAGGCCGGTAAGACGACTTTGCAAAAGCGGGAATTGAAGAAGATTTCGGAAAGCACCCCGGACCCGAAGTACACGTTACAGGTGGGGTCGTACCCTTCGATTGAAGAAGCGCAGAAAGTCGTCGAGCGTTTGCAGAAGTCCGGGATGACGGTGTCTCTCCGCGCGGCTGATCTGAAGAGCCTGGGCCGACGGTATCGGATCTTCGTGGGTAAGTTCGAGTCGAAAGACGCCGCCGTTGCGGCCGGCGATCAATACCGAGAAAAAAAATTCATCGAAAGTTACGTCGTTTCGAATCGAGCGGAGTAGGGCAGATGGCCAAACAGAACATTCAAAAAGTAGAAAAGCCTTGGGGGCATGAGCTGATTTGGGCGCAAACCAAAGATTATGTCGGAAAAATTCTTCATGTGAAAAAGGGCCAGCGGCTGAGCCTTCAGTATCATCAGGTCAAAGAAGAGACGATGTACGTCGCCTCTGGAAAGATGATCCTCGTTTTTGAGGACGCGGCGGGGGAGCTGGAAGAAATCACGATGAACGCCGGTGAGGCTCATCACATTCCGACCGGCCGCAAGCATCGGGTGGTGGCTATTGAAGATACCGATATTTTCGAGGTCTCGACTCCCCATCTGAATGATGTGGTTCGAATCGAAGATACATACGGCCGAGAAGGCACGTCGAAAGCATGAGCGCGCCGGAGTTGGTGATCATGGCCGGAGGAAGTGGCACTCGCTTCTGGCCCAAGAGCACGAGTCGTCGCCCTAAGCAGCTTCTCAGTTTTGCGGGGGGGCCGTCCCTGTTGCGCCAGACTTTGGATCGCTTTGACGGCATTGTGCCGCGGGGTCATCGCATGATCGTGACGACGCAGCTTCTGGGCCCGGCGATTCGCGAGGAAGCGCCTGAATGCCGTGTTTTGGAAGAGCCGCAAGGCCGCAATACCGCGCCTTGCGTCTACTGGGCGGCGCGTGAGGTCGCGAAACGCGATCCGAAGGCTGTGATGCTCGTGATGCCCGCCGACCATCATATTCCGCGGCTTGAAGATTACCAGGCGACCGTGCGTGCCGCGATCGATTGGGCGACTCGACACGATGACCTGGTGACCTTGGGCATCCAGCCGACTCGCCCCGAGACAGGCTACGGTTATCTTCGGGTGGCGGACGGTGGTGAAGCGGGCCCGGTGGTGGTTGACGCTTTTGTCGAAAAACCCAATCTGGATCGTGCCCGTGAGTTTCTCGCCGCCGGAAATTTTCTGTGGAACGGCGGGATGTTCGTGTGGCGGGCTGAAGTCGTTTTGCGTGCCTTCGATGAGTTCATGCCCGAGATGCGAAAGGCCTGGGAGAAGGCGGACGGCGAGATTTCTCGAGCCTATCCTTTGATGACGGCGACGTCGATCGACTACGGTGTCATGGAGCGAGCGAAGAATGTGGTTTCCTTGCGTCTCGATTGTGGCTGGGATGATCTCGGAAGCTGGCCTTCGCTGGAGGGTTTGGCTGAGGTGCTCCGGGCGCGGCACATGGCCGGCACCGTGACGGGCGGAGAGGTGGTTTCGGTCGAAGCGACCGGAAACATCATCGATGCACCGGGGAAACTAGTCGCTTTGCTGGGGGTGGATGATTTGATCATCGTTGATACCGGTAGCGCGCTGCTCGTAGCGCGTAAGGATCGCGCGCAAGATATTCGCCAGATCGTCGAGGGTGTCAAAAAGGTCCGGCCTGAGCTGGTTTAAGGCGCCGAGCTGTCACCATTCCGTCGGCCGGTAGTCCTTGAGGAAATTTCCCCAGGAGTGCTGGCCCGTGAGGAAGCCTGAAAAAATAGGGTCGCAGATACGAGCCGCACCATCGATGATGTCGAGCGGCGGCTGGAAGTCGTGTTCATCCTGTTTGCGCGCTGACAGAGCGGCGGGATCTTCATCCGTCACCCAGCCGGTATCTACGGCGTTCATATAGATTCCGTCTCGGACGTAATCTCGCGCCGAGGTGAGCGTCATCATGTTGAGGGCGGCCTTCGCCATATTCGTGTGAGGATGCTTGTCAGTCTTCGTATGGCGCGCGAACTTTCCCTCCATGGCGGAAACGTTGATGACGTGCTTGGCGCCGGTGCGGTCTCGCATCATGAGCGGCTTGAGCTTGCTGCAGAGAATGAACGGGGCGACGGAGTTGACCAGTTGCACCTCGAGCATCTCCGCCGTGGGCACATCGGCCAGGCGCATTCTCCAGCTGTTCATGCCGCGTTGATCGACTTGTTGAAGATCCGCATCGAGCTGACCCGCCGGAAAATGCTCGGCGGAGGTCTCCTCGTCGAAACGGTACGGAATCTGCGAAAGCGCGGCGGAAGCGGTAATTCCCAGGGTCGGAACGGCCTTGCCCTGATGCCAGTCCGCCAGCCATTGGGTACCGGGCTCGCCGATCAGAGCGCGCTTGAGCTGCTCGTGCTGCTCAAGAACTTTTTGCGCTTCCTTCGGCAGGGCCTCGAAGGGCTGCGTTTCAATCTCCATCAGGTGTTGATAGAAACCCGGAGGACGCCGCACCGTCTGAGCGGCGTTGTTGATCAGAAAATCAAGGCGGTCAAGAGTCTGATCCATCAGGCGGGTGAAGACCTCGACGCTCGGTGAGTGGCGCAGGTCGAGGCCGTGAATCTGGAGGCGACTTCCCCAAGCCAGGAAGTCGGTTTCACGCCCAAATCGAACCGCGGCGTCTTGTGGAAAGCGAGTCGTGACGATGACTCGAGCGCCGGCCCGCAGGAGCATCAGGGCCGCTTGATATCCAATCTTCATGCGTGCGCCCGTGATGATCGCGACGCGACCATGAAGGGGGGCGGTCTGGAATCGCTTCTCGTAGTTGAATTGCGCGCAGGCCGGGCACATAGAGTCGTAGAAAAAGTGCACCTGAGCGAAGGATTCTTTGCAGATGTAGCAGTCGCGCGGGCGTTCCAGGAGGACGACGGAGGAAGCTGCGGACCGCTGCTCGGCGAGCTGCCGTATGGGGGCGATGAAAACGGATTCTTTGCGCGAAGCCCGAATGGAGGTCGTAGCTCGAAGCGCGCGGTCTTTCGATTCCTTTTCCTTCCTTTTCAAGCTGCGCATGGCTTTCAACCGGTGGCGAATCTGGGCCTGCTCGGGGTGAATCACCCGGCCCGCCGCCATCATGAAACGGACACGGTCGGCGGATGAGAGCTGCGAGAGGATGAGCGTATCGTCCGCGATGGCTTCGAGGACCTGGGCACAGTGCTGAAGGACCTCGTGGTTGATTTTGGGGGGGGAGGGCTCCGACATGGCCGGACCCTACCATACAACTGAATCGGATCTACTTTCGCTTTTGCTCGTTCACGGCATGAATCGCCATGACTACGCGCTGCATCCGGTAGTTGTGAACGAAGCTCTCGGGCTTGAGGTCCGTATTGGCTTCTGACGCGCTGACGATGCCGACGTTAGTGCAGTAGCCCAACTTGACGAGTTCGGGAAACTCCTCCATCCGAAAGGGCTCTTTGCCGCCTGCCGGAGTTTCGACTTTCAAGATCTCGGCTAGGTTCACCTTCGTGAGCCCGGTCTTCGGATCGGGAAGGTACTTGGCGATATTTTTGACGATGAGGCTCATCACCAGAAATCCCCGGAGGCTGATATCGTGTCGTTTGGTGGGCTGGAGCAGGTACTCCTCGTTGAGGTAGGTAATCAGCTGTTCGAGGAAGTCGGGATCCGTCAGGTAGGCATCCCCCGTCTCGGTGAGCTTGACGATCCCTACTTGAGAGAGCACATCGAGCATCGTGGTCATCTTCGCGGCGGGAACTCCAATGATCTGATTTCCGTACCGAACCAGCAAATGCGGCCGAAGTTCGATACCTTCAGGTTTTTTTATGCCGTTTCTGGCGGCCACCAGCAAGATGGCCGAACAGAGCTTGAGGACATCGGTACTTCCTAGGTAGATGTAGTTTTTCTTCCCGTCCTTGTCGCTGTAGTCCATTGACGAGCTCGCCGTCTCGAGCTGACGGATTCGTGTGCTGGAGCTGCGTAGCCGGCCCACGATGGTCTTCATGAGAATTTTCAACCAGTCCGGCATTTTGGCGAGGACAGATTGAAACGTAGGACCGGAGATTTCGACTAGCTCGCAATCAGTGAGCGCTTCGCCGGATGCCGAGCGGGGGTTGCCGTCCAGGAAGGCGAGTTCGCCGACGACCTGGCCCGAATGGATGGTATCGATTTCGATCGCGCTGTCGCTTTTCTTTTTGAAGATTCGGATCATCCCCGCTTTTAGAAAATACATCGCCCGTGAGCTATCCCCTTCGCTGAAGAGGAGTGTTCCCTTTTTCAGCTTGAACGCCTGCGGCCCGGGCGCAGCGGCTGTGCCGGAAGGAGGGGTTGCGGGTTTGGGTTGCAGGAGCGCCATCGAATTGCCGCCTTATTTACTGGTCATTTCCCAGCTACCATCCCAATCGGTACCTGGGGGCTGAGCTTTGAGTTCTTTTAAACGTTCGAGGTACATTTCAGACGGACCGTCGCCTTCCTCCGGGTTGGGGCGGTTGAGCTGATTGGAAAGATTGAACTTTTCAGTCGCCTCATCCCATTTCTGCTGACCATAGAGTGTGCGAGCCTCGGTAAACGCCGCCACCCCGTCGGCGGGCAAATCGCGAGAAAGCACCTCGATCAACTCAATCGCGTTCTTCTTGCCCTTTACTTTGACGAAGTCGAGCACCCGGTGCTTGGGAACGCTTAGCCCTGCGCCCTCGATGCTGTCGAAGGTGAACCGTGTGGTCAGCACACCGGCGCCGTAGAACTTAGTCAGCCCTTCGAGGCGGGAGGCGAGGTTCACATGATCGCCGATGACGGTGTAGGCGAAGATGCGATCCGAACCCATGTTGCCGACGGTCACCGGGCCTGAGTTGATCCCGCAGCCGATATTGACGTCGATGTCGTAGAGCTTCTTATAGCGCGGACGGTGCTCGGCCAGCGTGCGTTGCATTTTAGCGGCAGCGTTACAGGCGTTGAGGGCGTGCTTCGGCTGATCCAGCGGTGAACCCCAGAACGCCATCACGGCATCCCCGATGTACTTATCGAGGGTCCCCTCGAATTCAAAAACGATGTCGGTCATGATGCCGAGGTAGTCGTTCAGAAAATTCGATAAGATCTTGGGATCGAGCTTTTCAGAAAAGGTCGTAAAGCTGCGGATGTCGGAGAACATGATGGTGAGGTCCTTCTTGTTTCCTCCCACCGTGAGCTTTGCCGGATCTTTGATAATGGAGTCGACGACCGCCGGCGCGACGTAGCGCGCGAAAGCGCCTTTGATGAATTTCTTGTTCCGCTCCTCGAGAACGTACTTCATGGCGATCGTCAGTACAAAAATTCCCGAAAGCTCGAGGTAGAGAAAGCCCGTGTTCCAGTTTTGATTGTTGGCGAAGAGCAATTTGAGATCCGTGACGCTCAGGCCGGCCATGACGACGACGAAAAGAAGCAGGGCCGGGATGGCTTCAAGCTTTTGGGTCGTCCAGGCGAATGTCACGGCGCCCAGGGTCATCAACAGGAGAAGGATGATGCGGCCGAAGTTGCTCGATCCGTGCCTCATCATGTCGTTGTGGAGCAGGTTATCCAGGATGGTGGCATGTCCCTCCACTCCGGGCACATTCGAGTCAGTCGGGAACGCCCTCATGTCGAAGACCCCGAGCGCGGAAATGCCAAAAAGCACGACGGCATCTTTCAGAAGGTCATTCTTGGACTCCTGGGTTACCGAGGCGAGACCACGAGTCACGTTGACATGGGCCTCATCGGAGACGACGTCAAGCGCGGATACGTAGGGAAACGTGAAGCCCGGACCCCGAAAGTTAATTTCCATCACGCCGAGCGGGGAGACCGGAATCTCGCGCCCCGATTTGGCGAAATAGATGTGCTTGACGCGGTGGTCTTCGGTGAACTCGATACCCAATTTTTCGCCCAGCGCGAGCTTGGCAAGCTGCATGGGAAGCGAGGTCATGGGGCGGCCATTGCCCAGCATCACGAGGTTGGTGCGACGGATGACACCATCGCCGTCCGGATAGGCGTTGAAGTAGCCCGAGTGGCGGGTGACAGCGTCGTACATGGGGAGATTCGGAATCAGGTCGACCATTGAAAGCAGTGGCGTCCGCATCATGTCGAAGGCGAGCGGTCCCTTGATTTCGTCAAAGCCGAATTTCGCGAATTCCTCGGGGTGGAGCGCCTTGGACTCCGGGTCTTCGATTGGGCAGTCGGCGGCCGTGGCACGGTAGATGGGCTGGCAGTTCATGCTGACCGTAAAGCCGGTCACGAGTTGGTTTTGGTGCCTCGCAAAACTCGCCTCGAGGGCGCTGTCTGTTTCGAATCGATTGACGAGGTGACCCAGATTCGCCTTGTTCAGCTCGGCAGCCAGCGGTTCAGGCACGCGTACATCGGGCTCGGAAAAAACCATGTCGAGGCCCACGGCCTTGGCGCCGGCCTCGAAGATTTTATCAACGACGTAGGCGGTCACGTCCCGATGCCAGGGCCAGCGCCCAAACTGGGTAATGGACGCATTGTCGACTTCGACGATGACGATCTTGTTTTTGGGTGGCTGAGCGCCGCGCAGGTTAAACTTCGTATTGGTAAACCAGCCTTCGACGACCCGAACGGCGGGAAACGCCCGGTCGCGGAGCATGGAATTCGTCAAATCACCATCGATCCCGAGCTCTCCGATCCAGAAGGAGCAGACGGCGAGGACGACTACCGGGAGTGCCAATAACCAAACGCGGTTTTTCATTCTAGGTTGAGCCTTTCGGATCGTTTTTGGTTTAAACTAAAAATGTGAATGGAACTCTGCGGATCTTGATCGTCGATGACATGCCAGCGATGCGGAGCATCCTCCGGAACATGCTCGAGGGCCTGGATTATACTGCCGTGGACGAGGCCGAGGATGGCCAGCAAGCCTGGGATATGGTTCGTGCTGCGGCCGGAGATCGCGAGACCGCCTACGGCGTGATCATTTCCGATTGGAATATGCCCGGTCTCTCTGGGGTCGAATTGCTCCGTTCGATTCGAAACTCTTCCACCTGTAGAGACGTCGCGTTTTTCATGGTGACGGCCGTCGGTGATCAAGCGCGTATCGTCGAGGCGCTCGAGGCCGGAGCGACCGACTACGTCGTAAAGCCCTTCGAGCCGCATGATCTCGCCGGAAAACTGAGAAACCTGGCGATTTTTTGACGCGTTTTTAGAGCACATCAACGCCCTATCGGCGCAATGCTAGCTGGTCTTCTTCTTTTTTTGCTGGGGGACGAAGCCCACAAGCAAGCAGGTCAGCATGAGGAGCCAAAAGATCCAGAACGACGGGCTCGCCGCCGAGTGGAAATCGATACCCGGCAACCTGAGCCCTTCGAGAATGACTTTGATTCCGATGATCAGGACGAGAAGGTAGGCCGTGTTCTCGAAGTTCGGAAACCGGTTGAGCAGGCCGATGAACATGCCTGCGGCAAAACGCATCATCACGACACCTAGGATGCCGCCGGTGAAGACCACCCAGAACTTGTTTGAAAGCGCCACCGCCGCCAAGATCGAGTCGAGAGCAAAGGCGATATCGGTGAGCTCGATCATCAGCACCACAAGCCAGAAATTTTTCGGCGCCTTTTTCTTGGCGCCATCCGCTTCGTCCTCTTTCGCATTGAAGAAGAAATGCTTTACCGCCAGAAAGAGAAGGTAGCCGCCCCCCACGAACTTGACCCAATTCCATCGGAGGAGGGTCGTTACGAGCGAGAGCGCAATCAGCCTGAAAATCACCGCACCGACGAGGCCGTAGGTCAGCGCCCGCCGTTGCTGATCCTTTGGCAGGCCGCGAGCCAGGACGGCCAAGACCAACGCGTTGTCGATCGAGAGAATGCCCTCGAGGAAGATGAGGAAAAGGATCACCAGCAAGTCGGCGGAAGTAAGCATCGTGCCGTCATCCTAGCCGCGGAAAGCGAACTTGAAAACCCTTTCCGACGCGGCAAGGTCTCAGGATGAGGGATTTTTGCATAGGAGGACTGATAGAAAATGGCGGCGGGCGAGCGATGGGTCGCTTGGTGAGGGGGACCCCATTTCCTCATTATTCCCACAGCCTGAGAAATCGATTGCGTATAATACCTTGTAATGCCAAGTATTGTGTATGGCCGCAGCTACGGACAATTGGAAAACACAGATTCGTAAGGGTTACCTCGAACTGTGCATCCTGCAGCTCATCAAACATCAGGGCAGGGTTTATGGCTTTGACCTGCTCGAACAGCTCTCCGCCGTGTCACTCGAAGTGAAAGAAGGAACGCTTTATCCCCTGCTGAACAGAATGAATGCCGACGGTCTGCTCGCGGCGACCTGGGAAACGGAAAATCTCAAAGGCCATCCCCGAAAGTTTTATTCACTGACCAAAGAGGGCTCGCGGTTCTTGAAAGAGATGGACCAAGAGTTTGAGCAGATGGTGGTTATTTATCAAAAATTGGGAAAACCAAAGAAGGGAGACTTGGTATGACAAGCGATCCGAGACTTGAAAGCTATTTGACCTCACTAGAACAGGTGCTCCAACCGTTTCCGGTAAGCGACCGAGCGGAAATCGTGACTGAAATCAAGAGTCATGTCCTTTCAGCGCTCGAACGCGATCCGCAGACCAGACTCGATACGGTCCTTGCCGCGCTTGGTGAGCCCGAGACCGTCGCGAATCGCTACCTCATCGAACGCGGCCTCAAGCCGACGAAACCGCCCATGAGTCCGGTGGTGAAATGGGTCGTCATCGGCTTCCTGGGAACGTTCTCGATGATCTTGATTTTCGCTGGGATCATCTTCACGAGATTCATGCCGCTTCTTCATGTTGATGAGGTGAAGGATAAAGTCTCTCTTTTTGGCGGTTTGATCGAAGTGGATGGCGAGGATGGTCAGGTTTTGATCAGCGGCGCATTCGGTGATGGCTGGCACGGCGAAAAGTATTCGTTTGAGGGGTCAGTGCCGGTCACTCGAGGGCAAAGCATCTCCGTGAAATTTGGGAATGGAAAACTGGAGGTTACTAATGCCGAGGATTCAAAACTGTCATGGAATTGCAGCAGCCGCGGTTCCCCTGCCTCCGCGCCAAAACCGACGACTGATCAAAAGGGGGTTGCTCTCGACTTGAGCGCATTCTTGGGGGTAAAGTGCGAGCTCTCGGTTCCGGAGAATGCGAAACTTGCGATCAATGGTTCGAACGGAAAACTTGAATTCGATGAACCGCACTACAATTTGGCGGCGAATCTCGCAAACGGTAAGGTGGCTATTCACCCGGATGACGACCATTTCTATCGTTACGAGCTCGCCGTTACGAACGGGAAGACCGACTCCTTCGTGTCTTCGGATAAGGCAGACGCATATTCCGTCGTCATTCATCTAGTGAACGGCAAGATCAGCCGGGAAAATTGAGGTGCTGCCATGAGCTCTGAACCGTTGCTTTCTCCGTATGCCTCTTTAGGAAGAAGGTTCTTGGCCTTGCTTCTGGATTTTATGATTTTGTCCATCCCTTGCGCGATAGCAGGCCATGTCGTTCCCGTGGTTGGCAGTTTGGTCGTTTTGTTTTTCTATGCTCCGATTTTGGAGTCTTCTGAAATGCGTGCGACGCTAGGGAAACACTTGGTCGGTATCCAGGTCGCCGACCCCATGGGGCGTCGTATTTCGCTTCGAGCGGCCACGGTTCGGAATATTTTGAAGTTTGTTTCTTCCGTGTTGCTGTTCATCGGGTTTTTCTTCGCTCTCTTTACTCAAAAGAAGCAGACACTTCATGATCTGCTCGCAGATACTTTGGTGGTGTACGGGAGGAGAGAATGTTCTATTGCTGACGCTTGGATGGCAAGTGTGCGGGAGTTGTTTCATTCTGGCCCGTTATCGCAACTTGAGCGTCTTCAGGCGCTTCGTGACAGGGGCACCCTGACAGAGGAAGAATTCCAGGAGCAGAAACGAAAGATTCTTTCGAGATGAGCGGAATATCACCTGGCGGCCCCCTGTGGGAGACACTGTTGTAATTGCCTCCCAGAGCACGAGCCGCCGACGTGTTCCAACACCTGAGTCGGCAGAATCAGCGCAAGATCCGGAGCCAGCCCTTCGAAGGTGATGAAACATCAACTTCCCATCCAAAAATGGATCCATTCCAATCAGGAAGTTGAGCTTTCATCACCTTTCTCGAAACCAACTGGAATCCAAAGATCGACCTCGCTGCCGGGGTCTTCTCCAGAAAAGCGTGTGTCGTAGAGCTCAAGGTCGGGGGCTTTGCGAAGTAGCTGCCCGGAGTTCGGTAGCCAGGTTCCCCAAAGGTAGTCCGCGGTCTGAGTGAATTTCGAGATCGGGCCTCGGTGCGTGAAGACCAGGTAGTCGCCAGCCGGAATCTCCTTGAGCTTCCAGGGGCCGGTGACTTTCTTTGGATCGACTTGCACTGCGGCCAGGTACTCGAAGGTTCCTTCCTCGGCACCTGATGCGGCATCGCAGATCCCAAAGGTGTGTCCTCCGATTCTCCCGGGAATTTTTTCTATGTGTGAGAGGAAAGTCTTCCAGAGGCCAGGAATCCCGGATCGCGTTTCCGCGGTAAAGACCGCGGATAATCCCGCAGCCCAGATTCGTTCTTTGTGTAGAGTGAGGGGTTCCATGCTCGTTCCTTTCTTGAGGCGTTGAAGAACCTCGTCGGTCAGTTTCGCTACCGATCGCCAGGGCAGGTGCTTCCCGCGGCGTCGATAGGCGGTCGGTGAGATTCCGTACATTTTTCGAAAGGCCCGCGCGAAGGCCTCCGGGGATTCAAAGCCGGAGTCGAGAGAGAGATCCAGCACCGGTGTTTCCTCCCCGACCAGTCGCCGAGCGGCGGAGGAGAGGCGCCTACCTCGCACGTATTCAATCACCGGAATTCCGAAGCAAGCTCGAAACAGGCGGTGAAAGTGATACTCGGACAGGGCGGCATGGCGGGCAATTCGGCTGAGCGGCAGAGATTCATCTACGTGAGATTCGATAAATTCGACGCCCTTCAGCAGTCGTTGGAGCAAATCACCAGTGGATGAACCTTTTCGCATAGGCACAACTTGGCAGAGTCGACTTTCCTTGTCCTGACTGATCTTGCTTTTGTGGCCCGGTTTGAAAACCCGTTCCAGCCGGCTCACCGGAAGGGCTAGAAAATTTTCGGGCATTTGCTACCCTCGGAGGGAAATGGGAACTCGCGTGGACGATTTACTCAATGAACGAAATGTGGCGTTGGATTGGATCCGCACCGTAGAAAGCGAAAAGGGCCGAGTTCGCGAGGATGATATCTATCCTAGGCTAAGAGCATGGGTCGATCGCGCGGCACCGGTCGAGATTCTCGAAATCGGATCGGGGCAAGGAATTTGTTCCGATAAAATTGGCTTAGCTGGCCGAAATTATACAGGCATTGAGCCTTCCCCTTTGTTGCTGGATCGGGCGATGCAGTTGTACCCATTCGATAACAGACGCTTCGTGAGCGGCGGGGCGTATGACTTGCCTCTTTCAGACGGCGCGTTTGATGCAGCCTTCTCGGTCGCGGTGTGGCATCTGCTGGGTGACTTGCGGAAGGCCGCAAATGAGTTGAGTCGGGTTTTGAAGGAAAATGGGCATTTCCTCATAATTACGGCAAACCCCAGCGCCTATTCCGCTTGGACAGGTCTCTACACGGATTCTAAACTTGAGGGCAGTCGATTCGAAGGAACGGTGCAGCTTCCCGATCAGTCGGTGTTGCGCGATATTTTGTACTTACATTCTCTCGACGAAATCAGGGATTCACTTCTGGCGGCTCATCTCAAAATCCAAGAGATCGAGGATTTCCGCATGAAGCGCTTTATTTTGATCCGAGGTCAGAAGCTCGTCACCGTCTAAAGCCCGTAGGCCCAGATCAAAGCTTTTTTCGTGGCTTCGATCGCGAGCCGGAGTTGCTGGGCTTTGAAAGCAACGTATACCGGTCGAGCGTATGCGTTGTTGCTGCCGAAGCTATTGCCCAGGGTGCCGTACTCCCCGAACAGCGGGCCGCTGTTCTCGATCCAAAACTGCCTGGCCCAGGGCGTGCGAACGCGATGAAGGGTTTCCAGCGCCGTATCGTCGAGCAGCGTGAGGAGGTCGCCGCGAAAGGAAGCCGCCCAGGTCGCGAGGTCCGCGCAGTCAGAGGCCGCGAGCTCAGGCATTTCCGTGGGCTCTACGGCGAGAGTCTCAAAGCCGTCAAAGAGGCTGTGGCGCACCGGTACGACATGAGGGGGCGACGCCATGTCCTGCAGGTGGTGAATCGCGTGGCCGACCTCTTCGGTCGCGTGGCCGCCGAGCAGCTCCACGACGCGCAGGCTTGCGTCCAGGCGGCGCAAATCATGGAGCGGTTTCTCGGGGTTGAAGTAGTGCGAATACTTCCCCCATTTTTTGATCAGATTCACATCCTCGTCGAGGTTCTGAAGCACGAGGTAGGTCACGGCCTCGTCGCTTACGGGTCGGCGCGCGCAGCGATTGTACTCCGCCACCGCCAACCAGGTCATCTGGGAGTGATCCGACAGCCCAAAGCCAAAGGCGACCCTCGGAAAAAGCCAGAAAACTGAAGTCATTAAATATACACGCGATAATGTCATGCCCGCACTCCCTTGGTAAGCTTCGATCGGCCTAGCAGCCCTGGAAGAGCACGACAATCCCGCCTCTTGGAATGAGATTTTACTCCCGCATCCCGAGTCGCGCTCGAGTTTCTCGGATCCAATGGGCGACGTTGTTAGTTACGTCTCGGCAGACGTCGGGATGAGCAACGCAGTAGGAGTCGTCCATAAATTGCTGAGCGGCGCTCCCCTCCTGCGCTGGTGCCGGCTCGGGAACCGGCTGGCGCGACATACTTACAAATGCGTATCCGGATGTTCTCATGCCCGGTGGCACGACAAGCTCAGTCGAATGAGCGCCATCAAAGGGGTTGTAAGGGCACCTTTGGGCGCCCATAAATCGCGAGATCTCATCAGCTGGCATGAGGTGGTGCGTAGTAAACAGGTCGATGGACTGGATAGTGAGCCGGAGGGCGTCGGCAGGTTGGGATTCTCCGCATGGTCCGACCAGATCTCCACCTCTTATGGCTCCGACAAGAAGCGGATCGATTTGCCAAATGAGACTAGTCAGATCGTTGGGGTCAATAACATGCCCTGACCGAGCGCTCTCTCTCATTTCTCGCTGCTTATTGGTGTGCACCCAACGAAACATTTCAGGCGACCAAAGAGCGCGAATGGCCTCTGGTCGCAAAAAGTCCGTAGTAGCCTGGATGGTCAGGATGAGAAGAGTTTCCGGCCGGACGATTCGGCGAGGGTGATGTCGTGAAACTCTTGTGGACGGGGTTCGAGGCTGATCGTCGGCTCTGGCAGCATCGGCATTCGGTCGAGCATGTTGCGAAATTTGGTCGGCAGAAATGACGTTTATGTGGAGCCTCGACATCCAATCATCATCTGCTGGTACGGGAGGAGTGGTTGCAGACGTCGCGCGGCTGCGAGCGCGCCGTGGTCCGGCTCTCATGCCCAGTCCCATCTGGGCCACACGATTGAAGAATGGCGCCAGTTCTTGGCGTCTAATTGCTGGGTCAGTCGCTGCTCCGTTCGATCTCGCTAAGTTAAAGAACGCCTCTGTAGCCTCTGGAGAAGCTCGATTGATGAACGCGACCATCGCGTCCGGGTTCTGGTTCAACAGGTTGCGGGCCAACTGAGAAGCCCGATCGTAGCGCCGGAAAAGAGAATGGTTATTACAAGCTATCGTTGCGTCTGGGCGTAAAGGTCTGTGGTAATAAAGGGCAATGTCAGAACTTTGGTGCTCGAGCGACGAACAAAATCTTTTAAAATCAGTGACCATCTCGAGTTCGGTTGGCAGAAGGAGACGGTTTCTCAGTCGAAGGGGATTGTCGAGTACGGCTCTTATTGAAGGTGAGAGTTCACGTTCGGCCATATCTAAAACGCGCTCTATGATTCCATGAGCGAAAGCGTCAATCCGATCTCCCGACGCCTGCTCGACGAGCATCCTTCTGAGCTCGTCGGCTTGAGCGGTGATGAATTGACTGGTGTTGGGCAGAACCGTATCAATGCGATAGTAGTTGGACTGATTTGGATGGTCAAAATCGATTGTGGGCGGAGGCCGAGACTGTGGCTGAGACGGCCGAGGTGGCGTCGCAGTGGGGTGCGCATAGAGTGTTCCGGTAGGATCAGAAACGGGTGGGGCTTGGTCTGCGGTCGTCGCCGTGGAATCACGTGATTCCGTGGGCCCCTCGGTTTGAGTAGAGGTGCTCCGCGGAGTTGGGGAGGCAGAAGGGTTCTGTCTGCTTAAATTTTCTCGATTGCTGTCTGTGGCACTTACCCGGCTGTGGTTGGTGGGGCGAGCGGGGCTAGGGAGACGGTTTAACGCATCAGGAAAAGGGGTCGCAGAGCGCCTCTGTGGCTGGGAAGCGTGCGCTCGGAGCGGGGCGATTGGCCCGTTGTCCGCATTGAGGGGTACCGGCCCGTTTCCGGATCGGTTGTTTGATGATGGCCATGCCATCATTTGACGTTCAGGACTCGGGTGATTCTCTAACGGGGGCCCCTCGTTTCTCATTCGGCCACGAGGGCGAGCAAGGAGCAGGCTATTCTCGGTGATCGGGCTGTCGCGGGCGTCACCTCTTAATAAAGAATAAAAAATTAAATTTGGATGATAAAGCGGGGCGAGCACGCGGTCTGCGTGATCGCCCGTGAGAAGATCGATTACTTGATTGGTTCTCGGGTTCCAGAGCTCCGCTTGGACGTGGTCACTGAAGACCTGAAGCGCGTATTTCCAGCCGGGAGGTGGTTCGATGCCGAGATCTCTAATCGTTCCAAAAATCAACTCCGCACGACCTTGACAGTTGGTTCCTTCGCCTAACAGAGCATTTACGACGTATGGACGGTCGCGATAGTAGTGATGAAGGTCGTCTCGAATCAGCGAGTTTACGACTTTCGTCAATTTTAAAAACGGGTCGGTAACGTGCGCGATATCATTTCGAATGCTCGTCAGTGTGGCCTGATAGCCATTCCAAGCACGATTGTAATCAGCCTGGCTTAGTGGTGGACCAGTATGGTGGGCTTCGGTCTGAACGACGATGCGAGTGATGTCAGCGCCGATACATCGATCACTGCAAGTCTGAAGAGCCTGAGCAGCCTGCGCATAAAGGTCATCGAGTGAAGGAAGTTGCGCGGGAGCCCCGGGAACTCGATGGGGAGGCTCCGGGGGCGCGACATTCGCGGTGACTCGGGTCATCCACCCTGCCCGCATGGTTGGAGCCCCTGCAGCTGGTGGTGCGACAGCCGTCTGTGCGGACGCTAAAAGGGGCGACGTGAGAAGGCGATCGGACACAGGCCAATAGAGCAAAGGGTTTATCGGAGTCCGCGAGCGATCCGGATTTTGTGATCGAGAGGTGGGTGGCGCGACGGGGTTTCCGACGTCAGATAACGACGGGGCGACCATCAACTCCGATTCAGTAATCAACGAGGCGATTCTGTCACCAGCGAGTTGTCGCCGTTTCAGAAAAGCCTCGAGCACGACAGCAGGAGCATGGATGGGGGCTCGATTGCTACTTCGGAGTTGATCCGAAAGAATATCGTAAACAACCGTATTGGGCGAAGCGCCGTGCCACAATACCGGGCGCACCCCATCGGCATAGGTTTCTATGCCCAACTGATAGCCGTCCGGAAGTACGTCTCCAAGGCGAGAGATCGCCGTGATGAGCACAGTGCTTTTCAGCTCGTCATTTCCACCCATGTGAGCAAGCATACTGAGCGGGCTCCACTGATCATGGGGTTCCTGAGAAAAAAAATCAGTCTGCACGAGTGAAGAAATCGCCTTGATGCGTTCCCATGGATCGGTGATTTCCTGTGTGGCGCTTCTCCATCGGGCCATGGCGTCACTCCAGGTCGACTGAGCGCGAGCATATTCGTCCTGGGTGAGCGGAGATTGAGCAAGAGTCGCATCGGCCTCAGTGAATAGTGCAACAGCATCAAAATCGAGACGATCGGAGTGAAGGTTTCTGTCGAGCGCGGCTCTCGCCTCCTCGATGATCGCATGGATCGGCCTTACGGTCGCAGAGTCGGGCGGAGGGACATGAACTTGAGCGAGTAGTCTTTCATCCCGTGCATTTTCTTGTTCTGGTGTAGGGTCGTCGTCGTCCCTTCGGCCCAGGTGATGGTGTATATTTCGAATCTGATTCACCACTAGCCAAGGAACCGGCTGGATGGAATCAAAGGTTTGAAAGCATGGACATGTCGAGTGAACCACATCCAGGAGCGCAGTCGCTGCGGCTAAACTGCTCCTGAGATGGTCATAACTCGGTCGCCATCTCTCCCATGCAGCTCCCGCGCCGCTGAGCGGAAAGGTTTGGCTTTGAAATCTTTGGAGCGTGCGAAGCTGGTCAATGACGGTTTGTGGTGTCGAAAGCTCAGAAATCGGAAGCGCGCTGCTTTCACGTAATTCATCTGCCTTGCAGGCGCTGAGCCTGTAAAAGGTATACATGTAGCGGTGAAAGAGAGCCTCCCGCTGATTTCCGAAGGTGAGCGGGTGCGCAAGATTTGAGATGAGAGACGGAAGGTCGTTTCTCAGTTGATCACAGTCTTCTTGCTGGAGGGAAGCGAGGTCATGTGCGCTGATAAACCGTAGGAGGGCCTGGGTCTCAATATCTGCGGCCGAGAGCGAGTCGCGGCTGTAGCGTCCAAGCGCTCCATCGACATTGGCACTCAATTCAAAAAGCTGGATACGAAGACTGCTCAAGCATCCGTCGGCGCGCGCGTTCGTTGGCACGAGGGCTAAGAGGTAAGCGAGGAAAATGACTTGTGCAATGCGCAACACGATAGCTGACCTATCGGATTACTGCGTGCGTAAATCAAAAAATTGTCCCCACAATGTAGGAAGGGAGGAGTTACGGGTTCTGGGATGGTTCACGGAGCCGTCGTCAATTGGCTGGCGTGTCAATATCTGCGAGTCTGGTTTCGAGGGCGTAAAGAGGAACGGCGGTCGACTTCGGGCGTTGATAGGGCAGTGAGGGGGTCACCAGGATTCCTTTTCCGAAGGCTTTTTCCATCGTTTGATGTTCGGACGGCGCCACCTCTTTCTGCCATTTCACTTCCACTGGGAGCATCAGTTTCTGCGACCGGTCGATGACGAGGTAATCGACTTCATTTCCGGATGAGCTCTTCCAGGTGAATACGTTACGAGGACCGGTCAGCCCTTCGAAGAGCCGGGCTTCGAAATGCTTGAGAAGCAAAGCCCCGACAGCCCATTCGGCTCGAGTTGCTTCATCGTTTGCGACGCCCTGATGGAGTGATTCGGCCAGGTAGCCCAAGGCGGGGTCGATTCGAACAAATTTTCGGTCCTTTTTCGAAGCGACTCGTGAGCGAGCCGTATCGTACGAGCTGATCGTGGCGAGGAGGTACGCGTCTCCCAGGACGTCGAGATATCGGCGAGCGGTGTCTGGTTTCGTGGAGACCTGTTTCGCGAAAGCCGTGTAGCTGATGGCATGCGCTCCGACGCTCGAGAGTCGAGCGATCACTTCGGAAGCTAAGCTGCGCTCGAGCCGCCTGCGGGCAAATTCATAGAAAATCAAGTCTTCAAAGATCTGGAAGTCAGCGAGGTGCGACCATTCGCGTCCTTCGGTTTGCGCCCGCAAAAATCCTGAAATTCGGAACGGAAAACCGCCGACACTGAGAAAGCGCCGACAGGTCTCCTCGTCGGAAAGCCCGAGAGCTTTCACTTGCTCCCGAAAGCCCGTTGGTCCGAGGGGCAAGAGGATTCGATCGGGGCTTTCGGCTCCCGCGCGCCTTCCCGCCATTCTCTCCGCTCCGGCTTTGAGGTCGTAGGCGCTGCTTCCGGTGAGCAGCAAGGTGCGCCCTTCCAGGAGTCCGTTGTCGCGGTATTTTTTGATGACTTTCTGCCAGCCCAGAACGGAAGTGACCTCGTCGATGAATACGAAGCGATATCCATCCCGCGCTTGGGGCTGAAAAATGGTGAGGAACAGCTCCTCCATCTGCCGGAGGGTGCGCAATGTGTCGAAATTCAACCAGAGGATGGCTCGCGGATCGATTCCGCGCTCTTCGATGAGTCGCGCCACCAGTTGTTTGAGGGCAACTGTTTTTCCGACTCGGCGAGGTCCGCGTAGCGTAAAGACGGCTCCGGTTTCGGCCTCGGTGAGGGTGAACGGACGGGGATCGTAGGAGAGAAGGGAGGCTTTCGCCCGCTGGAGGTCGCGATCCTGCCAAAGCCCCCCCGAGAACCACCAGGGATTTTCAATAGTTAGGTCCACTTTCTGAGTTTAACCTTATGGCGGGTTAAAATGCCAGGGTATTTCTGAGGGATCCGAGCACCTTTTGATGCTGGGTGCGTCATAAGGGGTCAGTTCGTGAAATTACAGACCGCTGAATCCGGATATCTGGTTAAGAGGTCAATCACTGGCGGCGGGAGGTGCGCAAATCCAGTAGCAAGGCTCAGTTCAACAATCTTCCGATTGGCTTTGACGGTGTAGGGCTTAAAACTGCCTGTGGCATCGCCGCCCGCTTTACGATTGATGTCTAGAATCTGCGTTGGCTGGGCGCAGGAAAAATCTAGGCCCCTCAATCGGATGAGTTTGTTGGCACTTGCCCGGTCCGTGTGAAATGTCACCTCGAGATCAGTGAGATCGTAGGTAATCGACCATTTTGTGTGATGGGCCTGCGCAACCTCGCCCAGTATGCTGAAGACATTGACGGGCGGAGTTGTTTGATCTGAGTTAGCGATGGGTTTTAACAGACATGCGATTTTAGAAAAACGATTGAGCGAGCTGGGGTCGATAGGAATGTTGGCGCAATGGGCGTTTTGGGCGGCTTTCTCCGCGTAATGTACGGAATCGCTGTAGTTGTCGTTGGTCAGCGCGGCAACCGGCAGCGTATCGCCCGTGTGTACCACAAACTTTCCGTCAAGGGGCTCTACTGTGGCGCACTGCTCGGAAGGGTCGCACATAAAGTAGTGAATGTTGGCGAACGACTTTGCCCGTCTAACTCGGTCGAGATTGGCAATGACCTCTCGAATCGATGAAAAATTATCGAGCTGATATTGGATCCATTGGAGTTCATTTATTACGGGTCTCTCGTCTTGAGCCGGGTAGGAAGCCGAATCGAGCCACAGGATCTCAATGATCAATCCCTTCTCGTTGATGCCACCCTGAGGCAGTTCTCGGCTCACTTGATTGAATGTGACGCTTCCGTATTTGGAGGTCCATCGAGCAGGAACATTCGGACTCTTTGCCAGCGCCGTTTTTATGAGGTGACGTTTATTCACCACGACCAGTCCATGATCGTAGTTCCAGTCAAAATTCTTTCCCACAGTCTTGTTCCCTCCCGAAGAAAGGAGGAAGGCACTGCACGCCGACGTTGTTTGTTCACTCAGGGCGCAAACAAAAATCGCGACCGAACAGACGAAAAAGATTCTATGAAAACTATGATGGCGTGCAAGCATTGATTTTGCCTCTCAGTATGGTACCTTCAATATGCACTTTGGTGCATATTGAAGGTTGTCGGAATATGCGTGTATGGGTGCTATGTCAATAGCCGGCACGGGGTGATTGGTAGGCAAGCATGTCTTTGAGATACGCAATTTTAGCGGTGCTTTCGTCGGCGGACCGCTCCGGCTACGAGATCACGAAGAAGGTGGATGGTTCAGTTGGCTTTTTTTGGGGCGCTGCTCATCAGCAGATCTATCGAGAGCTATCTCGCCTGGAGGGTGAGGATTGCGTTTCTTTTCGCGAAGTTCCTCAGAAAGGAAAGCCAGCAAAGAAAGTCTATGCTCTTACGAAGGTCGGCAAGCAAGAACTCCAGACCTGGATCGCTTCTCCACTGGAAGCCGTGCCGGCAAGGGATGGCCTTCTGATCAAGATGTTCTCCGGACATCTGGTTCCCACGGATACCCTCAGGGCTGAACTCGAACGGCACAAAAAAATACATCGACAGCGATACGAGGAGTATCGTGAGATTCAGAGTAAATATTTTAAATCTCCCCAAAAGCTGCCACCCAAGCTTCAATTTCAATACCTCACCCTTCAGCGCGGAATCATTTTTGAGAAAGGCTGGTTGTCGTGGTGTTCCAATACTCTAAAATTTCTCGGTAGAAAGTCCGCAGGGGCTTATTGAATCGATCCCATGGTTCGAGGGCGTCGGAGAAACCAGGCCACAAACAGAAGACCAAATAAAACGCCAAACAGGCCTTCTCCGTTGATCAGCCAGATCGGGCCCTTCATTAAACCTGAATCGTTTCGGTAGATATCGCCCAAGACGGCTGGATTATAGATATTCCACAGGAAGTGGAAAAGCATCGGCGGAATGATGCTCCCACCCTGGAGGTAGGAGTGGGCGAAAGGAAAAGAGAAGACAAAAACCGCTCCCATCTGGATCAGGCAAAGCCGAACGGGGTGCTCGACATGAAAAAAAGTGGCCAATCCGTACACCACGGGGCCGTGCCATATGGCCCATATTAGTCCGACGAGAGCAGCAGCTACTTTGGGGCCCTTCAAGAAAGTTAGCTCCTGAAGCAAAAATCCGCGCCAACCATACTCCTCGCCGAAGAGCTTCAGGAGGAACAGCAGTGTATAGATGGAGAAGATCCTGGGTAGAAGATCGGTGAATTTAGAAGAGTCGATTTTTGCAAGGTCACTAATCGTTGCTACCAGCGCGCAGAATGCGATGAAGGTCAGTGGGTAGAAAATGGAGAAGAGGAGAGACCGAGCTGGAATCTTTCTCGTAAGAGGTGAAAAGACACGAGCGACCGATCGATATCGAAAGAAATTCAGGACCAGTGCCACCGCTCCAGGAATGAGCATAATCAGTCCGAACTGCTTGATTCTCTCGGGGCGCAAGAATGTAAAGGCGGTGTAGACCCAGCTGAGAAACAGCACCGCAACCAGGTAAATGATGATCCATTTGGACCGTGACTGAGCATCATCGACGGCGCTCATTTGATTTTTTCCAGGAATCCATCAAATGCCTCTTTCGCTCCCTCGGAAAGGCACCATTTGCGAACAGTCTCCAGATCAAAGGGCTGGCTCTTTGCAACAAGGACGGCTTGATCCAGGCATTCTCGAGCATTGAAGTGGATGTAAGACGCCAAACGATCGCGAATACAATCCGTAGGCGACAGGATTTTTAGAATCCGTCCCCCAATTTTGACTTCCGCCGGCTTAATGTGATGGTCGTCCCCGATAGAAACGGGACCGGGCGGAAACTCGATGCTCAGGTGAGGGCAGTCTGGGTGCTCGAAGTGACGGCTGTGAATCGATTCAAAGCCAAGACTTTCAAGCACACTCTGAATTTTTGGGCGCATCCCCGCGCCAGAGACGAAATCTAGATCGCCCGAGCGATACGCGCCCTGAGAATAAACCGCGACTACGGCTCCGCCTACCAGCACGGATTCAATACCGGCTTTGGCTAGGTGGTAGCCTACATATTTCCAAAGCTCCTCTTCGGTGCATTTACTCAATTTGGGCTTCTTCATAAAACGGGTTTACCCTTCCTCCTCGGTCTTCGGCGAGTATGGAAAAGCTGCTCCCTCTCCTCTAGGGGGATGTTCTCGTACGCGATTTCGACGAGTTTTTTGAGCGGCGTGATATAGGCGGACTTTGAATTGAACTGATAGAGACGGGCCCGACCTACCTCGCGCGATACGAGAATACCCGCGTCTTCCAAACGGCCCAGCTGCCGAAGGAAGGGGCTAACCACCGAATCATAGTCCCGCGCAATCCCGCGCGCGTGAATTTCTCCGTAGTGAAATAGATGGAGCAGGATGCGTTCCGTTGTTCGGTTCCCAAAGAGGGTTTCTAATGCCATGGATCAATTATGAACTCATTTTGAGTCCATATGAACCTTATTTTGATGCATCCATTTCGGATTTTGAAAGTGGTGAGCCCTGACGGATTCGAACCGTCGACCCTTTCATTAAAAGTGAAATGCTCTACCGACTGAGCTAAGGGCTCGCACTTGGCCTGAGGGGTAACAGAAGGTTCCGGTTCAGGCAAGCCGACAGTCAGGGTCGGTTACTTTTTTCACAGTTGGGAATAATCAGCCATTTCACGCTGTTAGTGATTTTGTGGGCGACCCCGTTTTCGTCCTCATCTGTGGCCGAGAAATGCCGAAAAGAGCTTACCACTCGGGAGGAGAGGTCACTATGGCATTAGCACTTCGCTTTCACTCGCCCTAC
>CAYIHX010000002.1:39989-163564 GCA_964363305.1 uncultured Bacteriovoracaceae bacterium | reverse complement strand
TTACCCTGTTTGTCCCACCCCCCCAACCCCCAACCCCCCCGCAACAAAGCGGGCGCGCCCCCCCCCGGGCCCGACCCCCCTTTTTTTCGCCCCCATCCGACTTCTTGAATTCCTGAGCGTCGAGTGCCAGACTCCGTTTGTCGAATGAATCACCTTCAACTACAGATCGGAATCGGAACGCTGGGCGTCACGTGGACTGCCGCCGGACTGCTATCTCGAATGGACTGGCTCGAGAGCATCGGCACAGGACCCACCCCCATTGAAACGGGTTCCTGGCGAGCCATCTTTCGGGGAGAATTACCCGACTACCTTGGCAACTTGCTTGAAGAGATTCAGACCTATTTTCGCACTGGCGAGCCCATCGAGTCGATCCCCTGGGATCAACTCGATCGCAGTCAGTGGAGCCCTTTTCAACTCAATGTCTACGAGGCGATTGCACATATCCCTCACGGCGAGACCCGAACCTACTCCTGGGTCGCTCAAAAGATAGGACCGGGCCTAGCCTGCCGCGCAGTGGGTCAGTCGCTTCGCAAGAACCCTCTGCCCATTCTGATTCCCTGCCACCGCGTGGTCGGCGTATCGGCGATCGGCGGCTTTATGGGAAAGACAGACCCTCATCAGCCAGAACTGCTTCTGAAGCGCCGCCTCATCGACCTCGAGCGGTCGTATCGAAATCCTGTTTTTCCGTTTCTTACTACGCACTGGCTCACGCAGCCGCTCACTGCTGCCCGCGCTTCTGAAGATTTCTCCAGCTCTTTCCTTCGCGGGCAGACGCTCGCAATTGAAACTCTCGAACCGCGGCATTGTGCTCGACAAGGGTTGAAGTGAATTCATGAGTTCCGTCGTTTTTCGATACGAAAAACAAGAAGTCTGACTCGGCCGGATAGAGTGCCGCCCGGATCGACTCCTTGCCGGGATTACCGATGGGTCCTGCGGGCAGAGCAGGGACCGTATACGTATTGAAGGGCGTCGGCCTCAGTAAGTCAGCCCGGCGAATGTTGCCGTCATAGCTTTCCCATATTCCGTAAATCGTTGTTGGATCGCTCTGAAGCCTCATCCCTTTTTTTAATCGATTATGAAACACTGAGCTGATCATCGGACGCTCTTCTGGCGCGCCCGTCTCCTTCTCGATGATTGACGCTAAAATGACAATCTGATGACGGCTCATCCCCAGCTCTGCCGCGCGTACAGTCCAAGCCGGGTCCCACTTCGCCTCGAATTGCCTCACCATCGCCTTGATCACGCCTTCGGCCGTCATCGTCCGGGTGATGGCGTAAGTCTCCGGGAAGAGGTATCCCTCCATCCGCGCCCCCGACTGAAGAGCGAGATGCAAGAACTCCGCCCCGAGTCCGGGTCTCAGAGTTTCGAGGTCTTTTGCGATTTCATAAGAGTTCTCGCCCTCGCGCACAGTCAAGGGTCTGCCGAAACTTGCACCACTGGTGAGCACCGAGAGAACCTGGAGCGGAGACATCTGGGACGAGAGCTGATATTCACCCGCCTTGAGCTGGGACCACTTTCCGAGTACTCGTCCCAAAAAACGAAAATCCTCGGCGCTAGAAACGATCTTTTTTTCCTCGAGAAGCTGAGCAATTTCCCTTTGGGACTGCCCCCGAGAAACCTCAAATAGAACGGGCTGCCGGTCTCCGGGGCCTGGCGAAACGCTGAACAAAAAAAGGCCACCCAGGTAAAAAGAAAGAAACAGCAAAAGGAGGGCAGCACTGCCCAAGAGGATTCGGCGCATCAGTCAAAGGATCTCGTAATACCAAGTGTAAAGCCCCACGGCTCGGAAAGTAACGCTTTTTTCTTGCCGAGGCTGCGCGCCCCTTGGTACTTCTATAGAGTACAGCAATCGCTTGTACGGTCTATTCAACTCACTTCCCACCTTGAAACAGATAGTCTTGAAGGAGTTCCATGCATCTTCGTGAACTGAAGGAAAAGAAGATCGGTGATCTGGTTGAAATGGCGCGGGAACTCGGCATCGAAAACGCCGGAGGAATGCGCAAGCAAGATCTGATTTTCGGCGTCCTTCAGAAAAAGTCCGATAAAGACGAGCATATTTACGCCGATGGTGTGCTGGAGTGCCTACCAGATGGGTTTGGGTTCCTTCGTGCCCCTGACTACAATTACCTGCCAGGCCCGGACGATGTTTATGTTTCTCCCTCTCAAATTCGACGCTTCGGCCTTCGAACCGGGGACACGGTAAGTGGCTCCGTTCGGGCACCCAAAGAGGGCGAGCGCTACTTCGCCCTCCTGAAGGTTGAACAGGTCAACTTCCAGCCTTCAGAACAAAGCTCGGAGAAGGTTCTTTTTGATAATCTCACGCCGCTCTACCCCAGCCGAAAACTGAAGCTCGAATTTCAGCCGACGAACTACAGCACTCGAATCATCGACATGATGGTCCCGCTCGGCATGGGTCAGCGTTGCTTGATCGTCGCTCCGCCACGGGCCGGCAAGACGGTCCTCCTGCAGGACATAGCGAACGCCATCACCACCAATCACCCCGAAGTTAAGCTGATCGTCCTGCTCATTGACGAGCGTCCAGAAGAAGTGACCGACATGCAGCGCTCCGTGAAGGGTGAGGTAGTCAGTTCCACTTTTGACGAACAGGCGTCCCGTCACGTACAGGTCGCGGAGATGGTGATTGAAAAGGCCAAGCGCCTGGTCGAGAACAAGTATGACGTCGTCATTCTTCTCGATTCGGTCACCCGCCTAGCACGCGCGTACAACTCGGTAGTCCCGCCCTCCGGAAAAATTCTTTCCGGGGGTGTCGATTCAAACGCACTCCACAAGCCGAAACGTTTTTTCGGCGCCGCCCGCAATATTGAGGAGGGCGGGTCGCTCACTATCATTGCGACCGCGCTGGTCGATACGGGTTCTAGGATGGATGAAGTCATCTTTGAAGAATTTAAGGGCACCGGAAACTCAGAAATTCATCTCGACCGAAAGCTCATGGAGAAACGCATCTTCCCCTGCCTAGACATCAATCGATCGGCAACACGAAAAGAAGAGCTCCTTCTTCCGAAGGATCTGTTAAATCGCCTGTGGATCCTGCGAAAGGTTCTCCATCCGATGAACACCCTTGATGCGATGGAGTTCTTGCTTGAGAAGGTGAAACAGACAAAGACGAACGACGAGTTCGTCAAAGGAATGGGCGGTTGATGATGTCACGCGAGGCGCCACAGTTTACCAGTATCGGAGGACAGGCGGTTCTCGAAGGCGTCATGATGCGCTCGCCACATTTTATCTCGGTCGCCGTTCGTTCTCCCGACGGAAAAATCAAGATTCGGGAGGCGGCATTTCAGAGCGTCTCAAGCCGTTTCCCCCTCCTAAAAAAACCGATTCTTCGAGGCGTGGCGATTCTTCTCGAGTCGATGATTCAAGGAGTCGAGGCTCTTTCATACTCAGCCAACGTGGCGGCGGAGAGCGATGAGAATGGCGAGAAACTGACTCCCTGGGCAATGACCCTCTCCATTGGGTCGGCCATCGTCATGGGACTCGGGCTCTTTGTCGCGCTCCCGCACTTCTTGACGGCATTGCTCGTGCCCAATCTGGGCACCGGCACGGAAGCGGCGGATCGTCCGCTCTTTCACCTCCTCGATGGCGCCATCAAGATGGCGATTCTGCTTCTCTACGTGTATCTGATCGCGTTGATGCACGATATTCGGCGGGTCTTCCAGTATCACGGAGCTGAACACAAGGCGATTTACGCCTTTGAAGCGGGCGAAGAGCTCACCGTAGAAAATGCCAGAAAATACTCTACGCTTCATCCTCGCTGCGGAACCAGTTTCCTTCTTTTTCTGATTCTTATCTCAATTGGCGTCTTCAGCATTGTTTTACCACTCCTGGGGTTGGCCCATCTGACTGAGATCGCGATTCTCAATCATTCGCTGATCATTCTCAGCAAAGCTGTGCTCATGCTCCCAGTGGCCGGATTGGCCTACGAGCTCATCAAAGCGAGCGCCTTTCGAATGAATCAGCCCGTCTTCAAGGCACTCATCCTGCCCGGACTTCTGCTGCAGAAACTGACGACCCGCGAGCCCACCGACGATCAGCTCGAGGTCGCTCTCGCTTCCTTGCTTCAGGTTTTAAAGAACGAGAAGAACGACCTGGCTCGCTCTCCGGGTGAGACCCCCCGGGAAAGCACCATTTCTGGCCTCCTTGACCTGGGTGCGGCGCCAGCTCGGCTAGCTGATTTTCGCGAAGGATAAGAGGGGATATTCATGGCCGGCATGTTCGACAAACTCGGTGACGTTGAGCGCCGCTTTTTCGAAATTGAATCACGCCTTTCTGACCCTGAGCTGGGGAACAAACCGGATGAATTTCGGCGCCTTTCCCGGGAACACTCGAGTCTTCAGGAGATCGTTCGAGAATTTCGAGAACACCAGCGGCTTGAGGCAGAACAGCTCTCGAATCGAGAACTGCTCGCGGAAAAGGACGCTGAGCTCGCTCAGATGGCCAGGGACGAACTGAAGCGTGTCGAGCCAGAGCTGGAAGCCTCTGCCCAGAGACTCAAGATTTTACTGCTGCCAAAAGATCCAAACGATGACAAAAATATCCTCCTCGAGGTTCGCGCCGGGGCAGGCGGAGACGAGGCTGCGCTTTTCGCCGGCCAGTTGTTTCGGGTCTATCAGCGCTTCGCCGAGCGCCAAGGTTGGCGGGTCGAGATTTTATCCGCCAACCCGACAGGATTAGGCGGATTCCGAGAAATCATTGCGAACGTCACGGGCGACCGCGTCTTTAGCCGTCTGAAGTGGGAAGGGGGGGTCCACCGAGTGCAGCGCGTTCCCGAAACCGAGGCGCAAGGCCGCATTCATACCTCCACCGTAACCGTAGCCGTTTTGCCCGAGGCCGAGGAGGTCGACGTGACGATCAACCCCAGCGACCTTCGAATCGATGTTTTTCGATCCGGCGGCGCCGGCGGGCAGGGGGTAAACACGACGGATTCCGCCGTTCGTATTACGCATATTCCCTCGGGCTTGGTCGTCGTTTGCCAGGATGAGCGTTCTCAGCTGAAAAACAAAGACCGAGCCATGAAAATTTTGCGATCTCGCTTCCTTGAGCAAGAGCAAACTCGCGCGGCCAAAGAACACTCAGATCAGCGAAAGAACATGGTCGGAACCGGAGATCGCAGCGAGCGAATCCGCACCTACAACTTTCCGCAGGGGCGCCTCACCGATCATCGGATCGGAATGACGCTTTACCAGCTGCCGGAAGTCATGGAGGGGAAGATCGATGAACTGATTGAGGGGCTGCAAAGACACTACCAGATGGAAGCCCTCAAAGAGCAGGGCTTAAGCGAATAGCCATGCGTATCGTCGACCTCATCCGCTCGATTGAGATGCGCCTCGCCTCGAACCCTCTCCTGGCTGAGCGGGAGGGGCTGACCTCCGAAGCGGAGCAGCTTGTCCTTGCAGCTTATCGGCGTTTTCAAAAGCCGATGACGCGTTTTGAACTCTACGCTAATTCGGCCACGGAAGTTGACCCCGACTTATTGACCTTCGCGCTAGCTCAATCCCGGCATAGGACGGAAGGTTTCCCTCTTCAGTATCTTACCGAGACACAACAATTCTTAGACCATGAATACCGCGTCGGCCCGGGGGTGCTCATCCCTCGGCCCGAAACTGAAATTCTTGCCGTTACCGCGATTGAGTTTTTGAGGAATCGCGCAGTTGCTCCCCCTGTTGGCCACGAAATCGGAACTGGCTCGGGCATTCTGTCGATCGAGCTCTTGTCTGCCTTTCCATCCTTAATCATGCACGCCTCTGAACTCTCCGGGGTCGCTCGTGGCTTCGCCCAGGAAAATGCGAAACGAGTTCTCGGGTCCGTCGATCGTTTTTCAATCTTGTCGCCCCGCTCACCCCTCGAAGTCCTTGAGCCGTTCGACAAATTGCCGCCGCCTGATTTTCTCATCTCCAATCCTCCCTACCTTGATCCGGCCCAGAACGAGGCGACCCGAGACGTGGCCCAGCACGAGCCCCACGAGGCGCTGTTCGCCCCTCCACTCAAGCTGCTCCATTTTTACGAGGCCTTTGCTCGCTCGCGGCGAATTCCGACTTTTTTAGAGATTCCCCATGAACGAGCCCGAGCGATTGAACTTCTCTTCGGGGCCATGGGATGGAAGACTCGTCTCGTGTCCGATCTGACCGGACGAGAGCGGGTACTGATCGCTGAATAGAACACAAGGGGGTCGGTCATGGATCGGATGCGTATTGTTGGTGGAAAGGCCCTCCACGGAGTAATCCAGGCCGGAGGCTCAAAAAACGCCGCGCTCCCCATTCTCATTTCGAGCCTCCTTGCGCCCGGAAAATCCACTTTTTTGCGAGTCCCGGAGCTGCAAGATATCCGTACCATTCTGAAAATTCTTCAGTACATGGGCGTCGAAAACCATTGGGATCGCGAAGCGAAAAGGGTCGAGCTCAATGCCGCGACGATCCACACGAAGGTAGCGCCATACGATCTCGTCAGAACCATGCGTGCCTCCGTAGTGGTACTGGGGCCACTCCTCGCTCGCTTTGGAGAGGCGAAGGTCAGCCTTCCAGGCGGCTGCGCCATCGGAGCCCGACCCATCGATTTTCATCTGACAGGGCTCGAGAAACTCGGTGCACAGATTGAGCTCGCCGGAGGATATGTCATTGCCAAGGCGAAGCGACTACGGGGCGCGCGCGTTGCTTTTGAATTTCCCAGTGTCGGGGCCACGCAAAACGTGATGATGGCGGCGACCCTGGCCCAGGGAGAAAGCGTGCTTGAAAATTGCGCACGCGAACCGGAGATCGTCGATCTTGCTCATGCGCTGCGCGCGATGGGAGCGGAGCTGGAAGGGGAGGGCACCGAAACGATCCGAGTTCAGGGCAAGGACGAGCTCCATCCTTGCCAACACGCCATCATGGGCGATCGAATCGAAGCCGGTACTTTTCTCGCGGCCGGGCTCGCCACTGACGGAGACGTTACGGTCACTGGACTCGCGCCCGAGCATCTCGAGGCCGTGTCGGCGAGGTTCGAGGAATGTGGTGCAAAGATTTTCCGCGCGCCCGATTCAATTCGACTCGTCTCACAGGGCCGCCCCAAGGCCATCGATCTGACCACGACACCCTATCCAGGATTTCCAACAGACATGCAGGCCCAACTGATGGCGGTCTTGATGCTGGCTCAGGGGACTTCCGTGGTGACCGAAACGATTTTTGAAAACCGTTTTATGCACATCCCCGAACTCTGTCGACTGGGCGCAGACATAAAAATCAAGGGTCGCGTGGCCACGATCACAGGCGTCGACCACCTTGTAGGTGCGCCTCTGATGGCTACAGACCTCCGCGCGAGCGCAAGCCTCATTATCGGTGGGCTCTGTGCCAAAGGAGAAACGCAAATTAGCCGTATCTACCACCTGGATCGCGGCTACGAACGCATGGAAGAGAAACTCACCCAACTCGGCGCGCAGATAGAACGCATTCTTTAAGGCGAATACGTTATCAATGCTCGGAAATATTTCTTAATTTTCACATGACATCTGCAATTCGGGTCCTGCTTTACAGCCGAAGAATTAATTGCAAGACTCTCGAACTAAGGAAGAATAGAGCGGAATGAAACGAATATTAGTTATCGACGACGACACTGAGCTTCTGGATCTCCTCAACGAAGTTCTCCGTGGGGCCTCGTTTGAACCCATTCTTTGCCACACCGGATCCGAGGGCATTCAGAAGGCGATACAGATCGATCCTGATCTCGTGTTGCTCGACGTTAACCTGCCTGGCATGGATGGTTTCGACGTGTGCCGACGCTTGCGTGAACAGCCCTCGACTCGCACTGTTCCGATCATCATGCTCACGGCCGCCGATCAAATTGAAGACCGCGTCCGGGGCCTTGAGCTCGGGGCGGACGATTATCTCCCGAAGCCTTTTCACTCCAAAGAA
The DNA here is from genome assembly GCA_964363305.1 of uncultured Bacteriovoracaceae bacterium. Classification (GTDB taxonomy): domain Bacteria; phylum Bdellovibrionota; class UBA1018; order UBA1018; family UBA1018; genus CAYIHX01. Next base: position 155,660 of record CAYIHX010000002.1, on the reverse strand, counting down.
TTGATCGCGCGAATCAACGCTCGCCTCAGACGGTCCCAGTTATCGACGGACGAGGCCAAGCCGATCCGCTTGGGCAATCTGGAAATGGCCCCGGTCTCACTCGAAGTTCATATCGGCGGGACCCTCATCCGCTTGACTCACTTTGAGTTCGAGCTTCTTCGATACTTTGTAGAGCGCCCCAATCAAGTCATCGCCCGAGCCAAACTCCTCGGAGACCTGTGGCCTGACTCCGTTGTGACAGACCGCACGGTGGACACTCACATTGCGAACCTTCGCAGGAAAATCAACGCATTCTCGTGTCCAATCCAGACTGTCTATGGGGCCGGTTACGTCCTCAGGCTTCATGAAATGCCCGGCAGTGGATCATCCTCCCAAGAGTCGCCGACGAGCAAGGCGATGTAAGGTCTCACGTCGGGCGGAAGGGGCACTCGTCCTATTCGACCTTACGATCCATCATGATGCCTCGTTTCAGGACCTTTTTCGCGGAGAGCTGCGAAGCTTTTCCGTAGACCCACAGACCCCTCAAGCTCAGGAGGCGCCGCCTGGGTTCCTCGGTGTGAGCAATGAATTCGAGCATCCCAGTGGTCTCACCGAGTAGTGTAGGCACAGGGTCAGCAGCCAGCGGCTTCAGCAAGGCGAGAGGCGCCTCAGGTCGCTTTTTTTCTTTTTGTTCCTGTTGTTTCTTACCTTGCTCCTTGCCGCCCTCAAGGACCACAAGCGGAGGCCTCTCCCGCTCAAAGGCGGACGAGGACGCGACCGACTTTTTCCCCTTAGAGGAAGTCGTCATCGGGGAAAGAAATTTATTGAGCGCGGCCGCCAGCCTGGGGAGCAAAAACCCGCCTTACTGCCGAGACCCGTCCTTTTTTTGTGCGCCAACACCCAAAAAGAAGGGATCGATCCCCTAATTATGACGCACGGCGATGTAATGCGGAAGTAAAATTCTCTTCTCTTTGTTCATAATTGACCCGCGCTCCCAACTAGTGCTAATTACTGACTTTCTTTCACCCCCCCCTTTATGTATGCCACAAATTAAACGTGTCGAATCAAAGAGTGACTGGGACTCCTTCATAGATCTCCCATGGAAGATCTATCGCAACGACCCTCACTGGGTGCCGCCACTCAGGATCGCGGTCCGCGACCTCCTCGAGGTAAATAAGAATCCATTTTTTCGGCATGCCTACCTTTACCCGCTTCTTGCCATTCAAAACGGCGAAGTGGTTGGGCGAATCGCGGGCATTATCGACGAGGCTCACAACGCGTTTCACCAAGAAAAGCTAGTGACCTTCGGATTTTTCGAATGCGTTGACGATCCTTCTGTCGCAAACGCGCTGCTCGACGAAGTGGTGAAATGGGGCATGACCCGAGGGATGGTCGCGCTCCGCGGCCCTCTCAATCCGAGCACGAACCACGAATGTGGGCTGCTGGTCGAGGGCTTCCAGGATGCCCCTGCAGTGATGATGACCTACAACCCCCCCTACTATGCCAAGCTGCTCGAGCGATATGGGCTCACCAAGACGAAAGATCTCTACGCCTACGAAACCCACAGTAAGAACATCAAATTCTCAGACCGCCTGCTGGCACAAGCAGAGCGTCTGCGCCAACGTTCGTCGATCACCTTTCGCTCGATGGATCTCCGTAAGTTTGACGCAGAGGTAGATCTCGTCCACGAGATCTACAATGACGCATGGGAGAGAAACTGGGGATTTGTCCCGATGTCAAAGGATGCCTTTCGTCATCTGGCCCAGGACATGAAGCTGATTCTCGATCCCGAACTCTGCTTGATTGCCGAGATCAACGGCGTCCCAGTCGGATTTTCCGTGGCCCTACCGGACGCGAACCAGGCTTTCCGGAAAGTGGCCGATGGGCGACTTTTTCCTTTTGGCCTCCTGAAGTTGCTCTGGAACCTGAAGGGGCCGGGACGCAGGAAAAATATCACTCGCCTGCGAATTGTAACGCTGGGAATCAGACGAAGCCACCAACAGTCCAGTATCGGACCGCTCCTTTATACGGAGTATCTCAAGCGCGGCCCAGAAAAGGGCTACCGCTCAGGGGAAGCCTCTTGGATTCTCGAGGACAACCGTCCCATGAATCGAGCCCTTGAACAGATGAATTTCGTGCGCACGAAAACCTACCGGATCTACGAAAAATCCCTTACTCTTTAGCAAGATGAAGGCTTTTCGAATCCTGGGTGTTGACCCTGGGTCCCGCTTCCTGGGCTACGGAATGATTGAATGCCAAGGACGGACCCTCACGGCGCTTACTCACGGAACCCTCTCAGTGGGGAAGACCTCATTGCTTGAGGCCGCGCCCCTCGATCAAAGATTGCTCGAAATTCACCGTGGCTTGGATCGCTTGATTCGCGAATTTTCTCCTCATGCGCTTTCGATCGAGAAGGCCTTTTTCGCAAAAAATGCGGCCTCTGCCTTGAAGCTAGGTCACGCTCGGGGAGCGGCAATTCTCACGGCGGCAATCCATGGGCTCGAGTTTCATGAATACAGCCCGAGCGAAATCAAAGCCTCCGTCACCGGCCACGGGAGCGCGGACAAGGAGCAGGTTGCCCAGATGGTGCGCCTCATGTTGGGCAACCTCGAGTTCAAGACCTTCGATGCTTCTGACGCACTCGCTGTCGCGCTTTGCCATGCTCAGAGGGTGCGCTCACCGCTTCAGCGCCTCACACAGTCTACTTTGGCCCGAAGTTCAAAAAACCGAGGTAAAAGCCTTGCTCAGACCCTAGGCATCACGGCAAAAAGAGAGCTCAAATGATTGCCTACATTCGTGGTGAAATTCTCGATCGAGACGCCTCTTCGTTAACACTCCTCGCAGGAGATGCCGGAGTCGGGTACCTGGTCATGGTGCCGGACCGGGCGGAGTACCTCGCCTTTCAAGCCGGCAAGACCGCCGAGCTCTTCATCTACACCCACGTCAGAGAAGACTCTCTCGACCTGTTCGGCTTCCTCTCTCGAGAAGAAAAACGGCTCTTTCTCATGCTGCTCTCCGTTTCTGGGATCGGACCGAAGGGGGCCCTCTCCATTCTCGCCGGAATGAACGCGGACTCTCTGATCCAGGCGATTTTAGAAAGGAACCTTGCCGCACTAGTGGCGATCCAAGGAGTTGGCAAAAAAACGGCAGAGCGAGTTCTTCTCGAACTCAGCGACCCGCTCGCCAAGAGAATGGAGCAGGGCGAATTTGCATCCCGACACCTGGCGCGTTCTTTTGAGCACTCCTCAAGCCACTCGAATCCACTCGTCGCGCAGGCCCGAGCCGCTCTCGTAGGTCTTGGATTCAAAGATTACGAGGCCGAGCACATGGTTCTCTCCGCTCTGCAGACATCTGATTCACCGCCCTCGCGCGTCGAGGACATCGTTCGCGGCGCCCTGCGCGGTACGAACCACTGACCGAAAGGACTGAATGCCTACCCCCGATCGAACCCTGTCCGCTCAGGCCCATATCGATGACGGCGACAAAGTCGATCTGGGCCTCCGTCCGAAGACGCTCCGAGATTATGTCGGACAAGCGAAAGTTAAAGAGACCCTGGCACTCTCCATTGAAGCCGCCAAGCAACGACGAGAGGCTCTTGATCACGTCCTTCTCTCCGGGCCACCCGGCCTGGGAAAGACCACCCTCGCAAACATCATCGCCCACGAGATGGGCAGCCAGATTCACGTCATCACCGCGCCAAATATCGAGAAGAAGGGGGACTTGGCCGCTATTCTCACCAATTTGCAGCCAGGCGACGTCCTCTTCATCGATGAAATTCATCGCCTTCAAAAGGTCATTGAAGAAGTTCTCTATAGCGCGCTTGAGGACTTTGCCCTGGATCTCATCATTGGCGCGGGTCCCTCGGCACAGACCATTCGCCTCGATCTCCCGCGCTTCACACTAGTCGGCGCGACCACGCGGTCTGGCTTGCTTTCAAGCCCTCTACGGGGGCGCTTCGGCATTCCGGTTCGGCTCGACTTCTATCCGCCGGAGGAGCTGCTTCTCATCGTGAAACGATCGGCTCAGCTTCTCGGAGTCGCCATGAACGAAGAAGGGGCGTGGGAAATCGCTCGTCGATCTCGTGGCACTCCGCGTATTGCCAATCGCTTGCTGAAGCGGGTACGAGATTTCGCGCAGGTGCGCCGAAACGGCGCCCTAGTCGATCAGGCGATTGCCCATGCCGCGCTCGAACTCTACGAGGTGGATCATCGCGGGCTCGACGATATGGATCGCAAATTCCTCCTCACGCTCATCGATAAATTTGATGGTGGACCGACGGGGATTGAGACGCTGAGTTCTGCCCTCGGCGAAGAACGAGACACACTCGAGGATGTTTACGAACCCTACTTGGTGCAAGAGGGCTTTCTTCTGCGAACACCACGGGGACGCATGGCGGGCCGACTGGCCTACGAGCACTTGAACAGAACGGTGCCTCCCCAGCGCGCCTATGTGCCTGAAATTGCACAGCTCGATGTGTGATTTTGTGCACACCTGATCAGACGCCACTGGCCGCCTTCGGAAGGCTCGACCGAGGTCATTCATAACCATCTGAAATAAAAGGGATTTTTATAGATTAAAAAATGCGTCGCGTCATTTTTGGCCTGGCTTTGCCCGCCCTTCTTGGTATCAGACTTGCTTACTAAAGCCTGAGCACACCACAGGAGCAAGGAATGCGAAGTATCCAGAACGACTATCAAAAGACTCTTCGACAGCCGATCGAAATCAATGGGATCGCTCTGCACTCGGGGCGCGCGGCCCGCGCCGTGATCTATCCGGCGCGCGAGAATCGCGGGATCGTCTTTCGGCGTGCCGACCTCCCGGGGCAACCTGAGATTGGTGCGCACTACCGAAATGTCACCTCAACACAGATGGCAACCACCCTGGGGAGAGGACAAGTAGCGATCGGGACGATCGAGCACCTCATGGCTGGCTTGGCGGTTCTGGGTGTCGACAATGCGGTGATCGAAGTCTACGGCCCGGAAATCCCCATCCTCGATGGCTCTTCTCGAGTTTTTTGCGAAGCCATCATGAAAAGTGGAATCGAAATTCAGCGAAAGAAAAAGGCTGTTCTCGCTATTCGAAAACGCATTGAGCTGAAGATCAATGAGAAATGGGCCGTAGCCGAGCCTTCGTCACAACTCGAGGTTCATGGCTCGATTGAGTTTGATCACCCCTCCATCGGCTACCAAGAGTACCATTACATCGAAGACAAGACCGACATTACCCAGCTCCTCCCAGCCCGAACCTTTGGTTTTTTGAAAGAGGTGCAAATGCTGCAGAAGGTGGGTCTTGCCCGCGGTGGCTCACTCGAGAATGCCGTGGTTCTCGACCACATCAGCGTACTCAACCCCGACGGCCTGCGCTTTCCGAATGAATTTGCCCGCCACAAGGTTCTCGATGCCCTGGGCGACCTCAAACTGGCCGGAATTTCGATTTGCGGTCATTTCAGAATGCACCGCGCCGGCCATGACCTACACACCAAGCTGCTTGAGGAAATTTTTCGAAATCCTGAAAATTACGAAATTCTCGCCGAAGACGAGTCCGAGGAAAATTACACCCAGACCGTGACGACCCTTGGAACACCTCGACTCGCCTCGAGCTACTAACCGCTTGAATTTTTCTCGCCGAATCAGTACTCGATAAGCTCTACACGTCTCGTAGGGTCGGGACGTAGCGCAGCCTGGCTAGCGCACTTCCTTGGGGTGGAAGGGGTCGCTGGTTCGAATCCAGTCGTCCCGACCATTTACTTCCGAAGGTAAATTTTGCTCCTCCACCTCAACCCCAGCGGCTGGGTCCGATTTGATGTGACGGACAATCTTGTTATCGCGTCCGACAACGACGCGAGCCGCGATTTGTTCTATTAAGCCCCTAGCTCAACTCGTGAGAGCTTGTCGAATCCGGACCTGTGTGTGCTCAAAATTGACAAGTCTATTCATAGGTCTATCGTCGTCAGCGAAAAACCACCGACTCGGAGGCCAAAATAGTGACAATTTTGATTTTAGCTCAAGCCTGGCTGTTTCCCTGACGATAGAGAGCGGTATGCCCACCCTATCAGACCAAAATGACAAGCATCACCCCTAGAAACAGTTTGTTCCTGAGCCTATTTAAAATCATTGGCCTAGGGGGTTTCGTTCCTGCGTTCGGGCATCTGACGCTCACCTATTTTTTTGGATACCGGCAGATCTTTCATGAGCCACTGCATGCTCTCGTGGAAGGCCTCGGTTCTTTTATCGCCTTTACCATCTTATTTCTCATTCAATCTGGTAAAGGACTCCTGAAAAACACCCAAATTTACAACGTTTGGATCGTTTGTGCCTTACTGGCCATGACCCTCTTTGATGGATTTCACGCAGCCATGAAGCCCGGCAATCTCTTTGTCTGGTTCCATTCGATCGCCACCTTTTCGGGGGGATTACTTTTCGCGCTGGTCTGGGTGCCACGCTCAATCAGCTCCCGAATGGGGGGCGCGCCAAAACTCGTTGGGCTTGCCGGGCTTTCACTTTCCTTTTTTTCTATTATTTTTCCAACCGCTATTCCCTTAATGATCCAAGCAGGTGAATTCACTCCTCTGACCAAATTTTTGAATGTTTCAGGGGGCTCTTTGTTTGCGATCGCCAGTGTGCACTTCATGGTTCAATTTGCAAAACGAAGGGAAAGAAATTACGCCCTTTTAGCCTCGCACTGCCTTCTCTTTGGGACATCTGGCCTCTTGTTTGAATTTTCAAAAATCTGGGATCCAGGCTGGTGGTGCTGGCACGTTATGCGACTCAGTGCCTATTCGATCTTGGTTCATTTTTTCTACGAAACTTTCCGAGATGCAGAAAAAGAGATCAACGAGCTCAATGACCAACTCATTACCGCGAATTTGAACCTTGAAAAAAAGGTTGAGCAACGAACGGAGCTCATCCATGAACAACAAAAAATCCTTCAAGCGTCCTCCAAGATGTCCGCCCTTGGCGAAATGGCAGGGGGTATCGCTCACGAAATCAATAGTCCTCTTGCTTCGATAAAAACGATTTCAAGCCAGATGCAAGAAATCATAGATGATGAACCGTTGGACAAATCACTCCTCAAAGACATGTCTACTCAGGTGGAAAAAACTACTGATCGAATCGCCAGGATCGTCCAGGGACTACGAACATTCTCAAGGGATGGAAGTCGAGATCCATTGCATCCAGTCAATGTTCGTCAGCTCATTGACGAGACTCTGAGTCTTTGTCAGGAGCGCCTAAAGCACCAAGGAACACACGTCGGTATTCAAGATGTTAGACCGGACCTATTCTTTGACGGTCGCGCCACAGAAATTTCACAGGTGCTGCTCAATCTCGTAAATAACGCGAACGATGCGGTAGCAAGTCTTAAGGAGAAATGGGTAAAAATTGCGGTAAAAGACTCGGATGATTGGATTGAGATTCAAGTCACCGACAGCGGTGGCGGAGTTCCAACCGAAGTCCGAGAAAAAATTTTTCAGCCTTTCTTTACTACTAAGGAAATCGGCAAGGGAACGGGCATGGGCCTGAGCATTGCAGTCGGCATTATGCGTGGACATCACGGAGATTTGAAGTTGGACACCCAGTGTTCAAATACGCGCTTTGTAATCAGACTGCCGAAAAAAAAGGCTCTCCTGGCTACCCAAAAGGAACCCGGGTGAGCGATTTTAAACAGTACTCAATATTGATCGTAGATGACGACGAAACACTCAGAAACGCTTTGGTCTTCGAGTTCAAAAGGAAGGGATTCACCGTTCTGTCTGCCGAAAATGGCGTTCAGGCATTTGAGCTGCTGAAAGCTAACAAAATAAATCTTGTAATTTCAGACATGCGAATGCCGGGTGGCGATGGCATGAGCCTTCTGGAAAATATTCGAGCTAGCAACCCAAACATACCCAACGTCATTTTTATAACAGGCTTTACAGATGTTACCGAAGCGGAATGCCTTGCTAAGGGCGCAAAGAAAGTTTTCTCAAAGCCATTCGATCGAAAAATCATCATGAACGCTGTTTTTGGAATTCTTGGCATCACGTCATAGCGCCGCTTAGTTCTCGATCACCCTGCGTCTCTGAATGAGCCGCTGCTCTGTGCCTAATGATATTACTTCACAACAACGTGAATGAGACCTCGCAGGTCTCCGGCCGAATAACCCACCGCCTGATCTGCAGGATACTGCTGACGAATCGTCTGAAGGGCTTCGGGTGAAATCTGCTTCTCTACCCCGTGACAAGAAAGGCACAACGCTTCCAGGCGAATGGGACGATAGTAGTGTAGGCTGCCTTTTTCTTCCCGCGCAAACTCTTTCGGAAGCTCCTGCTTGCGAACGAGGAGTCCCTGCCAGTCCTTCAAAAGTTTTTCTTCCGTTGCGTCAGCGCGGTTCTTGGGGTTCCGAGGCTTCAAGGTCGCCCGCTTCACGCTCGTTACCTGCCCACTGGTCTCCGCTACCGTTATCGGGAGAGCTGAAGAGTGGCAAAATGGAATCGCCGCGGAGAGCCCGCCATGTTCCATCTTCTCCATCAAAGTCACCTTCAGTCTCTTCACGGCCGCATCCGCTGCAGCACGCGCAACCGGAATCCGCGAATCATCCGCAGCGTGAACCGCAGACGCCAGGCCGAGAAAAATCATGCTCCCCCAGAACGAAATTTTTTGGTGATCCATGTCTTTTAGAATCGCTGATTTCCCATCCGTTCGCAATTCGGTATGTTCTAACCCGAAGGGACATTTAATCATGAAACACGATCTCCAGAGCCAATGGCACCACTCCTTAACCGAGGCTCGAGACACACTGAGTCAGTTTATGGGTAACCCACGTCAACTTCAGCTCTGCGAACGCTTCTCGTCGCTTTTACTGGCAACCTACCACACCGGGGGCAACCTCTTCACTTGTGGCAACGGCGGATCACATTGCGACGCCATGCATTTTGCCGAAGAATTCACGGGTCGCTATCGAAAGGACCGAAGACCCCTCGGCGCACTAGCGCTCGGCGACCCAAGCCACGTCACCTGCGTATCGAACGACTATGGGTTCGATGAAGTTTTTTCACGTCAACTCGATGGGCTAGGAAGAAAAGGCGACCTGCTCGTCGGCCTGTCGACCAGCGGAAATTCCAAGAACGTGATCCGAGCGTTTGAAGTGGCTCGTAAAAAAGGGATGGGGACCGTCGCCCTGCTCGGGCGCGATGGTGGGGCCCTCAAAGCACTGGCGGATCTCGCCATTGTCATCCCGGCCCAGACCTCTGACCGCATCCAGGAGATGCACATTAAACTGATCCACACCGTCATCGAGACGGTAGAGCGAGAGCTCTTCCCGGAGAACTACTAGCGCTCACACACCGGCGATAGCACCTTGAGAATCTCGCCTCCATGCTTCGCCACCAGCTTGGGCCCCATGCCACGAACGGCTTCAAGCGCAGCTAAATCACGAGGAAGCGTCGCCGCAATCGTCTGAAGGACGCGATCAGAGAGAATCGTAAAGGCCGGAACTTTGCGTTCACGGGCCTCGCTCAAACGCCACTCCTTGAGTGCCACCACGGCAACCCTGGCGGACTCGCTCGGTACGGAAATGGGCTGAGCCGCACCCGGACCAGCCGCTTTCGGCGCTCCTCTCGTGCTTTTCTTCTTCTTCGGAGCAGAAGGCGCGGAGGAAGGGATCATGACGCCCTCAAGCGACTCATCGCCCTCTTCATCGCCGAGAGCGCGAGCGGTCCGGTAGGAAATCGATTTTCCGTCTTTCTCGAATGTCCGCTCCTCGACAGACACACGCCCGGATTTCGCGAGAGCCGACAGGTAAACATCGAACTTCTTCCGCTCCACCTTCGGGGCTCCCTCGCGGTGCATCCGAAGCACGGACTGACCTTCTCGCTCACGAATCATTGCAAGAATCGCTCGAACCTCTGCGCGCTCGACGCTCTCAAGAGGACGGAGGCTCGCCGTCTCGGGGGCGCAGATATCACAAAGCCCGCAAGGCTTCCCCGAATCTTGCTCGTCCCCAAAGTGACGAACGAGGTGCAGCATTCGGCAGCGCGTTCCCTGTGCAAAATCATCCATCTTCTTAAGCTGCTCGAGTCGATGTCCACTTTGCCGTTGATACATGTCGCGCCAGGCTTCGCTGCCGAGATGAATCGTCTCGTCTGGGTCGACCTTCACGCCACCGTGGATCCAGAGCTTCTCGAGGGCCGCGTCGAAATCCTCAGAATCCAAGTGCGTGCGCGCTCTCACAAACTCTTTCGGCTCGGGAGAGGCTATGGCCTGAACAGTCGAAAAAATCCGCCCCAATTGCTCGAGCGGCGGATAGCTCTTCTCATGCAAAAATTCCTGCATTTTCTTATCCGCAAACGACCAGTAAAGCTTTGCCTGCGAGGGGAGGCCATCTCGCCCTGCTCGACCGATTTCCTGGTAATAGCCCTCGAGCGTGGCTGGTAAAGCCGCATGCACCACAGTCCGCACGTTGGCCTTGTCGATCCCCATCCCAAAAGCAATGGTCGCGACCATGACCTCGATCTCACCGGAAAGAAACGCCGTCTGCGTTCGATCCCTCAGATCCTTGTTGAGGCCCGCATGATAAATTCCCACCCGAAACTTCTCTTTCAACGCCGCAGCCAGCGCCTCCGTGTTTTTTCGCGTCGCCGCATAGATCACTGCCGGTCGGCGCTCGTCGTTCGATAGAACCTCTAGAATCTTTTCCGCACGATCGCCCTGAGAGAGCTCGGTCACCTCGATCGCGATGTTCGTTCTCCGAAAACCGTGAATGAACGCCTTCGAACCCGTAAGTCCAAGCTGAGAAAGGATGTCACGCTGAACCCTAGGCGTCGCCGTGGCCGTCAAGGCGACGATCGGTGTTCGCGCGTTTCCGTCGAGCCCGCCACGAAGCAGGGGCAGCCGGGCGCCAAGCATGCGGTATTCCGGCCGAAAGTCATGGCCCCATTGCGAAATACAGTGCGCTTCATCGACCGCCATCAGCGCAAGACGACGCTTTGCCAGCATCTCAGGAAAGCCCGGCACCGCTAAACGCTCTGGAGCAATAAATAAAAAATCGAGCTCATTGCGAAGGAACTGCTCGCACACCGTCCGCGAGGTCGAACGGTCCCTCCCCGAGTGAATCCGTTCCGCTTTAAAGCCCAGGGACTGAAGCTTCTGCACCTGGTCCTCCATGAGCGCCACGAGCGGGCTGATGACCAAAGTCGTACCCGTGCGTGCAACACCGGGAAGCTGATAACACAACGACTTGCCGGCCCCGGTCGGCATGACCAGAAGCGCGTCGCCTCCACGTGCGACTTCTTCGCAGACTTCCTGTTGGTACGGCCTGAAGGCATTGAATCCGAAGCGCGTCTTAAGAATAGGGAGAAGGTCGACCATCTAGGCGCCGAGCAAAACACGGCCCCTCTCCGGGGCATAGAGCAATCTTCCGAGGGGGGGGCTCGACCTGCCGCCCAAGGGGATGATGCGCAGAGCTAGAGGCGCAAAATCACGAACCTACGCCACTTTTCGCATTTTTGATGGGTGCCGAATCGGCAACTCCAGAACAAACCGCGTATTTAACGCACCCTTGTCGAGATAGAGTTTGCCTCCGTGATCTTCAGCGATTCCTTTGGAAATACTCAGCCCCAGGCCAGTGCCCTTACCCACTTCCTTGGTGGTAAAAAAAGGCTGCATCAAGCTCTCGGCTACGAGAGCGGAAATCCCACGGCCGCTATCGGTCACTGAAATCTGAAGCTGATCATCGAGAATCAAAAATTCGATACGAACCCACTTTTCAACAAATTTCTCCACCGCGTCAAATGCGTTAGTCAGTAAATTGAGAAGCACCTGCTCAATCTGAACCGCACGAGCATCGAAAACCAAATCAGGAACGGCGCCGAGCTCGATCTTTACATCATGGGCCCTAAACCGCTCCGAACACAGACTCAGTACGTTGTCCGCCACGACTTTCAACGTCACGGACGCGATGGGATCGCTTTCACCGTTCCGCGAGAATGATCTCAATCCGCTCACTATCTTCGTAATTCTCTCAGAGGTCGCGACAATCTTCTCCAATTCATCCTGGGCGCCCTGCGTGGTAAAGTTTCCGGTCCGAATCCGCCTGAGGAGCTGAGTTGACTTGCCCTGAATAATCCCCAGGGGGTTATTGATCTCGTGGGCCACCCCTCCGGCCATTTCTCCTAACGCCGTCAATCGAGAGGATGTCATGAGCGTGGCCTGGAGATGTCTCGCCTCCGAAATATCCTGAAGAATCGAAACCAAATAGAGGAGTTTCCCATTTCCATCCCTCACGGCGCAAAAATTCAACAAACACCACATGATCGCCCGATCCGCCTGCACCAGCCTTCGTTCCGTCGAAAAGCTATTCAACTCTCCCGAGAGAATTTTCTCCATGCTCGCCTCAGCAAACCCACGGTCCTCCGAGCCAATCAGATCCCTCACACGGAGACCCAGCATTGCCCCCGGGGCCGCCTGATAGAACTTCGCGTAACGTTCGTTGCATTTGAGCACGATGCCCTCGGGACTCACAAACACGATGCCCGCCGCATTTTGTTCAAAAATCGAACGGAATTCACCCTCTGTTTTTTCCAACTCCGCCCTCGAAACCATCGAATGCTGAAACTCCTCCGCAAGCATATTCACGCCCGCAGCCAAAGCATCGATGACACGGACGTCTGGGCTCCGCTCGAGCTGCGTACCAAAATTCAAAGCGGTCATTTCTGATACCGTTTTGAGCATGGCCTCGAGTGGCTCCTGGGACGCGACCTGGCTCCGCGCCAGCTCGTTGAGCTTCTCAACAATTGGCCTAAAAGCTCCGTAGGTCTCCGGATCAGTCATTGGGATCGAGCAATCTCCCGACTCGATCTTCGATATAAATTCGCAGATATCGGCCACTGCACTCGCTCGCGCTTCCAACTCGAGCACCTTCATGTCGGCACCGGCCAAGCCTTCGGGATAAACGCAGTTGGTCCCTGTCTGTTCAAGAGGACCGCGAGGGCCTGGACCGACTCGGCGGTGAGATTTAAAAATTCAATACCACAGCCCGATGGCAATTCAGCGGCCTTGCCGTTGCGAGTCCAACGACAAATGCCGAGGCCGGCAAATGCCGTGTCGCCAGCGGAGGTCAATCCGATTGAAAACCGCACCCTGGTAGACACCTCAGGCAAATCTCCGTTCATCTGAACGAACATCCCACCGCGCCCAAAGCTCAACAGATGAGCACGGATCGCCTCCTCAAGTGAGGCTGCCACGAGCGTGATGACGAAATCACCCGAAAGTGGCTCGAAAGGCTTCAGCCACCGCTCATTTTCAGGAAGAATGGCAAGATAAACCGCCTCGACCAGGCGATCGAGGTTGCACGGCTTAGGAAAAACCGCCTCCACGCCCCGGTTGAACGCATCCTCTGGGGCGAAATCAGAGAATCCGGTGATCAGGACCACTACGGGCTTCCGTATGTTGATGACTTTAAGCTGATCTAAAAGTTCGAGACCGCTGCCCCCGGCCATTCGGACATCGGAGACGACCGCGTCGACCGACTGGGCCTGCGCGAGTGCAAACGCCTCCTGTGAACTGCCGGCGGTAATGACCGTCGCATCCACAAACAAAAATTCATCCGCGATGACTTCCCGATATCCAGGTTCGTCATCCACGACCAGGATGGTTTTGCCTTTCAGTGAAAGCGCGGGGCTTTCCGTTTTCGGGGGGGTCGTCATGGCCTTGGTCATCCCTCACGGCGCTCAGAAAAATTCTCGTAGTACTCGTCGTACCATTACCGCGAAAACTTGATCGTCACGCCGTTGACGCGCTACGGGCCAATGAATGGCGGAGAGAGTGGGATTTGAACCCACGATACGGTTTCCCGTATGCCGGTTTTCAAGACCGGTGCTTTCAACCACTCAGCCATCTCTCCGCTTTTTTATCCAGATTTTGCCGCCCGCATCTTCGCTGAAACCGGGTGCCCCGCGCACATATTTGTGCAAAACGCTGGGAATCTCAACACTTCCTTCTGCGTCCTGGTAGTTTTCCAGAATGGCCACGAAAGTCCGTCCCACGGCCAACCCCGAGCCATTCAACGTGTGGGCCAACTTCGGTTTGCCATTGGCCTCACTTCGGTACCGAATCTGCGCTCGTCGGGCCTGAAAATCTTCGCAGTTTGAGCAAGAGGAAATCTCACGATAAGCCCCTTGAGCGGGTAGCCAGACTTCCAGGTCATAGGTCTTCGCGGCCGAAAACCCCATGTCTCCGGTGCAAAGCGCCATCGTGCGATAGGGAAGGCCCAGAAGCTCGAGCACTCGCTCAGCATTCTTCACCATGGCCTCGAGCTCCTCGTACGATTTCTCAGCCTCGACGATTTTCACCATCTCGACCTTCTGAAACTGATGCTGGCGGATGAGGCCACGCGTATCCTTACCGTATGAGCCCGCCTCACTGCGAAAACAGGGTGAGTATGCGACGAAATACAAGGGGAGTTCGCCCGGCGCAAGGATCTCCCGCGCGTGGATATTGGTCAACGGAACTTCGGATGTCGGAATGAGGTAGAGGATTCGGTCTGCGGTTCCAGTCTTAAAAAGATCTTCTTCGAACTTGGGTAGCTGGCCTGTTCCCATCATCGACTCGGCCGTAACAAGAAACGGCGGGATCGCCTCTTGGTAGCCATGCTCACGGGTATGAAGATCGAGCATGAATTGAATCAAGGCCCGCTCGAGCGTCGCTCCAGCGCCCAGATACAGAGCAAATCGCGCACCCGAAATTTTTCCGGCCCGCTCGAAATCGAGAATGCCAAGACCCTCGCCCAGATCATGATGATCCTTGGGCGTGAACGGGAGCTTCTTCGGCTCGCCCCAGCGCCTTGCCTCGCGGTTGGCTTCCGCATCCGCCCCCTCCGTCACGCTGCCGTGCGGAATATTCGGAATCTGAAGTGCGAAAGCCTGGAGGCGCGCCTCGACCTCTTTCAGCTCCTCATCGAGTTTCTTGATCGCATCCCCGACGCCCTTCATGTCGGCCACGCGTCGATCTGCCTCCGCCGCCGCAGCCGGGTCGGCTTTCGACTTTGCCTTGAGCTGCGCAATTTCAGCCGACGCCTTGTTCCGCTGAGCCTTCTGAGATTCCGTCTGGCCGATCAGCTCTTTTCGACGACGAGATAACGAGCCCAGTCCCCCGATCAGCTCAGCAGAAGCGTTGCGCTTCCTGAGCGCCGCTTCGAGATCATTCACCTTCGGCTCCTGAAAATAGGCTGGGTCTAGCATGCAGCTTTTTTCTACCAGAGCCCTACGCTCAGAGAAAGCGCTCAAATTCAGCTTTGTCGGGCGCATCCGGCTCCATCTCCAGATACTTCCGGAACGCGCGTTTGGCCTCCAGACCATTCCCCATTGCGCGGTAGGCCATGCCGAGCCGTTTATAGATCGAGGGGTTTCCGGCATCCTGCTGAATAGCTGCGCGATAAAGAAGAACTGCGCCCTCGAAGTTCTTCAGTTTAAAGTTGGCGTACCCCGCCCACTGCTTCGGGTCGGCCATCTGAGGAGCCAGCTGCATCGCCTGATTGAACTGCTTGAGGGCTTCGTCATTTCGCTCGACCTCCAAGTACTCCTTACCTAACGCCAAGAGGGAGCCTACACCACGGGGGTTGTTCTTCAGCTCAAGCTCAAATTCATGAATCGCTAATGGGTGATTTCCCATCAAGCTGTAGAGAGCGCCTCGATAGTAATGAAGGTTTGGAAATTTTGGGAACACCTGGTGCACCCGGATGAGCTCGTAATCTGCCTTCTCAAACTCCGCCTTCTTGACGAAGATCTTGTAGCGCTCGAGGTACCCAGAAGGATCAGACGGATTCCTATCGGAGTACGACTTATAGGCGTCGAGCGCCTTATCCAAGGCCGACCTCACCGCATGCTCTTTGTTCAACCAAACCTGTGCCTGGAGCTTGAATGGAGGCGCGTAATGAGCATTTATGGCCATTGCCTGGTCAATAAAGCTCTGCGCTGCGTCCCATTCACCTTTTTGAATTTGAAACTCCGCTATTCCCGTGAGCAATTCCGCCCGATTTGGATTACCCTTCTGCATCTCATCCTGAAGAAGACCGATAGCGCGGTCCGGCCCATCGGAAGCCGCGGACGCCCTTGCAGTCCCTAGCAGCGCCTCGATATTCAACGGGTCGAACCTCCGAGCCAATGCGAAGAAAAAGGGCGCCTCTTTGAAATTCTTTGTCTCGAGCAAACTATTAGCAAAAGCAATATAGACCGTTGGATCGATCGAGTCCCGTCCCATCGCCTTGATGTAATACGCCTGGGCGTCCAATGGACGACCCAGCTTCCCATACAAATCGCCATTCAGCTTGTCGACGAGGCTCTGGCCCGCCTTCATATCCTTGAAGCGATCCATAGCCTTCTTCGCATCATCAAATTCATAGCCCTGAATGAGCGTAAAAATATATTTTGACCAGATTTCAGGGGATTTCGGCGCCAATTGCGCCGCCTTTTCGAGGTAGGCCCGTGCATTCACGACGTCCGAGCTGTTCAAAAACATGTCGCCCAACCGCACTAGCGGGAGCGGTGAATGGGGATTGTTCTGCCTCGCCTGCAAAAAGTAGGTAATCGCTTCACGAAAATTGCCCGCCTTCGCTGCCTTTTGCCCCTCACTGAGAAAGTAGTACATCCGGGCCTGGCCCTGTACCTTCTCGATCGAGTCCCCAACTTTGGTCAAAAGCGTATAGCGTTCTAAAATATAGTCAGCATTCTCTCGATCCAGAATAACCGCCTTGTCGATCGAGCCCAGCGCCTCATTCCACTTCTCGAAAACCTGAAAAAGCTGGCACTGAAGATAGTACGCCCGACCCAAATCGATCGGATCTAACAGGTCCCCGTTTAATACGAGGAAATCGATATACTTCGTGATCTCCTTGATCTTCCCCTGTTTAGTGCGAAGCTCAGCCACCTTGAGGTATGACTTTGCATGAAAGTGATCTAGCCGAATGGCCTTCTCATATTCTCGGATGGCGGTCTCCACATCGTTCAGGCGTTCCGCAACTCGACCCCGCAGATAGAAAATTTTTGGTGTCGTAACTCGATTGTCGGCAATGTTGGAGAGCATCCCAGCGGCGCCGGAGTAGTCGCCACGCTGAAACATGGCATAAGCCATGTAAAGAAAGTGAGCCTGGCCGTATTCAGTTCGGTCCTTGGTAAACTCGACCATGCGCTGAAAAGCCGCTTCAGGTTTTCCAATGGTCACATAAAATTCAATATCCGCGATTACCGTCTCGATGATGTCACTCGCCTTGGCTCTCGCCACCTGAATAAGACTCGAGATGACCTGAAAATATTTTTCATCCTTGTTCGACGAATCAATCAGATTTAAATACGCGGAGGCGAGCATCGCATAGGCTTGCGTGTTGTTCGCATCGGCGGTAATCGCAGCCTGAAGTCGGCCAACGGCTTTGCGATAGCCAATGACGTTGTCGTGCCCATACTCCCGCAAGGCCGCCTCATAGAGTTCCTTGCTTCGTTTTGGATTCGCGGGATCCTTCGAGGGCGCAGGAAGAATCGCCCGAATCGCTGGAGGGCGAACGCCGGGTGGCGCCGCATCCTCTTTGAACAGTAAATCATAACCAACAATCGCCAGACCAATCCCGGCCACGAGCCGGATAAGAATCGCCCGAAAGTCTGTCTTCTCTTTCGCGCTCGAAGGTGTGCCGACAGCCCCCGTCCCTCGCTGAAACACGACCGTCCTTTCCGTAGCGATATTTCGGTTCATGGCGGTCGAATCCAGCTGAACCTCATAGCTGGCCGATCCCTCCGCCACCGGGGGTGCTTTCGGCTGCACCAGTGTGTGTTCCTGATCGGCATCGGGGAGGGGGTCGTTCTCGTTCAACGCGCCAACGACGGTCTCCTCCTCCTCCCGCTGATGAACCTCACGCACCCCAGTGGGCTGCGCGAAGGCCGCTGTCGCTGGAATCGCGCTCGTCCGCTGATACCCACGAGTGAGAACCTGAGTCGGCCCCGCTGAGCCCGGCAGCGGTTCATAGACCAGCGCGGTCTTTGGAACCTCCTGATCGAGACTGAGCCTACCCTCAATTTGTGCGACCAACAGGTCTGCCAGCTGTGGGATCTGATGGATGTCCACCCAGTCACCCTGCGGATGTTCACGAGCTGACTCGGTCCCGACAATATGATTCTTCAGGATGAGAAGTCGCACTCGCTCTCGGTCGATCGGACCGAGAACACGCCCCGATGCGAGGCGAATTTTATACTGACGTTCAGTGCCTCGACCTGGCTCCATCGTGAAGAATCAGGCCCCCTTTGCCCGGGGCTCCCCATGTACAAAACTGTCGATCAAAAATACGATCTCTACAGACCGCTGACCGCCCGCTTCGCCACCTCGACAACTCGCGCAGGAAACATTCCTACCTGTATCGTCATGACTGCCATCATTGCAGCCGCGAAGGATGCCCACACCGAACCCGCCGTTCTGCTTTCGCTTCCCAGCGGCTCCCGCATGTACATATACACAAGAACCCTGAGGTAATAGTATACCGACACGGCGCTACAGAGAACACTGATCACTGTCAGCCAGATCTCCCCAGACTGCACAGCTGAATAGAGAAGAAAGTACTTGGCGGCAAATCCTGCCGTAGGCGGAATTCCCGCCATCGAAAACATGAAAACAGCCATCGCAAACGCGAGCCAAGGCTTGTGCCGCGCGAGACCAGACAGATCGTGCAGATTCAACCCCTCGTCATCCCGCCCAGAAATCGCCGAAAGAATGACGAAAGCCCCCAGATTCATGATCCCATAACCCACCAAGTAGACCACGATGGGTGCGTATCCCTGCTCGCTTCCCGGGGCCGACAAAATTCCGACGAGGAGATAGCCGGTATGCGCGATCGATGAGTAGGCCAGCATTCGCTTCAAATTAACCTGCACAAGCGCGACCACGTTTCCCACGATCATGGTGAGAACGGCAGAAACCCAAAGAATGTCATGCAGGCCCACCTGAAACGTCGGCGTCAATCCCTTCCCATAACCCAACGAAACAAAAACTCTGACAAGCGCGGCAAACGCAGCCGCCTTCAACCCAGTTGTCATGAATCCGGTAACGGGTGTTGGTGCCCCCTCATACACATCCGGCATCCACATATGAAAAGGAGCGGACGCGACCTTGAAAAGCAATCCGACCAAGACAAAGCAAAGGCCCAACATAAAAACGACATTCCCGGCCGACTTTCCCGCCTGAACAAACGCGAGAATCTCTCGAATCGAAAGAGACTGAGTAACCCCATAGAGGAGCGCGGCACCATAGAGAAGAATGGCTGAGGCCGCCGACCCTAGGATAAAATATTTCATCGCCGCCTCATTCGAGCGTCGATCCGTGCGCCTGTACCCTACCATGACATAGACAGGAAGAGACATCAGCTCGAGCGCGATAAAGAACACGATCAGATCAAGAGATGAGCTGAGCAGCATCATCCCCAGCACCGCGAACAGCACCAACAAATAGAATTCCGGGTACTGCAGCTTCTCTCTATCGAGATATCGAAACGCCGAAAGCAAAGTCACCGTTCCAGCCGCGCAATAGAACATATTAAAAAACACCGCATAGCGATCGACGACCATCATTCCATTAAAGAGAACCACGCTCTCGTTCCCGAATTGCCCAAAACTGAGCACTACCGTCGCCACCAGGGTACCGACAGAGAAGACAAACATGATCCACTTTGGATTGAAAAACCGTATCACGCTCAGAAGCATGGCGACCAAAACACCACCGCAAAGCAGGAGATACGGAACAAGCGCCATGAGCTCTGGGCGAGTCATAGTTAAAAGCTCGGGTCGAATGATTGATGGCATCTGTGGAATCCTTTACTTACTCGTGGTTACTTTAATCGCCGCCATCGGCGACCCCTGTACTGTATGCACTCGGCTCAGAAACCGTTGGACCGAAGGCTCCATCTTCTCGAAAAAAATTCCCGGAAAAATTCCCATCACAAAAACAGCTACCACCAGCGGGGCCATCACCATCAGTTCACGCCCAGTCAGATCTGTAAGCTTCCGATTCTCGGAATTCTCCAGGGGGCCAAACATGAGCTTCTGCAGAAGCCAAAGCATATACACGGCTCCCAGTACGACACCCAGCGCGCAAAGAGCAGCGAGTAGTGGGCTTCTTTTCCATGTCCCAAGCAGAATCATAAACTCACCGATGAAGCCGTTGGTTCCCGGTAACGCAATCGAAGAGAGCGTCATGATCACCAGCGCGATAGCGAACCAGGGCATCACCTTTGCAATGCCCCCGAAATCCTTCAACTCGCGGGTATGCCTTCGTTCGTAAATCATCCCCACCAAAAGGAACAATCCACCGGTCGAGATGCCATGGTTCAGCATCTGGTAGAGGCCCCCTCCAACGCCCAACGCATTCAGCGAAAACAGCCCCACGATCACATACCCCATGTGGCTTACGGAGGAATACGCTACCAATTTCTTAATATCGGACTGAACAAATGCGACAAGCGCACCGTATGTAATGGCTATGGCCCCGAGGATCATGAAAACCAGCTGGTACTGAATAACGGCTTGCGGAAATAGAGGGAACGCATAACGAAAGAAGCCGTAACCTCCCATCTTGAGCAGAACACCAGCCAAAATAACCGACCCCGCGGTCGGCGCCTGAACATGCGCATCTGGCAACCAGGTATGCAATGGAAACAGGGGAACCTTGATCGCGAACGCGAGAGAAAAGGCCAGAAACAGGACCGCCTGCACGGATAGCCAGCCATCACCTCCCAGCTTCAACCGATAGAGATCAACAATCGCCATCGAGAACGTGCCGAATTGAACCTTGTACTGATAGGCTAAGAAAAATATCGCAACGAGCATCAGCAGAGAGCCGACCATCGTATAGAGAAAAAACTTCATGGCCGCGTAAATTCTATCTTTTCCGCCCCAAATGCCGATCAGAAAGTACATCGGAATCAGCATGACTTCCCAAAACACATAGAAAAGGAAAATGTCGAGAGCGACGAAAGCCCCGAGCATCCCCGTTTCAAGCGCCAACAACAGAAAGTAATAACCGCGCGCTTTCTCTTTGATGGCAGTGAAGCTACTTAATATGGCCAACGGAGTAAGAAACGTCGTCAGTAAAATAAGCCACAAACTGAGGCCATCCACGCCAACCCGGTAGGCAATTCCGAGTCCCGGAATCCAGTCCACGGTCTCTGTCAGTTGAAACTCAGGACCGGCCGCCTGAAAGCGGTAGTAAATGAGGATAGAGAGCGCGAACGTCACCAAAGACCCTAGAAGGGCAAACCACCTCAACACTCCTCTTCCGGCCTCGGAACCCTGCGGAATCAGCAAACCGATCAAACCCCAGAGAAAAGGAAAAAATAACACTGCGGACAACAGATTGGAATCAAGCCAGCCCATAAATCAAATACCCCACCATAGCGACCAAACCCGCCAAAAGAACAAATGCGTAAACCTGAATCGAACCCGTCTGAATCACCCGCACTGCCTGGCCTGCAAATGCGGTCGCGTGTCCAACGCCCAAAACAATTCGATCGATGAAAGCGACATCCATTCCCTTCCAAATCACGTTAGCGACCGCTTGCAATGGACGAACTATAATTGCGTCGTAGACCTCATCAACATACCACTTATTCTCAAGTACCCGGTGTATCCAAGCCCACCGCGTCTTGAATGCCTCCGCTCGCTTTAGGTTCGAGAAAAATTTAAGGCCAAGATAAATGGTTCCGACTGCGCCGACCGTACTAAGACCCATCAAGACCCATTCCATCGCTGGAGCCACGCCCTCGGCAACAGAATGATGAGCGGGAATCACGGGATCAAGCCAATGACTCAACCAGCTCAGATGGGGAAGTCCCACAAAACCACCGACAACACTGAGCACAGCAAGCACTTGCAACGGCAGAACCATGACCATCGGAGATTCATGAATTTCGCTATCACGATGAGCGGCCTTAAACCGGGGCTCCCCTAAGAACGTCAGAGAAAATAGGCGAGTCATATAAAATGCCGTCATGAGAGCCGTAACTGCACCCAGTGCCCAGAGGGCCATCGAACCATGAGGGGAGCTGTATGCGACCCACAACACCTCATCCTTCGAGAAGAACCCCGAAAGCGGCGGTACTCCGCAAATTGCCAACCAGCCGATTGCGAAAATAAGAAAAGTCTTGGGCATCCGAGACCGCAGGCCGCCCATATGAAGAATATTCTGCTCCTCATGCATCCCATGTATGACACTGCCCGCCCCTAGAAACAAAAGCGCCTTAAAAAACGCATGCGTAATCACATGAAAAACCCCGGCCGAGTAAGCTCCCACACCACAAGCCAGAAACATGTAGCCCAACTGAGACACAGTTGAATAAGCCAATATTTTTTTGATGTCCGTTTGCACAAGCGCGATTGTCGCCGCGAAAAATGCCGTAACTGCACCAACAATCGCCACCACTGACAACGCAACCGGCGAGAGACTAAACAAAAAATTCAGGCGAGAGATGAGATAAATTCCAGAAGTGACCATCGTCGCCGCATGAATCAATGCCGATACTGGCGTCGGACCGGCCATCGCATCCGGAAGCCACACATAGAGCGGGATCTGGGCCGACTTCCCCATGCACCCCACGAACAAAAGCAGGCAAATCGCAGTAATGGTCGAGGCCCCGATTACTCCCGACGTGCTCCCTACAGAGCCCTGAAGCGCAACGAAATCTAATGTCCCAAATGTAGTAAATATTAGAAACATCCCAAGCAGGAAGCCTAAATCGCCCAATCGATTTACGATGAATGCCTTCTTCCCCGCAACAGCCTTGGCTTCGTCGTCATACCAGTACCCGATCAAAAGAAAACTGCAGAGGCCAACCCCCTCCCAACCTAAAAACAGAATCGGAAGAGATCCTCCGACCACGAGCATCAGCATCGCGAAACAAAACAGATTCAAGTATGCAAAAAATTTTCCAGGGCTCGCATCATGGCTCATGTAGCCTATCGAATAGACATGAATCAAAGTCCCAACGCCGGTGATGACCAGGGTAAAAAGCGTGGACAGAACATCCACGCGAAGCACCATATCGATCTTTAGATCGCCAAACGCGATCCAGGTGAATAGATTCTCCTCCAGAACTCGTCCACCCTCTGGAAGGCCCATCAGACGCACAAAAACCCATAATGAAACCAAAAGTGAAGCGAAAATCGCTATAGATCCTATCGCGCCGCTAATGGTCGAACCCGTCGCTTTTCGTCCCTCGGGAGCCTGGAATACCGCATACCACAACCCATTCAGCAAAAACCCAAGCAGGGGAAAAAGAGGAATCAGTGCAATCATGTTCTACTCCCTGAGCATCTGAATGGTGTCGGTATCAACACTTCTCAGCGTCCGATACATCGCTATCACCAAACCTAGTCCGACTGCCGACTCGGCGGCAGCTACCGCAATAATGAAAAAAACAGCCATTTGTCCACCCATGTGCTCGAGTTGGCGGGAGAACGTCACAAAGGTGAGATTTACCGCGTTCAGCATCAATTCAATGCACATCAAAACAACCAAAATGTTTCTTCGGATCAAAACACCAAAGAGACCAATAAAAAAAATGACTGAAGAAAAGGTCAACACAACCCATGGTTCGACATAACCGCTCATTCAGCACCTCCGGTTTTTCGTTTGGCGATGGCAACCGAAGCTACGATGGCTGCCAAAATAAGCACAGACGTCGCCTCGAACGGCAAAACATACTCTGAGAACATAAGCCGAGAGACCACCTTCGTATTTCCACCAGCCGCATTGATCGCCGCCAACGGAAAACCTCCCGTGGCTGCGGATAGCTTCGTCTCTTTGAATGCCCATGCAAAGAGACAGACCATGGCTCCGCACAAAAGACCGGCGCCTATTTTTACGGCTAGATGTGATCGCCAAAGGTCGAAGGTCGGAACATCCGCATTCAGGAGCATGATCACGAAAATAAACAGCACCATAATCGCCCCGGCGTAAACCAGAATCTGAAAAGTAGCGATCAAGTGCGCATCCAGAATTCCGTAAATTCCAGCGAACGCAAAAAAGACCAACACTAAACTAAAAGCGCTCGTGACCGGGTTTTTCTTAAAAACGACCAAAAGCGAGCACACAATCGCAAGAGCTGAAAAAATGTAGAAAAAAGGTGCTGAAATTTCCATAATTCGACGCCTCGCTATTCGGCCCCTGGCCTATTTATTTCCGCGCTGTTCGAGCAGATAGCTCTTATCGTAAACCGTCCGCACCGTCTGACTCATCTCGTAGATATTGCTCAGCTTGATCGCATCCTTCGGACACGCCTCTTCGCACATCCCACAAAAGCAACAGCGAAGCACATCAATCTCGAACTTAACTGGGTACTTCTCCTTGTCCGGCCGCTCGCCCGCCTCGATATGGATACACTCCGCCGGGCACACGGTCGGACAAAGCATGCAGGCCGTACAATTTTCGACTCCGTTCGTCGCCTTGATGTAATGCATCCCACGAAATCGAGACGAGTAGTTTCGCCGTTCCTCGGGATACTGGATCGTGACCTTCTTCGAGAAGAGCATGTTCTTCATCGTAATTTTTAGGCCACGAAGAATTTCGACAAGATAGAATCGTTGAAACAAGCCCGGCTTCGATTTAACAAGCATCTCTTACACCCACTTCAAATAGACGAGCACGCCCGTGATGAAGATATTCACCAACGACAGCGGGAGCATCACTTTCCAACCTAAATCCATCACCTGATCGTACCGAAATCGCGGAAGAGTCCAGCGAACCCAGACGAAGAGCCACATGAAAAAGCCGATTTTAATAAACAATGACGCGACCTGGAGCAGCACCCGAAGAACCTCGGAGACCTGAGCACTCAACCCCGCGCTATTCACCAGTAAGCCCTGCGCTGCCGCCATGCCCGGCAACATTTGCCAACCACCGAAATACAACGTCGCCGCAAGCGCGGAGGCCACAAACATGTTCCCGTACTCCGCCATCATGAACATGGCGAAACGCATGGATCCATATTCAAGATGATAGCCCGCCACGATCTCAGATTCCCCTTCGGGAAGATCAAAAGGAAGGCGGTTCGTCTCCGCGTAACTCGCGACGAGAAAAAGCAGAAAGCCCAGCGGCTGCACAAAAACACCCAGCTTGGGAATCGCAAGAGGCCCCACCTGGTGCCAGGCTTGGCCCTGCATTTGAGCGATCTGATTAAGATCGGTCGTCCCGGCGATCATAATAATCCCAACCAATGAAAGCCCCAACGAAAGCTCGTAACTGATCATCTGAGCGCTCGACCTCAGACTGCCCAACAACGAATACTTATTGTTCGATGCCCACCCGGCCATGATGATGCCGTAAACCCCAAGCGAGCCGATCGAAAGGATATAGAGGAGGCCGACATTAAGGCTGGCTACCTGGAACTGAATCACTCGCTCGCCCCATGTTAACGTGTCCGCCCAAGGAATGACAACAGCGGTGATCATAGCAACCATCACAGAAACGACTGGTGCCGCCGCGTAATAGAATCGATTCGCCTGGCCTGGAATCCGATCCTCCTTAAATAAAAACTTCACTGCATCGCAAACCGAATAAAGCAGGCCAAGCGGAAAAATTCGATTCGGACCCAGGCGATTCTGCATCAGGGCTGACCCCCTCCGTTCGACCCATGCCATAATGGGCGCAACCTGTAGCATGATCAGAAGAAGAATCACGCATTTCGCTAGAACGATCAAAAGGTCAGTCTGTTCCATTTCGCCTCAGTCCCTATGCCGCGCCCGTCGAAGCCGAGCCGCGATTCTGCCAAATCATGAGTATTTCCGACAGCACCTTCGCACCGACCGGAGGAACTACCGCCCGTCGATAGCGTTGCTCCTGTCCGTCGAAATTAACCACCGTCCCATCCTTCTCCGCAAATGCGGCGCCCGGCAACACAACTTCCAACTGAGTCGCCTGAGCCCGTGTAAAGACGCCAACCCCGACCGCCGGCAAACCTCGAAGATCCGGCAAAGTTGCGCGGCCACCCCGAAAGACTACAATCGCATCCGTCCCCGTCGGCAAACCATCCCAGGCCTTGTAACCGAGTTTCTCTAAACCATGGAGATTTGCGGTCTTGCTCTTCCTCTTCAGCAACTGATCAACACTCACATCGTCCGCTGAAGTTTTTACCCCTGGGGTACCGAACTGGAACAGCGATGACCCCGGCAGCATCTTCGGAACAATTTCCAGGAGAAGTTTTGCCTCCTCCTGCGTCAGATCCGACCCAACAAGCGCGGCAACCTTTTTCCCACGAAGAACATCCCGGGCGCGATCAACCGCCTTCCCCCAGTCACTCACTCGGACACCTGAGGCGCCCCTGGCCTGAGGAACCGTGATTCGTTCCGGATCCGCCAGATAGTGATAGTTAAAACGTCCCTCATCACAGAGCCAGTATTTATTAATCTCCATGTTCTGCAGAGGAACACATCGGTAAATAACATTCGCCTCCTGCTGAACCTCCATATTACAACCGCGTGCGCATCCTTCACAGACGGTCGCCGTCTTCTTCAAAAACCACGCGCGCTTTCGAAAACGGAAATCTTTGAGCGTGAGAGACCCCGTTGGGCAGATATCCGCGTAGTTACCCGCGTAGTCCGTCTCCAGGGGCCGTCCATCGATTGTCGTGATCTCTGTTTTGTTGCCCCGCTGAACCGCGACCATTTCATGAATGCCCGCCACTTCTCCACCAAAACGGATGCAACGGGTGCAATGAATGCAACGATTCATGTTCTTCTTGATCACCGGTCCCATGTCTAGATCAAGATACGTGCGGCGCTCCTCAGTGTATCGCATATATGCGTCACCGTACTTGTAAGAGTTGTCCTGGAGATCACACTCGCCCGATTTGTCACAAATTGGACAATCCAGCGGATGGTTGATCAGAAGAAACTCCATGATCGCCTTCTGGTTTTTCTTCGCTTTCTCCGACTTCGTTTTGATAACCATCCCGTCCGCCGCAGCAGTCGAACAGGCCGTCTGAAGCTTGGGCATCTTTTCTATATCGACGGCGCACATCCGACATTGCGCGACGACGGTGAGGGCCGGGTGATAGCAAAAATAGGGAATCTCAATACCTCCGCGGCGAGCCACCTCGATGAGGTTCTCGCCCGGAGAAAACTCAATGTCTTTTCCGTCTACATTAACTTTAGGCATGTCTCGAACCTCGAATACGGGCTTCAAAATCCGCGCGAAACTTTTTAACAAAACTCACCACCGGACCGGCGGCCGCATCCCCCAGCGCACAAAGGGTCTTTCCGCTGATGTTATCCGCGATATCCAACAGCAGGGCGAGATCCTCTTCACGACCTTGTCCATGCTCGATTCGCTCCAACACGTCTTCCATCCACCGACATCCCTCACGACAAGGTGTACATTGGCCGCAGGACTCATGGGCATAGAACTTCGTAATCCGCGTAATCAGACGAATGACATCGTAATCTTCGCTGACGACCATCAGAGCCGCGGAGCCCATCATCGTGCCGACCTTCATGAGTGGCTCAATATCGTAGATGACATCAATCTCATCCGCGGTGAGCACTGGCGCCGAAGAACCTCCAGGAATGACGGCCTTCAGCTTCCGATCGTTGAGAATTCCGCCAGCCAGGTCATAGATCAACTGCCTGATGGTCATGCTTCCTGCCGCCACCTCATAGACTCCCGGCTTCTTGACGTGCCCAGATATGCTGAGCAGACGGGTCCCACCCGACTTTTCAAGCTTGCCGAGCTTCGCGAACCAATCACCGCCACGATTCACAATAAAGGGCACATTGGCCAAGGTCTCAACGTTGTTTACGATCGTCGGACCACCAAAGGCGCCGGCCTGCGCAGGAAAAGGCGGCTTAACCCGCGGCTCACCACGCTTACCCTCGAGTGAATTCAAAAGCCCCGTCTCCTCGCCACAGATGTAAGCACCCGCACCTCGGTGAACCGTCAAATCGAAAGCAAACCCACTACCGAGAACATTCTTCCCCAGAAACCCCTTGGCATACGCCTCATCAATGGCCTCGTTGAGAAGCTTTGCCTCCCGGGCGTATTCGCCACGAATGTAGATGTAGCCAACATGAGAGCCGATGGAAAATCCAGCAATCACCATACCCTCGATGAGCAGGTGCGGCGTGTACCGCATGATGTCTCGATCCTTAAAGGTTCCAGGCTCCGACTCGTCTGCATTACAAACCAGATATTTCGGCTTACTGGATTGCTTGGGAATAAAACCCCACTTCATCCCGGTCGGAAATCCGGCACCACCCCGCCCGCGCAGGTTCGACTTTTTCATCTCGCTGATGATGTCATCTGGGCTCATTCCGAACGCCTTCTTTAGGGCGGTATACCCTTCCATTTGATCAAGGTAGTATTGAATCGGACGCGCCTCTTCGCGCCTCGAAAAATGTTGAACGTAGAGTGTTTCCGTCATTTCTAAAGCCATTCCAGCCTCACTTTAACGAATCAAGAAGCTGGTCGAGCTTCTTGGCGTCGAGATTTTCATGATAATCATCGTTCAGCATCATCGCTGGTGCGGTCCCACAAGCCCCCAGACACTCTTCCTCATTCAACGTAAACCGTCGGTCTGGGGTTGTCTGCCCACATTGAACGGCGAGCTTCTTTTCGCAATGCTCAAGGAGTTCTTCCGCGCCACGAAGCGCGCACGCCACGTTTGTACAAATCTTGAGATGATATTTTCCAACCGGCTTCAAATTGTACATCGTATAAAAGCTCGCCACCTCGCGCACCTGCGCTGGGTGGATTCCAATATACGAGCCGATCTCCTCCATCACCTCCGGCGGGAGCCATCCAATCTCCTCTTGAGCCTGGTGAAGTGCGGGGAGCAAGAGCGCGACCTTTGTAGGATAGCGCGGCTCGAGCTTCTTCATCGCTTCATAAAATCTTTCAGAAAGTATTTTTGCCATTCAACGCCTCTTCACTTCTTCAACGATCCAACTCACCGGCTATGACGTTAATGCTGCCAAGCCCCGCGACCATATCCGCTAACTTCTGCCCCCTGCTCATGGGCGTAAGCCCCTGATAGTGCCAAACTGACGGGCCTCGAATCCTCATACGGTGCGCTCGTGGGCCGCCCTTGCTGACAATATAGAATCCAAGCTCGCCATTTGTAGCCTCAAAAGCGGTGTAGGCCTCGCCCGCAGGCACATCAAAGCCAGTCATAAAAAACTTAAAGTGATGAATCAGCCCTTCCATCGTGTTGTGAACGACCTCTTTTTCAGGAATCCGAACTCGCTTGTCTTCGCACCATATTGGTCCCTTCTTCAGGCGGTCCGCACACTGCGCAAGAATATTTAGCGATTGGCGAATTTCTTCAAAACGAACCATGTACCTGTCAAAAACGTCTCCATTTTGCGCAATCGGAACATCGAACTCGACCTCTTTGTAAAACATGACCGGATCATCCCTGCGAAGATCTCGATCAATGCCCGCAGCTCGCGCGTTGGGGCCGCTAAAACTATATTTCATGCAATTTTCTTTATTGAAAACGGCGACACCCTGGGTCCGTTGACACCAGATTCGGTTATTTGTCAGGAGCGCGTCCATCTCATCGATTACCCGACGAGTGCGCTTGATCCATTCTTTGACTTCCTTTTCCCATCCCTCAGGAGCATCATTCATCAAGCCCCCGATCCGGGTATATGAGGTCGTCAACCGAGCGCCGCAGAGCTTCTCGATCAGGGTGTAACACTCCTCGCGCTGATGAAAGCCGTAAAGAAAAAACGAAAAGGCCCCGAGGTCGACCGCGTTGATCCCAATGCAGACCAAATGGTCCATGACCCGGGAAAGCTCAACGCACATCATTCGAAGCCAAACGGTCCGTGGCGGAACCTCGATGCCGAGAAGTCGCTCGACCGCCATCGCATAAGTCACATTGTTTGTCAGGGCAGAACAGTAGTTCAGTCTGTCCGTGTATACGACAAACTGGTGGTAGGTTCGGTTCTCCCCCAGTTTTTCCTTGGCCCGATGAGTATACCCAAACTCGCAGTAAGACTTCTCGATGGTTTCACCGTTCAGCTGCACCACCATCCTAAGCGCGCCATGCATCGCGGGATGAGTGGGGCCAATATTGACCACCATGCGTGAGTCATCCCAAAGATCATCCGGGTCATGCTGAAGAGAATAATGCCCCGTTTGAGGCATTTGAAGGTCGAGGGCACTGCGGATCGCGCTTTTGGATTCCATGGTCAAAGTCCTTTTAACGAAGTTGGCTTTCGTCGATTTCCGTTGCCGTGGGAAAAATCTGATACCCACGCAAGGGATAATCCTTTCGCAAGGGATGCCCCTCCCAGCGCTCGTCCATCAAAATTCTACGAAGATTGGGGTGCCCAGAAAACCGAATGCCGAACATGTCCCAAATTTCGCGCTCTGCCCAATCCGCTCCAGGCCAAACAGCCACCGCAGAAGGAACCTCGACCCCCTCGGCAACTCGAACCTTGAGACGAAGCCGTGCTCCATGCTTCATAGAAAGAAGCTGATACACAACCTCGAAGCGCGGATCAGACCCCTCATCCGTCGCGGTAAGATCCGCCAAAAAGTCGTATTCACACCCAGTCTCTGATCGCAAAAACTCCAGTACGGAAACAATCGACCCGAGAGCCACAAATATGACCGGGACATCCGTCATATCCTCGCCTGGCCAACGAACTTCCTCAATTACAGTACCAAATTTACTTTTGAGCTGATCAATCTGCGCCTTCCAGATCGTACCGAAACGCTCCACCCAGTCACCATAGATCGAAGAAACTTTTGTACGAACGTCCATCTGGCGATCTACCTCAACACTTTCCGAAGCGAACGCTCGCGCTTCTGAGAAAAAGTGTCTCCACTTTGAATACTATCCTGAAGCCGCATGAGAGCGTGCAAAACACCCTCCGGAGCCGGTGGACAGCCGGGAATATATACATCCACAGGAAGAATCGTATCGATCCCCTGGGTCACGCTATAAACATTGAAAATTCCGCCGGAGGACGCGCACGCACCAAAAGACATCACGAACTTTGGATCCGCCATCTGGTCATAAATCGTTCGAAGAACTGGCGCCATCTTGGCGTTCACGATTCCCGCGACGATCAGCAGATCAGCCTGACGGGGGGAGAAGCGAATCGCCTCCGCACCAAACCGAGCCAAATCATAATCCGACGCCATCGTGGCCATCATTTCAATACCGCAGCAGCTCGTCCCGAAAGGCAGAGGCCACAGAGAATTCTTTCGTCCCCAGCCAACGAGCGCATCCACTCTAGTCGTCAAAAAGCTTGAAGAGCCATCTTTAGACATACATCACTCCCACTCCAATGCTCCCTTTTTGACCACATAAAAGTACCCAATCAAAAGGACGCCGACGAAAAACCCCATTTCATAAAGAATGAACTGGTTCACGGCGAGATACTCCCTAAAGCTGATCGCCCACGGAAAAAAGAAAACTCCCTCGACATCGAACAACAGGAAAAGAATCGCGACGAGATAGAATCGGACAGAAATACGCCGCCGCGCGTCCCCCTGCGGAGGAACCCCACATTCGAACGCTTCGTTTTTTCTTCGGTTATAAATCTTCGGGCCCAATACATAAGAGACGATCGAAATGACCACCCCAAGACCTAGAGCCAAAATAAGCATCGTCAATACTGGAATATACGACATCCGCTGTCTCCTCTTCCTTAGCCGATAGATTCAATCTTCCTGAATTTGTTAAAGTATATAGCCCCGGGGTATGGGAGCGGCTACCATAAAATGAACCGCAAGGAGCGCCCGGCCCAACCCAGGGCCTGCTCTGCAAAAATTCCTAAAATAAAGAGAGGGCCCAACAACACCGCAAGCACTGCGACTTGCATGGGTCCGACCCGCTCGCCCTCCGTTCGGTGGGTTCGAAAATCACCCACCAAGCTAAACACCAGACGAAATACCGATACCGTCCCCAGAATCATCGAAATAATCGCTACTACGGCAAGCGAGTACCACTCATGGCTCACGGCAGCACCAATCACCGCAAATTTACCGATAAATCCCGGCAGCGGCGGAATCCCCACAAGACAAGAGAGAAACAGAATCAAAGAAATCGTCTCCGGCATGGCCCGAGCCAATGCCCCTTTTGGTCCCTTCTCTTGGAGCACTGACAACACGTAAAATGATCCAACGATCGCAAAGAGCTCCACCAGGAGGTTATAAAGCGACGCCGCAACCCCGACCTCATCAAGCACCAAGAGTCCGAGCAAAAGATAGCCGGATTGGGCCACGATCAAGCAAGCCAGCAGTCGCTTTACCGTTTCCTGCCGTACGGCCAAAAATGAGCCGTAGAGCAACGTTACTCCCGCGATAATGGAGAGCAGCCTGGGCCAATCCACGCTTCCGGTATTAGCCCACTGGCCCGTGCCCTGAATGGGCTCCGAAAAGATGACCAACAAAAATCTGAGGGCTACGGCAAACCCGACAGCCCTCCCGCCGACTGAGATGAATGCTGATGCCGGCGTCGGCGCACCCTGCAAAGCATCAGGTGCCCAAAGGCACATAGGGAAGGCGCTTAACTGGAAGGAAAACGACAGCACCAAGAGAACCAAAATGACGAGAAGTGTCGGATAGAGAAGCGTCGCGGATTTCAACGCCTGGTGCATCTCATAGATATTAATGGTTTTCGTCGCAGCGAAAAGAATCGCTCCGCTAAACAAAAGGAAGGCCCCGGCCACCACTCCAAAAGCCACCTGCTTGACTGCGGCCTCTGTAGATTGGACCGACCTCTTCCCATAGGCAGCCAAAAGATACGCGACCAAATTGAACGACTGAAGGCACAAGAAGCAAACGAGTAAGTCACTCGCCGCCGCCGCCAAACTCATCGTCAAAGCACCCGCAACAATGAGGGCACCATATTCCGCCCGTTTTTCCTGCGCGACTTCCTTGGCCTGAATTGAAATCGTCAGCGTTAAAATTGCGAGAACAATAAAAAACAACTTAAAAAAGAGCGACAGACCGTCGATCGAAAGAACACCACCAAACGCCCTCGCAGGGGCTATAGGATAGCTGAGTATGGTGTAGACCATCGCAGCCAAGAGTCCCAACAGCGCCGTAGCCGTTACCAGCCTCACCTTCTCCCCATGGTAAGTGATTTCACTCACCACCAGAAGTGCGAGAATCCCAGCTAAGATGATTTCAGGTACGAGAAGGGCCAGTTCTTCCACTCTATTTCACCATCGAGAGAAGAGTTAATACCGTTGGACGTATGACATCCATTAACGGCTTGGGATAAATTCCCGTAAAAAGAAGAATTCCGACCAACGGAAGCAAACATGCCCGCTCCGTCCAATTGAGATCTTCAAAGGCTGTTCCTTTTTTTCCAGGCGCACCCAAGAACACCACGCGGTACATCGACAGAAAGCCATGTGCACCAACGAGGAGCGCCAAACCGACTACTAAAATCCACCCAGGATGCACTGCGTAACTTCCGATGACCAAAAGAGAAGCGCTCACAAAGCCCCCGAGTCCGGGAAAGCCAAGAATTGACGCCAAGAAAAAGCTTACGACTACCGCCATCGCCGGCGCTGAATAAGAAAGCGACGACACGACCGCGGTCCCATCATCGCGACGAAATGCATCCGAACCCGTACGCTGAGCGTAGACGCCAACAAAGAGACCAAATCCCGCCATGGCAATTGAAGTCACAAACAGCTGGTAAACCGCCCCTACAACCCCAAGGGCATCTAACGACCCCACGCCCATCATCGCGAACCCACTCGATGCGATGCACAAATAGGCCATTAATCCCTTGAGGGACTTCTGACCTGCAGCGCAAATCATTCCAATCAGCAAATTTGCTGCTCCTACCAGAACGACTGTCGGAGCCGCCAGAGCCATAGTTTCCGGCAAAAGAGCGTAGCCCCACCGAATCATAAGAAACATCGATACGGGCAACGAAACGACCGCGAGCGCCACCGAAGCAGTTGGGGTCGATTCATTGATCGCCTTCACAAACCAACCATGCAACGGCCAAACAGCGCCCCGAAGGGACAAACCAACGGTTATGAGGAGAAATGCTGCCGCAGAAACAGACACTGGCGCCCCAAGGAAACGAAAACTTGCTTCGCCTAACTTTCCTCCCTCAAGCGCGCGCAGATCAAACGTATGCGGATCCGCCGCGTAATAGATGAGTACCAGTGCCCCAAAAATTAACCCATGTCCTATCGAGGCCGCTATGACCGCCCGAAACGAGGACTGTTCCCTGCCTTCGCCTCCCCAGACACCCATCAGGAAGAAAAACGGCAAAATAGTCAGCGAAAGAAAGAAAAATTGAAGGAAGAGATCTTGAGAACAGATCACCCCTAAAAAGGCCGACTGCAGAAGCAGGAACAATGCGTTCATTCCTCGTCCGCCAAACTTTTGGTTCCACTCGTAGCCAAGCAGGGTCGGAAACGTAACCGCTACCAAAAGTAAAAACGGGACGCCCAGTCCGTCGATCCCAACCACGTAAGAGATGGCGAAAGATCCCACCCATGGCAACGTCTCCAATTGGGTAACCTCAGCGGTGAACGCCGGGACATTGAGCGCCAATACCAGTGCGATCACACTGCTCGCGATGCTCGACAGGAGCGCAATCCCCCTGATCGTCATCGCCCGTCTCTCTAAATGCACCGCCTGGAAAACGGCCCCCACGACGGGAAGCGCAATCATAAGCGTAATGAGATGCTGATTCACGTTCGTTTCTCCTTAGCGGCCCTGTGGCGAGCTTTGCATAAAATGTAATAAGAGCGCGAGAGCCGACCCAATCGCGAAGAATAAATACCATTGAACATCACCGCTCTGGAGCAACTGCACAAGCTTTCCAGGAAAGGCCACCGTCCGGGCACTCGAGCGATCAATCCATGCCCTCAACCGTTGGTCCGCTCGACCAGCAGGACCGCTCACGTTAGCGATCGCGGCCTCTCCCAAGCGGGGAATCCAGCTTTCCCAAATCTTTAAGTCGAAAACTTTCGAGAGCGTGACGCCAAGCCGAAGAACACTCGTCAGCAGTCGTTCAGCCAGCTTATCCAATCCATAACCTTCACCTATGAACCTCGTGGTCACTGGGAATCGATCCCAAAGGCCCGTTAGGCGATCAACAGTGGGCGCACTCAGCCAAGAGGCGAAAAGAAATGAAGAGACAAGAACCCCCTGAAGTATCGCCGTAATCGAGAACCCCTGGTCGTTGTCCAATCCTGAAATCTTGAAGCCCAAAGGTCCTTCAATGATTGACTGAAAAAGACGCGCGTTTGCATCCTCGAGAAGAGCCACTACAGGAAAGCCCTGCCAGATTACCCCAATAGTTCCAATGGAAAGAACATAAGGAAACAGGAGAGTGGTCCAATGATGTGGCCGGGGCGGCTGGCTCCTCAACACCAGCCAAACCACTCTCCATGCCTGCGCGGAAAAAACGCTCAACACAAATAGTCCGCCAGCCAACGCCCATGGATCGCCAAATAGTGCATTTACCCAGAGGGAAAATCCGGCGGAGCTCAAAAGACCAAGACCCCCGGTCACCGCGAGCCCCGCTGAAAAAACAGGAATTCGATTAGCAAGTGAGTATGCGGACGCCGGAGACCGCTGACGCTCCTCCTCCTCTGGGTTCAGTTCACCTACATACGAGATACCGAGCACGCCGAATGTTGCCGAGAGAAGGATTGCGATCGCGGCCCCAGGACCGATCTGAATTAAAGCTGAGAAGGCTATCAGAAAGACAACTGCCTGCAACATCGGGACTCCATTTCGCGCCTCCCGCTGGAGAAGGCCGGCAAAGGCCGTAAGCAGTGCAAGGCCTAGAGAGATCCAGCTCGCAATACCGAGAACCCCAAGCACCTCGAAATCTTTTTGGAACCGCAATAGAAGAGCGAACGAAGCCCACCCTGGGAAAATTTGAGTCGCCAGCAACCGAAGAGTCCCGGACGTCTCTCCCGCCAGTAGATGCGATTTCAACAGCGGAATGGCCTGAAACTGAAACAGGACCCCAAAGAGAAGCAGAATGAGAGCCACAGTTGACAGCGATCCCGCCCAAGATGCGCCGGTGTCCGGACGTAAGTCAATGCCCAGGCTCGACCAGGCGCCCACCCCAAGAAGGAGAAACAGAAAGCCCAAAAGCCGCTCTCTTAAAAATCTCTCAACATCCTTTCCATCGTTTTTTTTCTCCGGCAGCCGACGAAACGCAAAGGCACCCCCGACTATCAGAAACGTTACGCCAAATGAGTAGAGCCAGGGTGTCGTTGCCGTCCAGCAGACGGCACTGCCCACGGTAGACAGGGCGATTGATCCTAAAACAAACTGCGGTGCGTGGCTCTTCGTAGTGATTCGAAGAAGTGGAAATAACGCTGCTCCACCGAGAAGGGCCGACAGAAAAACAAAAAGCAACCCCAGATGATCCGCCGCCATCCCAAATCGCAATGACCGATCGTCGCCCTGCCGAAACACCCAGCCGACCAGCTCCGACTCCAAAGGGCCATCGCCCAGGTACCCGGACCAATGTAAAATAATCGCGATCACGACCGCACTCAGCGCCGTAAGCACCAACCAATCTCCCTGGCGTGGAAGGCGGCTGCCCATTGCGATGACAAGCACACCTGACAAAACAAGAAGCCCAAGAATGCTGATCAACCAAAGGGGAAGATTTTCCATTTCCGTGCTCCTTTCTCAGTTCTTTAGCGTTGTAAGTTCTTCAACAGCCGTATTTCCTTTGAGGAAAAACAGCCTCGCTACTAGGCCCAAAATCGTAGAAAAAACACCGATCGAACCGGTGAGAATGAAGAAGCCAAAAATATGCCCTTCAACGGTCTCCGAGGACGAAACTCCGGCGATCACAAATCCGAAGGTCGATCCCAGGATCAGAAGCTGAACCCCAACCAAAAAACCCAAGAGGGTCGGGCGATAAAGCATGCAAGTGATTCCAAGCCCCCCTAACACAGCAGCAACAACGATCATAACTTGGCCCCTCCTCTCAGATTTGTCCGCGGCTCCGCGCGAGCAATCACGCCGACACCGACGATTACCAAAAATAGAGTCAGTCCCAATATCTCGACCGACAACAGATGTTTTGAGGCGAGGACGCTGCCCATCTCCGAAAGTCCCTGGATGGGAATCTCCTCCGCCCAAAAGCCAAGGCTGATTTTTTGTGAGAACTGAGCAAACCCTAAAAGAATGATCCACCCGAAAGCCCCTCCCGCCAGCAGAGGTCCGATCGCCGACACCCAACCTCGCCCCCTGGCCGGAACAGCGGTCGTTCCGTATTCGCCGAACATGACGGAGTGAAATAGAAAACTGATAGTAGCAAGGGTCGACAGAATCCACTGAACGATCGCCAACACTTCGGCCCCCAAGGCGAGGTATAACCCCCCAACCGAAAGCGCACTCAGCCACAGGGCTAACGCGGCCCGCCTCAGATCCGAGAGAAAGGTCGCCAACACTGCACAGGATATCGTCAAAGCTGCAAGAACAGGAATCACGTCAAGCCCCCCTCGGTAAGCTCTTGGGCCCGTCGAAGCGCCGACCACTTTGCTCTTTGCTCCTGCGTGACTCGTCCTCTGCCAAAACTTCTGACCATCTGATCCAGCTGATACACCGAGCCCTCATATTGGCGCGTATGCACAAGCGAGTTGGGAGCACACACTTCGGCACAAAGACCACAAAAAATGCAACGTGACTGATCAATATCGAAAACGCTGATCCAAATTTTTGCCGCGTCCGCACCGAGCTCCGTTTCAACTGAGATACACTGA
Source organism: uncultured Bacteriovoracaceae bacterium (assembly GCA_964363305.1). Taxonomy (GTDB): domain Bacteria; phylum Bdellovibrionota; class UBA1018; order UBA1018; family UBA1018; genus CAYIHX01. The sequence continues at coordinate 117,958 of CAYIHX010000002.1, read as the reverse complement.
ACGGGACATACCTTTTCGCAGTCTTTGCAACCGGTACATCGATCGATGTCGTTCACAAGAAAACCCCGTGAACGGGTCGGCAGCTCGTCTGGCGTCCGCGCCGAAACTGGATCTGGATATTGCTCCGTAACTTCCCTCCGTCGCTCTCCCGAATTGAATTTCAAAAGGTAAGGAAGAGCCGTGGCAAGCGCTCGCCAAACCGACCGGAGGCCCGATGCGACACTCTTAATGTAATCCAACATGCTCGTGAAGACCGATACCGACCTCATGATCCAATCCCCACAAAGCTTATCCAAATCGAAACACCCGCAAGCGCAACAAGCGCAAATGGGCATAAAATTTTCCACGCGAACCCGGTAATCTGATCCGACCGAAGGCGGGGCACCACCCGTGAAACAACGACCCACGAGAGCATAACAAAAAACGCTTTCGACACGATAACGCCGGCCTCTAGAGCCCTGTACAGCCAGGGCCCCGCTACACCCCTCGCAATCTCGGTGACGGCCTCGGGCGCCCGCCAACCACCGAGAAAAAGGGCCGCAGTCATCATCGACCAGAAAAAGAAGCCATAAAATCTGCCAAACCAAAAGAGGCTCAAGCGCCTTCCCGCCTCCTGCGAAGAAATCCCACCGGCAAGCTCACTCGGGCCCAGCGCGGCGTCAAAAGGGGGAACACTTAGCAAAATGAGGCCACCACAGAGAAAGACACAAAAGGCGATGAACGAAAACGGATCAGAAAAAGCTGTCCAGTGATGCGGATACGCACCCTGCGCATCAACTATTTGCGTCCACTTCAATCCACCAGATTTAAACCCGACACACAAGATGGCAACGGTGGACGGAAAACTCCCGGCAAGAACCTGGGCCGCTAGTCGCAGGCCTCCAAACCCACCAGAAACCGTGCGTTGCTCCAGGCCGAGCAACATCAAGCCCAGTGCAAGCACGATGAATGTCCAGACCGGCACGAGCGCGCTCATATCCGTATTGAGCAAAACCAAATCCGCGCCAATAGGTAGGGCTGCGATGGTACTGTAAAGCGCCATCGAATGGAGAGAAAACCAGAGCCAGTTTGGCGCTCCTTTTTTGCGCGTGATTCCCTTTTCCATCAGCTTGAGAAAATCGGCCAGAAAATGAAATATCCCCTTCGGTCCGGCACGATTGGGACCCACTCGCGCCTGTAAATCCGCAGTAATTTTGTGGTCGAGAAAATTGAAGATAATCGAACTGGGAAGAACCACAAAGAAGTAGAGACAAAACACGGCACCGAACGCAACCACGCCGAGTGGCACCTCCGACGATATCCCAAAGGTATCCTTCCAGGCTTCGATCCAAGTCACCTGTCTGCCTCCGCCACTGAAATGTCGAGGCTCTGCAACACGACTGGAAGATCCTCTAGGCGTGCTCCCACCAAAATTGACGGCAGAACATGAATCGCTGAAAGACTCGGCGTCCGGAAGGAAACCCGAGCCGGGTACGAGCCGCCCTCTGAAACAACGTGGCAAGAGATCAAACCCCGCGCGCTCTCAACCCGCGAGTAGCCCTCGCCAGCCGGAACGGTAAAGGCAAGGGGAGAGATGCCAGAGTGATACGCACCGTCCGGCATACTTTCGCAGACCTGCCTCAAAATCTGAATACTCGATACGATATCTCGAATTCGAACAATCAGTCGATCATGCACGTCGCCCAGTTGACCCAGCTCTCCTCGCCCCAGAGACACATCAAAGTCCAGCTGCTGGTATCCCGAATAAGGACTCTGCTTCCTTGCATCCAGGAAGACGCCCGCACCTCGTGCGTTCGGGCCCGTCACCCCATGTCCTCTCACGTGAGCCGCCGAAAGTACCCCAACATGAGCGGTCCTCCCAATGAGTGCCTGCGAGAAAGAAAACAAATCATTATACTCCTTGAACCGAACCTGAAGGAGATCGCAAAAATCGATTACCCGTTCAATAAGACCGTCCGTAACCTCAGCAGCGACTCCCCCAAAACGAAGAAACCCCAGACTATGACGAGCGCCCGCGAGCAATTCGAACAGATCCAAGATTTTTTCCCGATCGCGAAAGACATAATGAAAGAGCGTGTCGGCCCCAACCCGCCGCCCCATTCTCCCTAAAAAGGAAAGGTTCGCGCTAATTCTTGCAAGCTCACTGATCACAACTCGAATACCCTGGGCGCGCAGGGGCACCTCAATCTCTGCCAGAGACTCCACAGCTAAAACATAGGCCAGCTCCCCGAAGGCGCTGCCTTCAGAGTCGAGACGGGCCGCTACCGGAATTCCCTGAGTCCAAGTTCTCTTCTCGAGGGTTTTCTCCAAGCCCTTGTGCGCGAACCCCCGCTCGACCTCCGCTCCCAGTACGACCTCACCGTCCAGATCAAGGTGCAGTCGCATCGGACCGGGAAGAGCAGAATGAAACGGACCGATCACCCAACGAGTGACATCCGTTTGTAGAAATTCTCTTTCCAGGGGCGCTCGGCTCATTGGTTCACCTCATACTCGTCGGGAACCGTTCTTCCCACCGGTCGCATATGAGGGATTCCAAGGTAGTCCGCTGGATAAACATAATTTTTTCGCAACGGAAAGCCTTGCCAACTTTCGGGTAGAACCGACAATCTCGAGCGCGTCTGGCCACTCGGTCCTCCAACAAAACGGATCCCAAAGAGTTCGGAAAGCTCTTCCTCGAAAGCCCCCCCTTCGGGAAAACTTTCACTGACCGACGGCGCCTCTACCCATTCATCGGGGTGAACGATCTCCAAAGAGATCCGGACAATGAGTGATTTTACGTCTCGGCGATGATTAAAAAAAAGCGTCAAAATGAGCGTCTGATCGAGCTGAAAGACCGTTAAATTTTCGAGCCAATCCACGCCAAAGGCGGTGTCCGCGACCAACGCCTCGCACACCTTCCGCAGCTTGGAGCCCTCGACCCATAGCGAGGGATCCCCCTTCGCCGAAAAGGGCCTGGATTCTAGCACTGCTCCGGGCACCGCTTTATTCAATCGTTCGATGCGTTCCTTGGTATCCACGAATCCTCTCTTGAAGTGTCAACAGGCCATGCATGATTGCTTCCGGCCGGGGCGGGCAGCCAGGAACGTAAACGTCAACGGGCACGATACGATCAGCTCCGGCCACCACGGCGTAGCTGAAGTCGGGAGAGAAGGGACCTCCGCAACTTGCGCATGCCCCCACGGCCATCACATATTTCGGATAGAGCATCGAATCATAGAGCTCACGTAAATAGCCGGCAGACTTATATGTAACAGCGCCCGTCACAATCAAAAGATCTGCCTGCACCGGATCTACCTGCGAGAATGCACCAAATCGTTCGAGGTCGTAACGAGCGCCTTCCGCGCACATCACTTCGTCCGCGCAACAAGTTGAACCGGCGCTCACATACCAAAGCGCATTAGAGCGAGCCCACTCAAGCGCCCGTCCCACTGTCGTCGAGAAAAAGGTGCGGTTTGTCATTTCCCCTCCTGATCGCGCTCTTTACGGTACGAGTTCAGCCAATCAAGATCCCCCTTGCGTACGGCATAGAGCAACCCAATTCCCGCAAACGTGAGCACGGACAACACACTAATAAGGCCCTTCACTCGAACCCCAAGCGCCTGTCCAGCGCGATCACCCAAAACACCTGCATACGGCACCAAAAAAAGGCCAAGCGTCACAAGAACCAGCGCGATATTTGCACCCAAGAAAAACCGCGTATTGATCTTGAGGCCAAATACCGTGTCGGGAGAGCGTTGAACTTTTAAATCCGCTCCCGGTAGCTCGATCTTACGAACATTTTCTTCCTTGAAGGCGAGAAATCGCGAGAGCGCCCACAGCAGCAGGGGCACCAGCAACGCTACGACAGCGGAAACAAAAATTACAAAATAGGTTTCCCATCCGGTCGCCAACGGTCCTCCATGACAGAAAAGCTAAAAAATTCAGAAGCCTAGGGATGAATTCGAGGGTACTCACGTTGAAAATGTGTGTCAAGCTTAGTACGGTGGCTGACACGAGCACGCTAGAAGACCTGATTCATCGCGCATCTTTACCCTCCTCGCCCGAGAGGCCCATCCACCTGCACGGGCTCGAGCCCACGGCCCGCGCATACGCCCTGGCAAAAATTGCGGACTTTTTTAGTCGCCCGCTCCTCGTCCTCTGCCGTTCCGACATCGAAGCTTCGGTTCTTTGCGACAACATCTCCGCTCTCGATTCCGCATTTTTTAATCGTCGCCTCTGCCCCACCCTCTTTCCCCACTGGGACGCGTCCCTCCGTCAGACCGTCTCTCCGTCCATTCAGGTTAGACAAAAGCGAGCGCGTGTTTTGGGCCTGCTCCGATCAAATCGACCACCTAAGATCGTCGTAACTACGATTGCCGGCGCCTGCTTTGCCACTCTTCCTCCCGAGGAGTTTCTTCGGCTCAGTTTTTCTCCGGCTGGACTCAGTAGAGCTGGGGTTATCGACGGCCTCTTGCGTGGCGGCTACCTGAGAGTAGACGCCTGCGAAGATCCGGGGACGTTCTCCTCTCGGGGTGACCTCCTTGATGTATTTCCCCCGGCGTTTGACCGCCCTGTTAGACTCGAATACTTCGGCGACGACCTGGAGAAGGCCCGTCCCTTCGACCCCCAGACCCAACGCACCAGCTCCTCGGAACAAATTTTGCCGGCCCATCTTCTCTTTTCTGTTGCGCGAGAAACTCTCGTCAACCAAGAAACCTGCGACGGAATCCGCGCTCACGTTCGTAGTTACGCCGAGACCCTCTCACTCGATCGCCGAAAAAGGGATCCGATCCTTCATTCAATCGCCGAAAATACCTATCCGGACCATCACGAGGGTTGGGCCTGCTGGGCCAGTAAAACGCCAAGTACCCTCATCAATCACGCACCCTTTGTTGTCGCCGTAATTGACGAGCTGGGATGCCTGGCCGATTGGGATGCATTTTATGCCGAAGAACTCCGTTTGCAGGGCCTAGGGGAGGAGAGTCAGAGGGGCTTTTATTTGCTCCCGCCGACTCCAGAACTCTATCGAGCGGAGTCCCTCGTCCAGAGCCCCGAGGTCGTTCGAGCTTCGATCAAATGTGACCTGATCACGCTTTCGAGCGCTCGTTCCGACGGGCCAACCAGCCTTTTTTCGTTTCAAACGGAACCCATCACCCGACTGCTGCCCCTCCATCGAGAGTCTTCCCTTGCGGGAACGGCCACCCTGCTGAGGCGCCTTCGACTCGAGCGTTTCAAAGTTGCCCTTTTCGCCCAGGGAGAAACACAATCCGTTCGACTCAAATTCCTTCTGTCCCAACATAGCCTCGAAGAGGGACGAGACTTTCTCCTGTATCCAGAGCGTCTTTCGTCTGGCTTTCATTGGCCAGAGGAAGGCCTTCTCGTAATGACTGATCGCGAGGTCCTTGGTTCGCAATCCTCCGAGCGTGTGGACGGAAGGAATTCACGAGAGGACCGCGCCAAAGATCAGTGGGCAGGACTGCAAGCCTTAGCTGACCTGGCCCCACACGACCTCGTGGTCCACAAGATCCACGGAATTGGCCGTTATTTCGGCATGACTCGAATCGGTTCGGCCGGCAGCGAAAGCGACTTTCTACACCTGGAGTACGCAGACAAGGATCGCCTCTACCTGCCCGTTTACCGCCTAAACGTAATCCAAAAATATGCCGGCGCCCCCGGTTCCGCCTCGCTCGACAAACTGGGCTCGCAGCAATTTGCGAAGGCAAAAGAGAAAGTACGTGCCGCGGTAAAAAAAATCGCGATCGATCTCGTCGACCTTTATGCAAAGCGCAAACTTGCAAAAGGAATCAGAATGAGTCCAAGAGACGCTCCCATGCAGGAATTTGAATCTCGTTTTCCCTACGAAGAGACTCCCGATCAACTCAAAGCGATCAACGACACCCTGGCCGACCTGGCCTCGGGCCAGATCATGGATCGTCTGATTTGCGGCGACGTCGGGTACGGAAAAACAGAAGTGGCTATGCGTGCGGCATTTAAGGCCGTCACCGACGGCTACCAGGTGGCTGTCCTGGTGCCTACGACCGTGCTCGCCAACCAGCACGAGCTCTCATTCAAAGCCAGAATGCGCGAATACCCGATCTGCATTGAATCGATCTCGCGCTTTAAATCACCGAAAGAGCAAAAAGAAATTCTTCGACGAGCCCAGGATGGGAAGGTCGATATCGTGATCGGAACCCACCGGCTGCTTTCGAAAGACGTTCGTTTCAAGAACCTCGCTCTCATCGTCGTTGACGAGGAGCATCGCTTCGGCGTTGAGCACAAGGAACGACTCAAGGCTCTCAAGGTCAGCACTCATGTCCTCACCCTCACTGCCACACCGATTCCGCGAACCCTCCAGATGGCCCTGGGCGGACTGCGCGAAATTACGATCATGAACACCCCACCTTCAAACCGCCTGCCCATTAAGACATTCGTCGCGAAGTTTGACGAGGAGATCATTCGCCGCGCCATTGAGACCGAGCTCGCCCGGGGAGGGCAGGTTTTTTACCTTCACAACCGCGTCCAAAGCATTCCAAAGGCGGTCGAGGATCTCGAGCGCCTCGTACCCGGAGTTCGCGTGTCAGTCGGCCATGGGCAGATGAGCGAGAAGGCGCTCGAGACGGCCATGCTGGATTTTTATGAGCGACGCTCTCAGGTACTTGTAAGTACAACGATCATTGAATCCGGCCTAGATATCCCATCGGCCAACACCCTCATTGTCGATCGTGCGGATGCCCTTGGCCTTGCGCAGCTCTATCAAATCCGAGGCCGCGTTGGCCGTGGACAAGAAAGGGCCTATGCCTACCTCCTTGTTCCCGATACTGGCGGCATCAGTGAGGACGCAAAGAAACGCCTCGACGTGATTCAACGCTTCGTGGAACTTGGTAGCGGATTTAGCATCGCCTCCCACGACCTAGAGATCCGCGGCGGAGGGGACCTCGTCGGCGCGCAGCAAAGTGGGCACATCGCCGCGGTTGGTTTTGACCTTTATCTTGAGCTTCTTGATCAAGCCGTTCGCGAACAACAGGGAAAACCCACGCAGGAAGAGTCAACCGAGGAGCCTGAGATAAAAACTCCGTTTTCAGCCTACTTCGACGAAAACTATATTCCCGACCCACACCAACGACTCGCACTCTACCGCAAGCTCGCCTCTGCGGAGAACGACGCTGCGCTGGCCGATCTGGAAAGCGAACTTCAGGACCGGTTTGGGCGTCTGCCCATACCGGCAATGAATCTTTTTTGGGTGATCCGCCTAAAAATTCTGCTCAAGCAAACCGGCCTCGCGGGAATTACTGTCGGAAAAGATCGGATTTCGCTCGTCCCCGGAAAGAACTGCCGCATTGAGCCCACTAAGATGATCAGCCTCGTCTCGGCGTTTCCTGATATTTATCAGCTCCTGCCCGACTCAAAACTCGTCGTTCGCATGAAGTCCTGGCGGGATCCCGCCGAGCTATTCTTCGAAACTCAACAAGTGCTCGAACGTCTGCATTGAATGGTGCTGAAAAGCTGTTACCCTCAAGATATGAAGAACGCCCTGGTCAGCATTGCTGTCGTCTTTTTGACACTAAGCCCACTCCGTTTCACTCATGCTGCGACCGAGCTCGCCAGAATCAATGGAACAGTCCTGAGCCTGGAGGACTTTAATAAGCGCTATCAGGAGAACAGACGGCTTCTCCAGCTACGCACCCCTTCAAAAAAGGCCCTGCTTGAGGAGGTCGTCAAGCGCGAGCTAGCCGTTCAGGAAGCAAAGCGCTTGAAGTTGGATCAAGATCCAGAAGTAGTAGAGCGTCTCAATACCGTTCTGTACTACGCGCTATTGGAAAAGCAGCTCGGCAAGCAGGTCGAGCAAATTTTTATCACGGATAGTGATGCGAAGACCTACTATTCAAAAAATCCTGAAATCCGAACCAGCCACATTTTTGTTCCGCTGACCCCCGATGCTTCCGCGGATGATGCGAAAATCGCGTTCGCCCGCCTCAAGAAAATTTACGACGAAAATGTCGCCTCCGGAAAAATGTCATTCGCTGAAGCGGCGCAGCGTTTTTCAGAGGGTCCCGCAGCGCCCATGGGGGGCGACATCGACTACCAAACCAGGGACCGGCTGGATCCGGCTTTCTATGAGGCAGCATTGCGGCTCAAGCCGGGAAAAGTCAGCCCGATCGTTCGGACGCAATTCGGCTATCACATCATTCGGCTTACGGCGATTCGCGCCTGGGAAGATGCCGACAAGGCCCAGGTCAAACGCCTCGTCTTTGAAGTGAAACGAAATGAACTCTTTAGCTCATACGTCGGAAAACTCCGCGCGGCCGCCAAGGTGTCAGTTCGCTCCGAGCTTCTGAAAGAGTAGCAGCCATCGCAAGAGCTTCATTGCTGGTTGCGCTGCGCATCATTTGCGGTGACCCTGTTTTTGGGCTGGTCTGTTGGCTGTAAAATAGAGAAAACAGATCTCTATGCTGCTCTCCCTCGCTTTACTCGCCGCTTCGATGGTCGTTCCCCATGCCGCGCTTGCCACACCATCCTCGATCGACCGGCTCGAGGCGTCCGTAAATGCCAGCCTCATCCTCACTTCGGACGTGGAGCGTTTTAAGAAAACTGTTTCGCTCCGCGCCCAGCTCGATCCGCTTTTTGTCGGCTCGGTGGCGGGAACCAAAGGAGCAAACGCCTCGACGCAAGAGGTTGTCGACTTTCTCATCGAAGAGAGGCTCATCGCGCTGACCTATCCGGCGACAGACACTGAGACAGATCAGGCCATCAATCAGATTCAGTCGGAAAATCGATTATCTCGTTCCTCGCTCAAGGAGGCACTCCAGGAGCAAGGTTTCAGCTTCGATGATTATTTTGAGCTGATCCGAATGAGCGTCTCAAAGAAAAACCTCGTCGAGACGGATATTCGAACCAAGGTCAGCGTGACGGACGATGACGTCAAAAATTTCTATTTTAACAAGTTCAATCGGGACACCAAAGCGCCGCGCACTTACTCATTTCAAATGATCAGCGTTCTGCCGTCTGATTTTAAATCCTCTCAGTCTGCTCACGAAGTTCTCGAGCGAGCCCTTCGCGAGATCAAGGCGGGAGAGGCTTTTGACGAGGTCGCGAAACGAATCACGGATGGGGCAGGCGATGGCTCACTCGCGAAAGTTCCGGAAGACCAGCTCTCCTCATCCCTCAAGGCCGAGATGGAAAAAATGAAGATCGGGGAGCTCAGTGGCGTACTCGGGACACCCAATAGTCAGTTTTTTGTTATTCGCCTGGTCGACGTGACCGCCGGCGACGACGAAAGATATCAAAAGATCAAAGAAGATATCCGGAACCAACTCGCCGCCAGCGAGTACCAGCACCAGATCTCCCTCTGGCTTGACCGCAAAAAGCAGAATGCCTTCATTCACAAGGCAGGGGAGCCAACCCTCCCTGCAGTCAAAAAAGCTAAAGTTGAATGAGCGGATCGTCGAACTCCAGGTGGCTTGCGCTGACCCCCGGTGATCCTGATGGCATCGGCCCTGAAATTCTCTGGAAAGTTGTCCAAGCAAATCCCTCTCTGTCCAACCGGCTCCTCTGCTTTGGGAGTTTCGAGGGCTTAAAACGCGTCGGTGCACAGATTGATCTCGTTGATCCGGACCACCTTCAAGAAACACTACACTTGCTACCACCCTCAGTTGAACCCCGCGTTCGCCTCGTTGCCGCCCCAGACACCGCTCCTCGAAAAAAAAATCTCTCGGGCTTTCAATCCGGCTGGGCAATCGAAAAGGCCACTCGCTCCGTACTCCGGGGAACCACTCGAGCTCTCGTCACGGGCCCGATCAGCAAGGAACACCTGAAAAAAGGGGGATTTTCCTTTCCGGGACATACAGAATTTCTCGCTCATTTATGCAAAAAAAAGTCTGCGACCATGATGCTCACCAACTCTGCTTTGCGGGTCAGTTTAGTCACCGTTCACGCCCCACTCAGAAAGGTCGCCTCCCTCGTCACGCCCGCAGCGATCCAACGCACAATCAACGATACGTACCACTACCTGGTTGACGCCGTCGGCATCGGGAGACCGAGAATTGCAGTCCTGGCGCTCAACCCCCATGCGGGTGAGCACGGTCTCCTCGGTACCGAGGAAAAACAAACTATTATGCCGACGCTCAGAAAAATTCGAGTCTCTTACGCGGACCGAGCCCAAATTGATGGCCCTTTTGCCGCAGACACTTTTTTCGCGCTCAACCAAGCCCGCTCAAAGTCTGCTCGCTACGATGCCGTCATCGCCATGTACCACGACCAGGGTCTTGTCCCGGTTAAGCTCCTTGATTTTACGCGCACCGTCAATGTGACTCTCGGTCTCCCGATCACACGAACCTCAGTGGACCACGGAACCGGCTTTGACATCGCGGGTAAAGGAATAGCAGACCCTTCTAGTCTTGAGGCCGCTATTGAGCTGGCGGATAAAATTTGCCAAAGAGAGAGGCAATGAATCCCGCAAATTGGAATCCCAGCGTTTTTCGAGAGTACGATATCCGAGGCATAGCAGGCACTGATCTGAGCGCGGAGTTCGCCTATCAGCTCGCCCTGGCCTATGCTCAGCTCCTGCACGGCACGACGCCTATCGCTCAACGCCAGCGCCTCACTCTTTCCGTAGGCCGCGACTGCCGACTGTCGAGCGACGAATATGCAAACGCGGTGATTCAGGGACTGATCGATTCCGGCATTGATGTCATCGACCTCGGAACCTGCCCCTCGCCGCTCAGTTATTTTAGCGTTTTTCACTTAAACCTCGATGGTTCCGTTATGATTACCGGGTCCCACAATCCGGCCAACTACAACGGATTTAAGATTTCGCGCGGCACCTCCACCATTCATGGCGAGACGATTCAGGAGCTTCGGTCGATTCTGAACAAGCGCCTGCAACCCTCTGCCCCAACCCGCGGAGCCTTGACTCATTATGAAATCATTCCCGCCTATCTCGACCACCTGACAAGGAATGCCCGCCCTCTGTCAAAGAGACTTAAGGTGGTTCTTGATGCCGGTAACGGAACAGCATCGACCGTCGCGCCCCTTCTTTTTCGGGCCCTGGGCGCGTCGGTGGTCCCTCTTTTTTGCGAGCTCGATGGACGCTTCCCGAATCACCATCCTGATCCCACCGTGCCGGCTAACCTCAAAGCCCTCGTAGCATCCGTCGTAAAGGAGAAGGCCGACTTCGGCGTCGCTTTTGACGGAGATAGTGATCGGATCGGCTTGGTGGATGAGACTGGCGCGATTCTCTATGGTGATGAGCTGATGGTCATCTTCTCGCGCGCGCTGTTAAAGGAACACCCCGGTGCGACCATCATCTCCGAGGTGAAATCTAGCCACCGACTCTATGAAGATATTGAGCGTCGCGGTGGCAAGGGAATCATGTGGAAGACGGGCCACTCCCTGATCAAGGCGAAAATGAAAGAGACCGGCGCGCTTTTGGCAGGAGAAATGTCAGGACACATCTTCTTCGCCGACCGCTACTTCGGTTTTGACGACGCCATCTACGCAGCGATGAGGGTTCTGGAAATTGCTGACGCCCACTCCGGACCCGTTTCGAGTCTGCTGTCCGGTTTGCCGAAAAGCTATTCCACCCCGGAAATTCGCGTCGATTGCATCGAACAGCAAAAATTTGAATTGGTCGCCACAGTAAAGGAGCAGCTCCTTCGGGCAGACATGAAGCTGAATGATATAGACGGTGTGCGTGTCGATTTCCCGGACGGCTGGGGCCTCCTTCGGGCATCCAATACTCAACCCGTACTTGTCATGCGATTTGAGGCGACCACACAAGAGGGGCTCGGTCGGATTCAAGAAACGATGGAGAAGGCATTGGCGGATGCTTCCATCACTGTTGGCGGGAGCCACTGAAGGAGCCTACGCTCATGGCCGAGGGAAGCCCTCCTGACGAATGGATCGTGGTCAAAGGCGCCCGCGCGCACAATTTAAAAGACATCACCGTTCGCCTTCCTCGCGATCGACTTGTTGTGATTACCGGCCCTTCCGGCTCGGGAAAATCTTCACTGGCCTTCGATACAATCTATGCGGAGGGGCAGCGTCGCTACGTGGAGAGTCTTTCTGCGTATGCTCGCCAGTTTCTAACTCAGCTCCAGAAACCAGAAGTCGACTCGATCGAGGGTTTGAGTCCAACGATTTCCATCGAACAGCGAACCACGAGCTACAACCCCCGGTCAACCGTCGGAACCGTCACAGAGCTTCACGATTACCTCCGACTTCTCTTTAGTCGAATCGGAAGACCGCTCTGCTGGAACTGCAAAAAGCCGATCCGTTCGCAGTCTCCCCAGCAAATCGTCGATCAGATCCTTACCGCCCCAGAAGAAGCAAAGGTGGCCATTCTTGCTCCCGTCGTCCAGGGGCGAAAAGGGGAATACCAGAAGGAGCTTCTGCAACTTCGCCAAAGAGGCTTTGTTCGGGTACGAATCGACGGAGACGTTCTTGATCTGGGCGACGACATCGCACTCGACAAAAACAAGAAGCACAATATCGAAGTGTATGTCGATCGCCTGATTATCCGCGGTGATCGAGGAACGCTCGGGGCCAGGGTCAGCGAATCCGTTGAGTTGGCCCTTCGCATTGGAGCCGGCGCTCTCGTGCTTGAGAGCTGGGAGGGGGAGGCGCGAACTGAAGTCCTCATGTCCGAGAAATTTGCCTGTACGGACTGCGGGATCAGCTATCCTTCACCCGAGCCGCGCCTTTTCTCATTCAACAGCCCGATGGGTGCATGTCCACAGTGTGATGGCCTCGGCGTAGAAAAAAAGGCTGCTGAACAGGAGACAGAGGACCCTCCGAGCTACCTGGCCGCCCCTGAGACACCGTGCTCACTCTGCCACGGCGCTCGCCTTAAGAAGGAAAGTCTTCATTTTTTTATTCACGACAGGACCATCGCTGATCTATCTGCTTGTTCGCTTGCTGCTCTTTCAGGCTTCTTTCAAGCTCTCGCCCTCTCTTCGCGAGAAGCTTTGATCTCAGATCGCGTCATTAAAGAGATCAAAGAAAGACTCGTCTTTCTTCTGAATGTCGGCGTAGAATATCTCTCCCTGTCCCGCTCCGCCCAGTCCTTGTCCGGAGGCGAGAGCCAGCGAATTCGACTCGCCACCCAAATCGGGTCCTCCTTGGTTGGCGTCATCTATGTCCTCGACGAACCGAGCATCGGCCTTCACCAGCGCGACAATAACCGCCTGATTGAGACCCTCGAGAGCCTCCGCGATCATGGAAATACGGTACTCGTTGTCGAACACGACAGGGACACGATGGCCCGTGCGGACTGGATCTTAGATCTAGGACCTGGTGCCGGCACCCTCGGGGGGGCCATCTGCGCATCTGGAACCTATCAAGACGTTCTCAATGATCCCAGGAGCATCACGGGTCGCTACCTGAAGGGCGACCTCAAGATTGACGTGCCGTCGGATCGACGACCCATCGACCCACACCGAGTCATCCGCATTGAAGGCGCGACTGAAAACAATCTGCGTGATGTGTCTGTAGAATTTCCCCTAGGCCTTTTCACCGTCGTCACTGGTGTTTCGGGAAGCGGCAAAAGCAGTTTAGTCCTCGACACGCTCTACCGCGCCTTAGCGGAGAAGCTCTATCGCGCGAACGTCGGGAAGGTGAAGGTTAAAAAGCTCCTCGGGCTCGACGCACTCGACAAGGTCATCGATGTAGACCAATCCCCGATAGGAAAGACCCCTCGCTCAAATCCCGCGACCTACACAGGACTCTTTGGCATCATTCGGGGCCTTTTCGCTCAGTTGGCCGATTCTCAGGTTCGGGGCTTCACCCCCGGCCGCTTTTCGTTCAACGTACCAGGAGGACGTTGCGAAACCTGCGAGGGAGACGGACTAAAAAAAGTCGAAATGCATTTTCTCCCGGACGTCTTCGTGACCTGCGAAAGCTGCAAAGGGCGCCGATACAGCCGTGAAACCCTTCAAATCCTGTATCGAGGAAAAAGCATCGCGGACGTACTTGAAATGACCGGACAAGAGGCTCTTGAGTTTTTCCAGGCCGTCCCGGCGCTTAAGGCAAAATTACAGACCCTGAACGATGTGGGCCTTGGCTATCTACGGCTTGGGCAGGCGGCAACGACTCTTTCCGGTGGCGAGGCTCAGCGGATCAAACTCACTCGAGAACTCTCCAAGCGAAGTACGGGTAAAACCGTCTACCTCTTGGATGAACCCTCTACTGGGCTACATTTTGATGATGTAAAAAAACTCATCCAAATCCTCCGGTCGCTCGTCGCCCAGGGAAATACCGTCATTGTAATCGAGCATAATCTTGACATCATCAAATGTGCGGACCATGTCATCGACGTCGGCCCCGAAGGGGGAACCGGGGGAGGGGAAATCCTCGCCGAAGGCACGCCCGAACAAGTGGCCCAATCCACACGTGGCTACACGGCCCAATTTCTTAAAACTTATCTCCGCGCGGCCGGACCCTAGCGGCCGCGTACAATCACACAGTGACGAGAGTAGACCCCGAGCACGGATGAATCATGCGCATCCACTGAGGTGATCAACGTAATCTCCCCGTTTCGTCTCGCTGTCTCAATACTGGCGTCGCCGGTCGTAACCCAACCCAGGATAGAGGTCGAGCAGGCGTCGCCCATTCGGCTTCCCGCCTGATTTGGAGTTGCCGCGATCGGGTAGAGGACATTCTGATAAAGGAGGCCTGCCTGGCCACCGGTCATTCCGGCGCAACCACAGAGAATGCAAGCACTCGAAAGGAAGGCCGTCAGCAGTATGAGTTTTGTCATCCTTTAAAAAGAAAACGCCCCAGCCAATAAGGCAAGGGCGTTCTATAAATGCTTTTTGGAATATGCTTGGACCTAGAAGAACAGATTCAAGAACGCCATCAGGACAAGCGACTCAACGAGGGCGAGACCCAAAATCATTGGCGTTTGTAGCTTGGCTTGAGGATTACGAGCCATCCCCTCCAAAGCAGCGCTAGCAACACGGCCCTGTCCCAAAGCGCCACCGAAAATCGCCAACGCCAGCCCAAGTGCCTTTCCAACCGCTACGTATCCGTTCCCAGCCGTCGCTGCTGCTGCTTCCTCTGCAAACGCTGGGGAGGCTGCCACAAATACCCCTACCACTGCCAAAACTTTACGAAACATCATCATCCTATTCATCCTTTCTACACAACTTTCATTCATGACAATCAATGGTCATGCTCAGCCGCCAACGAGATATAAACCATCGTCAAAAGCGTAAACACAAACGACTGAACAAAGGCCACGAAAAGGCCAAATCCATAAAAAATCACCGGCACAATCACCGGAACGAGCTCGCTGAACACACCGAGTATCGTGTGATCCGCCATGATATTCCCGCGCAACCGAAGGCCCAAGGTGAGGGGCCGAAAAAGGTGAGAAAAGATCTCAATCACGAAGAGCAACGGTGCGAGCCAGAGAACCGGACCTAGAAAATGTTTTAGGTATCCGAATCCATGCTCGCGAAGCCCCGCAATATTATATGCAAGAAATGACACGAGGCCCAAGGCGAGTGTCGTATTGAGATTATCTGTTGGTGGTAAAAAACCAGGAATCAAACCCAAAAGATTGCAGGTCAAAATCAAAATGAACGTCGACCCAACGAGGGGAAAATAGGTGCGAGTATGGTGCCCCAGTACGCTCTCGGTAAAAAGGTAAAGTTGTTCAGCAATGACCTCGAAAAAGTTTTTATAGGTCAACGTTCCATCTGGGATGAGGCCGCCGTCGGGCCGAGCCATAGCGCGCGCCAATTGACGGCGGGCGACCCAGGTGGTCCCGACCAACACCGCTCCCACCAAGACCAAGTGAGAGACGTGCGAAGGAATGTGATGGAGGCCAGGGATCTGCCCCAACCAGGTAAAAGAGTGCCCCGATGACATACGCCCCTATTTCGCACTAGCGATTTCAAAAGTCATTCCCTTTTTTCTGAAAATAGTCGGGTCACCATTTCAGACAAAAGAACACTCGCGGGAAGCGTTGCCCACCCCAATACATGGGGCCACATATTCAAGGCCGGGGGGAAAACTTTCAGGGCGCCCGCGATCCCTGCCCATGGCGCGACGCGTAACGCAATAGCACCAAGGACTGCCCACGCACTCTGTCGATCCTTGGTGCTTAAAAGGACGGATGAGAAGACCTGGAGCGATACGAGATCAAGCCCTACACATGCGGCGACCCAGAGAAAGGGGCCCAATCCGGTCATCCCTTTCGGACTCAGATAAAGAAGACCAGAAGCGAGCACCACCCAGATCAGCCAACCGTACGCCAGCGGTCTCCCCATCATTCTCTCTCCCCAAACCGCCTCAGGAGCCGATACACACCGAAAAAGAGTCCAAGGAACCCGCTCATCGCGATGAACACTCGCGGCCACCCAAAAAAAGTGCAAAGCCAACGGGTCAAACCTGCAAGAACAACGGGATAGGACAAAAGCTCCCAGGCTATTATTCCAACGAGGCCCCAGCTTCTAGAATCGTTCTCGTTCAACGGCTCCTCTGCTCCTTTCGCTCTCGGATCCTCACCAACTTGATCTCAACCACATTTGGCGAGGGGTACCGACCTCGCAGTGCCTCGTATGCATGATAGGCCTCATCGAGCTGATCCATCTCCTCAAGACAGGAGGCGACGCCAAACTCCGCTTCCGCCCGGAACCGACTCTTCGGGAATTTTTTTAAGAATTCCTGAAATGCATCCATCGCTTCCTGATAGGTCTCCACCCCTTGAGTCGTCTTCACGGCGGACAGTCCGCCCTTTGAAAATACAGTGTTCCCAATCTCTAACGTGGCTCGCTCGACCAGTTCATCTTTCGGAAAATCCCGAATTAGCTCCTGAAAAGACTGCTTCGCGGCATCAAACTGATATAAGAAAAAATTCGCTCGACCGATCCGCATCAAAAACTCAGGGGCTTCTGGCGCGTCAGGTCTCAGCTTCAATAGATTGCGATAGTGGCGAATCGCTGCGTCGTATTGCTCCGTCTTCGAAAACAGAATTTCACCGATCTGCTTCTGCGCCTCCCAGACCGATTCAACCTCCTCGGCTCGATCGATATAACGCTTAAACTTCTCAACGGCATCTGCATGCTGAGACAGGTAAATGGTCTGAGTCATCGCTGCGCGAAAAAGAGCTTGAAGGCCCAGGGAGCCATTTGGATCCTTCGCGATCACTCTCTCAAATTCCGTGACGGCGGCTGGATAGTTACCGTCCGTCCAAAGCTTCTCCGCAAGGATATAGCGACTCTTTGGGCTGTCAACGCTACAGGCGGAAACGGAAAATACCACTCCAAGTGCAACCACGCACCTCAAGCAAAACATCCGCTTCCACCTCTTCAATGAACCACTTCGCCGGCTAGAGGATCTGTCGGCATGTCCCCACTTGAGTTTTCTGCCAAATATTCGAGCGAAACGACCTTCTCTCCAGTCGCTACGTCCATCAATCGGACTCCGGTGGTATTTCGACTTTGCTCCGAAATGTCCTCGACCCGAATACGGATCATCTGGCCCTTATTCGAAACCAGCATGAGATCATCCTTAGGAAGCACCTGCCGGGCGCCCATAACGGCTCCGTTTTTGTCCGTCACCTTCATCGTGATGATACCCTTGCCGGCTCGACTCTGCTCTCGATACTCGCCAATAGGTGTACGCTTTCCGTAACCCCCTTCAGTCACGGTCAGGATCTCATAGGAATGAGTTCCATCCTCTGGCTCAAGTACTTCCATCGCCACAACAAGATCTTTCGCACCTAGGTCCATGCCACCTACGCCGCGAGTCGCACGCCCCGTTGTACGGACATCCTCCTCCGAGAACCGAATCGACATCCCCTCGGAGGAACAAAGGAAGATGTGGTTTTTTCCGTAGGTAAGTTTCGCAGAAACAAGCTCATCGCCTTCTTCGATGACCACCGCAGTAATTCCGGAACTCTTGATGTGACCATACTCACTCAATGCGGTTTTCTTTATTACGCCGTTTTTAGTTGCTGTAATAATATACTCGTTTTCCTTAAACTCCTTCACCGGTAAGATCGCCCTGATCTTCTCGCCGGCCTGCATGCCCACGAGATTCACGATCGCCTTGCCCTTCGCCGTCCGGCTAGACTCCGGAACCTTATAGACCTTTAGACGGTAAACCTTTCCTCGATCGGAGAACACGAGCAGGTTCGCCAAAGTGTTTGTTTTATAGATCGCCGTGACAAAATCCTCGTCGCCAGTGGCTACTGCCCGAACGCCCTTTCCGCCCCGATTCTGTGACCTAAACAGGCTCGGATCCGAGCGCTTGATATATCCCGTATGCGTGATGGAAACGAGCGCATCTTCGTCCGCAATGAGGTCTTCAACCTCGAAGTCACTTGCTTCATCGATCATGATCTCAGTGCGTCGTTTGTCGCCACAACGCTCCTGCACTTCAACGAGCTCCGCACGAACGACCTGATAAACAAGCCGCTCGCTACCCAATATCTTTTTTAGCTCTTCAATCAAGTTGAGAATTTGGTGATACTCCTCAATGACTTTATCCCGCTCCAGACCCGTCAATCTCTGGAGACGCATGTCGAGAATCGCCTGAGATTGAATTTCCGTGAACGCAAATTGAGAAATCAAAGAAAGACGAGCCTCATCCGGCCCCTTCGAACTCTTAATTAGCGCGATAATCTGGTCGATGCTCTCTACGGCACGTTTCAGACCTTCCAAAATGTGGGCTCGAGCCTCGGCCTTCTTGAGTTCAAATATCGTCCGGCGGACAACAACGTCTTTCCGATGTTCAATGAACGCCCAGATCATATCACGCAGGTTAAAGATCTTCGGCTGATTCTGATGAATAGCCAGAAGCATGATTCCATAGCTGTCCTGCAGCTGGGTCAGCTTGTAGAGCTGGTTCAAGATTACATTAGAATTTTCGTTCTTTTTAATCTCGATGACGATTCGCATCCCCTTGCGATCCGACTCGTCTCGCAAATCAGAAATTCCTTCGAGCCGCTTCTCTTTCACTAAATCAGCAATCTTCTCTATCAATCGCGCTTTGTTCACCTGATACGGTAACTCCGTCACGATAATCCGCTCGCGTTCTCCTTTAAAGAGCTCAATCTCGGCGCGACCACGCATCGTTACCTGGCCACGACCCGTCTTATAGGCGTTACGCAATGCTGCTCCACCAAAGGCAATTCCCGCCGTAGGAAAGTCGGGCCCTTTTACATACTTCAATACCGCGTCAGTATCGAGCGAAGGATCATCAACCAACGCAATACACGCCTCCACAACTTCCAAAAGATTATGTGGCGGAATACTTGTCGCCATCCCAACGGCGATTCCTGAAGAACCATTCACGAGGAGATTGGGTATCCGAGAGGGTAGAACCCTAGGTTCAGTGAGGCTGTCGTCGTAGTTGGGCCCGAAGTCGACCGTCTCCTTGTCGAGATCGGAAAGCAGCTCGTCTGCCACCTTAGCCATCCTGACTTCGGTATAGCGCATTGCGGCAGCAGTGTCCCCGTCAACCGAGCCGAAATTCCCTTGGCCATCCACCAGGGGGTAACGCATTGAAAATCCCTGCGCCATACGGACAATCGCGTCGTACACGGCCGTGTCCCCATGCGGATGATATTTACCAATCACATCCCCGACCACGCGAGCCGACTTTTTGTAAGGCTTATTGAAGTAATTTCCCAGATCATACATCGCATAAAGCACACGTCGGTGAACTGGTTTCAATCCGTCTCGAACATCAGGGAGCGCGCGACCTACGATCACGCTCATCGCATAGTCTAGATAGGCGCCTCGCATCTCGTCTTCAATTTTTACTACCGTCGTATTTTTGTCTGACGTATCCGGTGTCTGTTCCATAGTCGATATCTACTTCCTCACCAGCGGTAAAGTGCCGAGCCCCAGGTAAAACCACTTCCAAATGCAGCCGAGCAGACAAGCATTCCAGGCCGGAGAACGTTTGCCTTTCTTGCCTCAAACAAGCCAAGAGGAATCGTCGCGGCCGTTGTATTTCCAAAACGATCGATCGTATTAAAGACCTTTTCGGGCGGTATCCCTAGCTGCTTTCCAACCATGTCGTTGACCCGTGCATTCGCTTGATGCAGCACAAAAAGGTCAACGTCGGCAATCTCCACCGAGTTCTTCGCAAGGGCCTCGAGAATCGCCTCCGGCATTCTTTTTGCCGCGTGCATGAACACGGTTCTTCCGTTCATTTTTGGAAAATGGCGGCCCTCATCCAGCATCGCATGAGTCAAATTATCCCCAGATCCAGCCATGGTCGGTGCATCAATCCACAGCTCTCTGGCGTAATCCCCGTCAGCATGAAGGTGCGTCGAAAAGATCCTCCCTTCCTGAGTCCCAGCCACATTTGTTTCCACGCCGTCATAGCCAGAGATGACCACGGCGCCCGCGCCGTCTCCAAAAAGCACTGAAACATCGCGCCCGTTCGGTGTCCGATCTAGCCCCTTAGAATGAACCTCCGCGCCAACGAGAAGTGCCCTGGAATACATCCCTGAACGAATAAATTGATCCGCAACGGAAAGTCCGTAAATAAATCCAGTGCACTGTTGCCGGATATCCAGAACCGCAATTCCAGGAACGCCCAGTTTGCTTTGAAGAAAACAACCGGTCCCCGGAAATTCATGATCCGGACTCAGAGTCGCAAAAATGATCAGGTCGAGCTCACGCGCAGAAATTCCGGCATCCGAAAGCGCCAACTTCGCCGCTTCGAGCCCCAAATCAGAGGTTGATGTTTTTCCTTCTACCCAGTGGCGCTGACGAATCCCGGTTCTCTGCTGAATCCACTCATCAGAGGTGTCCATCATTTGTGCGAGGTCTTCATTTCTTATGACTCGTTCCGGAACAAAGGCACCCAAACCGGAAATTTTAGAAAACCTCATATGTCGAGGTTCCTTACTCGAAGGGCATTCTCCTCAATAAACTGACGTCGAGGTTCTACCTGATCCCCCATTAATATCGAAAAAACGCTGTCTGCCTCGACGGCATCGTCAACCGAAACCCGCAACAACATGCGCTTAGTCGGATCCATCGTAGTTTCCCAAAGCTGTTCAGGGTTCATTTCTCCTAGGCCTTTGTATCGCTGAACCCCTAAGCCTGACTTCGCCCGTTCAGTCACCGCTTGAGCAAGCTCTTCCACCGACTGATGCTCGATCGTCTCCTTACCCTCGATGTTCAGCTTAAATGGCGCATTACCAAGCGTCTGCATCGCCTGGTAATGCTTCGTCAGCTCTTCCCATTCCAGCGAATCAAAAACGGTTGAACTCAAAGGGGCTATGCGCTTCGCTCCATTGATAACGTTCTCGACTGTTGCGAAAAAGGTGCCTTTTTCGTTGTCTTTGGCCACTGAAAACGAAAAATGAATGTTTTCCCGTTGGCAAATCACCGCAATTTCCTTCAGGGCAGCTTCAAATTTTGACTGATCAAGAAGCGTCGCGGAATTTACACCGCGATATATGAGCTCCCTCATCACCCGCGGGTGCAGACGACGCGCAACCCGCTCAATTCCTTTCGTAAACCTCGCAGCCGCTTTCAAGGCCGCGGTGACCTCACTCAGTGCAAGAATTCCACGTTTTCCAGTTACCGTGCAGGATTCAAGTCCGGACGTGAGCAAATACTCGGAAAGCTCGGATTCATTTTTAAGATATCGCTCTTTCTGGCCCTTCTTAACTTTATACAGAGGCGGCTGGGCAATGTAGAGATATCCCCGTTCCACAATTTCTCTCATCTGACGATAAAAGAAAGTGAGAAGAAGAGTCCGGATATGGGAGCCATCAACATCTGCGTCGGTCATGATTACGATCTTGTGATATCTTAGCTTGTTGATATCAAAATCATCTCGACCAATCCCAGCACCCAACGCAGTGATGAGTACCTTGATTTCTTCGAAAGAGAGCATTTTATCGAATCGCGCTTTTTCGACGTTTAAAATTTTTCCCTTCAAAGGAAGAATAGCCTGATTCTTACGATCACGTCCCTGTTTGGCGGAACCCCCTGCGCTGTCCCCCTCAACTAGGAAAATTTCGCAAAGCGCAGGATCCTTTTCCTGACAGTCGGCCATCTTTCCAGGTAAGCCACTCCAATCAAGCGCGGTCTTTCGGCGCGTGAGATCACGTGCCTTCCGTGCTGCGATCCGGGCCAAGGCCGAGTCGATCCCCTTTTGAACCACCTTTTTCGCCACTGCGGGATGCTGTTCGAAATAGGTAGTCAGTTTTTCGTACAGCAACGTATTTATGAATCCTTCGATTTCCCCATTTCCAAGCTTGGTTTTTGTTTGGCCTTCAAACTGAGGAACCGGGACTTTAACGCTGATTACACAGGCCAATCCCTCGCGAATATCATCCCCTTGCAAAGACTCCTTCATTTGCTTCGCGAGCCCAGAATCCGTGGCGTACTTATTTATGACCCGAGTTAAAGCTGTTCTGAAACCCGAGACATGAGTTCCGCCTTCAATCGTATTAATGTTATTTACGTATGAAGAAACTGTTTCTGTGTACGAGTCGTTCCATTGCATTGCGACTTCCGCACTAACTCCATCCTTAGTCCCCGATACGGAAATGACTTCGGAATGAATCTTTTGCTTCGACCTGTTGATGAACTCAACGAACTGAAGCAGTCCGCCCTCAAAGCAAAAATCTTGTACTTTCGCAGGCTCTACCCGTTCGTCCGAGATGCTAATTGCTATTCCTGGATTTAAAAAAGCAAGTTCTCGCAGACGCGTAGCGAGCGTATCCGTATTGAATTCGATCGTATTAAAAATTTCTGGGTCCGGTTTAAACGTTTGAAGCGTTCCACGTTTTTCCGTCGGACCCATTTCCTTTAACGGGTGTTGGGCCACACCTTTTTTAAAGGTCTGTCGATATATTTTTCCGCCTTGTCTGACCTCCGTATGCATGACCTCCGACAGCGCATTCACGACGGACGCGCCTACGCCATGTAGCCCTCCGGAAACCTTATATGCACCACCTTCTTCGTTAAATTTGCCTCCAGCGTGAAGCTTTGTCATCACTACTTCTACAGCCGACAGCCCTGAACTATGCATGCCGATTGGAATTCCTCGGCCATCGTCCTCCACGCTAACGCTGTTATCGACATGAATTACAATGGAGATCTTTTTTGCGAATCCAGCCAGTGCCTCGTCGATTGAATTATCAACGATCTCGTACACACAGTGATGTAACCCACGTGTCCCTGTATCGCCGATATACATTCCGGGACGTTTTCTAACTGCGTCAAGACCTTCCAAAATTTTAATTTGATCAGCAGAATAGTCACCCAATTTCGTTTCTTGATTTTCAGACATTGGCTTGTCCCAGCTGGATTGCGTAATGGGTTTGTTCTGATTCGTTTGGGATGGCGTCTCTATCAGACGTGTTGATTCGAATTCCACTATCCCCCCTAGATACTGATGTTAGACGCCCCGACGAAACTCTATAGGTTTCTCCCGTGTACCCAGCGTCTTCAGTTGTAGTGACAAAAACTTGCAGATCTGACTCCCTGAGATATTCGAGAAGAAACATTCTTCTCTCCCGATCGAGTTCTGAAGAAAAATCATCGAGAAGTAGGATCGGCTTTTGACCTGTCCATTTCCGAAATAAATCGATCTCCGAAAGTTTTAGAGCCAAGAGCGAAGTTCTTACTTCACCTTGCGATCCGTGCCCCTTCAAAGTTTGTTCACCAATGAACATTGCCCAATCATCGCGATGAGGCCCAACCAAAGATGATCGAAGACGTAGTTCTTGATCAGCCAAGGAGGACATCCTCTCATAAAAAAGGCGCTCTAAAATTTCTAATGAACCTAAGCGATCTTGTAAAGCAAATTGCCTGTGAAAACGATCGGTTGACCCTAACCATGAGCTTAAATAATGGGGGGTCAGGAGAGGCTGTTGTGGCGCAATTTTTCGGGCAACCTCGCTCATAGGACCTATGACGCGGTTAAACCAATTTAAGCGATACCAGGTTATCGCGGCGCCAAGAGGTACTAGTTGCTCTGTAAAACCCCGTAGATACGCTTTATCAACCGGGCCTCGGTCAGGCTTTAGGACGGCGTTTCTTTGCTCAAGAACCCGTTGATAGCGCTTTAACAGGGCAAGGTATTCAGGTGATTCTGCCACAAGGACTTGATTAAGATAGCTGCGGCGCGTTGCGGGATCTCCTCTGACAAGGTCATGATCCGCCGGATTGAATGCAATGGAATGAAATCCTAGTTCCACCTCACCGAAACGCTGACTGAGATACTGTGTTCCACTTTTGAAAAGCTTTTCATTTATCCAGGCGGCCCGACTTACTCGTTCGTTTTGGTCTTTCGCTAAAGTGATCTTGAGATCACTTTTCCAACTTGAAAGACTTAACCCGGTAGCCACAGTACAATTTATTTCAGCCGTTTGAGTGTTCCAACGAAGGAAGTCTGTGTTTTCTGAACCTCTAAAAGAACGAAAATTAGATAAAAGACTAAGGGCCTCTAGCCAACTTGTTTTTCCCTGTCCGTTCGCACCGACGAGAAAATTTATTCCCTGACTGGGGAGAAATTCCTCGCTCTCTATGTTTCTAAAATTTTTTAATACTAAGCGCCGTACAACCATCTAACCGCGCTCTTCACATGCGCATTGGCATAATTACGTAGGTATGATTCTGCTGATCTTCTCCGCGAAGTATCCCCGGGCTGAGCCTATCTTTAAAATGAAGTTCGAGGTTCTTTGAAACTACGACAGATAAGCATTCTAACAGATATCGGGCGTTGAATCCTATTTCGACGGACTCACCAGCGTATTCAATATCCATTTCTTCGCGAGCGTCTCCCATATCTGGGTTACTGGAAGTAATTGTTAATAATTGATTTTGAAGCGATACTTTTACGCCGCCGCTTTTTTCATTAGCGAAAAGATTGATCCGCTTCAAAGCAGCCATAAAAGGGTCCCTTGGGATTTTGGCTGTTTTATCCGCTGCTTTTGGAATGACTAATCGATAGTCCGGATATTCACCTTCAATAAGTCGAATAAAAAGATGAGTGTTCTCGTATTGGCAGAAGATATAACCACGCTCGAAAGCGAGACCAATTGCTTCAGGCGCATCTGTTAGAAATTTTCTAAATTCCTGAAGACCTTTTCGTGGAATAATAATGCCCCTCTTAAATTCGGGCATTTCGAGAAAAACTTCTTTATCTACAAAAGAAAGACGATGACCATCCGTCGCAGTCATGCGCATTAAGTTAGATTCTAAAGGCTCAAAAAATACCCCATTCAGATGATATCTTGTAGCATCAGTAGATACTGCAAAGCTTGTTTTATCAATCATCTCCCGAAGGGATGCAGTCCTCGCGTCGAAATAATTTCTCTCTTCGAACGATGGGAGGGACGGGTATTCATCTGCGGCTAGGCTGACAACATTGAACTTAGATTTGCCACAAATGATTTCGACCCAGTTATTATCTTTGCGTGTGATTTCTAATTTATTGCTCGGGAGTTCTTTTACGATATCGAAAAAATATTTTGCAGAAAGAGTAAGACGTCCATCTTCCGCATTTTCTACTGGAAGAGTGATGCGAACTCCTACTTCAAGATCTGTTGCGCTTAGCGAGAGTTCGTTTCCCCTAACGACACATAGAATGTTTGCGAGAATTTGAACGGTATTCCGCTTCTCAACAACAGACTGCGTCTTTTGAAGCGCTTCTAACAATGGATCGCGATGTACTGAAAATTTCATAATGTGAAAGTTCCGAAGACATCTTCTTTCATCGTTCGTTCGGGAGTTCAAGCCTAGGGATTCTTTTAATTAAAAGACTAGTAGAAGTAGTAGGGGCGGTGGAAACGGGGGATAACAAGCCAAACCTATCGAAATGATGAATAAATCAGGGTGAATAAAGAGGTGCAAAACTACGGTGGAGGGGGGAGGCCGTTTGGTGGGTAAAATGAGTGTGCCTTATTGAAAGCTGTTCTCCACCGGCTCATCCACCAAAAATTGTGGAGAAGCTCCTTTATCTGACTTGGACATTCCCATATTTCTCAGGTGGCGGTCGTTTTCTTCCATTTATCCGTGGGATACCCACAAAAAGTGGCAGAGGAAAAAGAAGAATCAACAATGGTTTCTTTTATGTTTGTTGAATTCTGTGGATAACTAATAAAACCCAATAAAGTCGTATGTATATAAATTACAGCCCCGCTCAAAGTGGTGGAGAAACAACAGATTTAAGCGAACAGAGATATTTTAATCCACAGCTGTTTCGCCAGCTATTCACCAGATAATCCACCAAAAGGCGTATAACTGACATTTCTACTCTGTATGATTTAATTTGCAGGAGCGCGTCGTGAGAGAGAGGTGGACGTCTTTGCTTTTTTGGTATGGAAAACCCAGAAATCTAGAGGAGGTTTTGTATACCTTCCACTTTTTCTCGAAGAGAAGGGTCAGCATCGATGCCGCCCTCGACCTTTTCGAGTGCGTGGATGATCGTCGAGTGGTCTTTTCCCCCAAAGTAGGTACCAATCTCGCGGAGACTAATGGGGGTGTATTTACGGCAAAGGTACATGGCGATCTGCCGAGGGAGGGCCACTTTCCTAGCACGTGACGCAGACTTAAGATCTTGGACCCGCAATCCGAAGTACTTTGCTACTGCCGCTTGAATGGATTCAATGGTTACCTGGGAGCTCTCCTCAGGGGCTTCAATTTTTAAAGCCTCTTTTGCCATCTCAAGGGATATTTCCGCACCGGAAAGCGAGGCCTGGGCTTGAAGGTGGACAAGAATTCCCTCGAGCCTACGCACGTTGCTCTTGATGTAGCTGGCAAGAAAGGTGGCAACCTCATCCGTTAGATAGATATCTTCGCGTTCAGCCTTAGCTTTTAAAATGGCTATCCGAGTCTCAATCTCTGGAGGCTGAATATCAACAACCAGTCCCCATTCAAAACGGGTCCGAATTCGTTCTTCCAAACCATCGATATCCTGTGGGGGACGGTCGCTGGTGAGCACAATCTGTCGGCGGGTACCGTGGAGAGCGTTAAAGGTATGGAAAAACTCTTCTTCCGTCGTTTCTTTACGAGCGATGAACTGAATGTCATCGATGAGCAGAACGTCGTAGGTGTCCCGGTATCTCGTTCGGAACGCGCTTTGTTTCTTATGTTGGATGGAGTCAACGAGTTCGTTCACAAAACGTTCGGCGGATAAGTAACCCACCCTAAAATTTGGATTTCGGGAAAGGACATGATTCCCAACAGCGTGCAAGAGATGCGTTTTTCCTAAGCCGGGAGGAGAGTAGAGAAACAGAGGATTGTACTGCCGCGCGGGGTGATCTGCGGCGGCGAGGGCGGCCGCATATGCAAACTGATTACTTTTTCCTACGACAAAGGTCTCGAAAGTATAACGCTGGTCAAAAAGACCTTCAGATGGAGTTCGAACGGAATTCGAGACATGGACCGGAGGTCGAAGGGGTAATTCGAAACTCGGGGACGAACCGGGATACGTGTTTTCGGAGGGATTCGTCAGGGGCGGTGCTTCAGTGACGATCGAGGACCGTGCTGAAAGAGAAGGGGAGTCTGCTGCGAGTGGAGACATTGCGCCTTGCGTGACTCCGCCGGTATCAAGGGTGCGGCATTCGAATTCACACGGCAGGCCCATAACCTGTGAAAACGCGGACTTAAGCTGCTGTGGATAACGATCCCTGAGCCAGTTTTCGTAGAATATATTTGGAGCAGAGAGCTCAAATCGGTATCCGGTAAGTGTCTTCTCGCCAGAGGTGAGCTGAATGGGTTGAAACCAAACCTGCACTAAATGCGAAGGAATGACCTGTTCCAAAGCTTTCTGGACAGCGGACCAGATTTCTTTCAATTCTACGGTGGGGAGTGATGCGCCAGGATTCATATTTTGAGAGTTGTCGGGATAGCACGAGCTTCGGCACCTTGACAATGAAGGCCTACTTGGTTACCCCCTTGCGTCACATACAACTTTTTTCTGTCTGAGGAGCAGTACAATGAAAAGAACATTTCAGCCGAGCCGCACAAAGCGCCGTCGTCGCCATGGGTTCTTGGCGCGCATGGAATCCGCGACGGGTCAGCAGGTTTTGAAGCGTCGTCGCGCAAAAGGACGTAAACGTCTCGCCGCGACGATTTCCGGAAAGTAGCTCCGGCTATTTTCGGGTTTCCATTCGTCCGTGAGTATTTCTCCCAAGTATTCTTACGCATATAGAAACCGACTCCATCGAAACTCTGATTTTCTCAGGTTTTTCGATGGGAGTGAGGTGATGCGTTTGAGAGACGGTGTGGTTTTTCGTGTGCCCAACACCCTTGGGCATTTTCGGTTGGGTTTTACGATCAAGGCACGAGCGAATGCCGTGTTGAGAAATTTACTGAAACGTCGAGTGAGGGAAGCGTTTCGAACGAATGTCGACGCTCTCGGGCCATTCGATTATAACGTGGTCATTCCAAATCGTGTGAAGCTCGGCCGAGTCTTTTCGATTCATTTCGCTAGCAAGGTAGATGAGGCGCTGCGCCTAGGTAAGCCGCTATTTCTTGCTTCGCGGCCGCGCGAAGAGCGTTCCCGATGACTCTATTGCTTGTTCGCATCTACCGTTGGTTTCTTTCGCCGGCGATTCATCTCCTCGTCGGGCCTGGTATGGGCTGTCGCTTTTCTCCAACCTGTGGTGAGTATGCCGAGGAGGCTCTTACTCGATGGGGCCTTTTTCGGGGAGGGTGGCTCACCGTGAAGAGAGTGGCGCGGTGTCACCCAGGATGTACTGGCGGTTTTGATCCTGTACCTTCATTGAGTTCGAAATAGAGGCGATAATGGAACAAAAAAGACTTCTCTTGGCGCTCGCGCTTTCATTTGGGATCATTTTTGCGTGGGATCGGTTTTATCTCGCGCCTCGGCGCCCACTGGCACCCACCGGTCCAGTGTCTACCCAGACCACGCCCTCGGCGACTGATGCACAGGGAGGAACCAAGCAGGCTCCGGCGGTTCTCGATCTTGGAGCGGTTTCTAACGTTCCGGTTGAGAAGCGGACTCTAGAGACTGACCTCGGTTCGATTACCTTGTCGAATGAGGCCTCTTTTTTTTCAGCATGGGATCTTAAGAAGTACACGGGCGCGGCTGATCGCAAGATTGATCTAAAAGAAGTTCTTTTTCGAGGTGGGGCAGGGGAAATCGCCTTCGACTCTCCAGAACTCGCCTATCTGGCCCACGTAAGGGGCAGGATTTTTGAGCGGGACGGTTCTGCCGTTTGGAGTTATTCGGACAGCAAAATAGCGCTTGAACGGGTTTATCGACCTTCATCGAACACTGGCTTTGTCGACGTAGAAGTCAGCGTACAGATGAAGGGCGCGTTACGACCGCAATTTCTTTTCGCGTCTGTTTCGGCCCAAAATGAGCAGGGTGCTGTTGATCAGCAGGATCGTCGCTTTCTGTATTGGACGAATGATTCATTAAAAGAGAGCTCGATTGAGGAAGAAATCAAGCTCCGCGAGGTTGCTACTTCGGTGAAATGGGTAGCGGCCGCGAATCGATATTTCCTTTTTGCGTGGATAAACGGTCCAAATACGGTCGAACCCAGGGGCTTGATACAGTCGATTGGACCGTTCCAGGGGCGGATGAGCCTAGTTTATCCGATGAGCGGAGAGTCGTTGAAAGTTAAGCTCCGGGCGTTTTTGGGACCTAAGCAGCTTGAAATTCTGAAGCAAGTTGAGCCTACCTTGGGACACGCGGTGGATTTCGGGTGGCTGACCGTGTTTGCCCACCCTCTTTTGGCGATCATGAAGTGGTTTTATGGCGTGGCTGGAAACTGGGGAGTGGCGATCATTCTGCTGACGCTTTTGGTGAAGCTGCTTACGTTTCCCCTGACGTACAAGAGCATGAAGAGCATGAAGCAGATGTCTGCGATTCAGCCGGAGCTGCAAAAGATTCGCGAGAAGCACAAGGATGACAAAGAAGCGCTGAATCGCGAGATGCTGACGCTGATGAGATCGAAGGGCTACAACCCGGTGGCCGGGTGCCTGCCGATGATTATTCAAATGCCGGTCTTTTTTGCTCTCTATCGAGTGCTTTATAGTTCGATAGAGCTTTATCATGCACCGTTCTTTGCCTGGATCGCCGACTTGTCATTGAAAGATCCGTTCTATGTCACACCTGTTTTATTGACGGCGACCATGTTTTTTCAG
The DNA here is from genome assembly GCA_964363305.1 of uncultured Bacteriovoracaceae bacterium. Classification (GTDB taxonomy): domain Bacteria; phylum Bdellovibrionota; class UBA1018; order UBA1018; family UBA1018; genus CAYIHX01. The sequence goes on along the minus strand of CAYIHX010000002.1, from coordinate 87,875 downwards.
CAAAAACTCACGCCCAACACGGCCACCGATCCGATGCAACAGAAGATGATGCAGTGGATGCCAGTGATATTCGGTGTGTTTATGATTTCTTTGCCCTCTGGGCTGAGTCTTTACATGCTGGTAAATGCCGTTGCGGGAATTGTTCAGCAGATTTTTCTAAACAAGAAATTGGATATTAGGCATGGAAAGGCCGCTCAGGCTGGCGCGCGGTAGCCCAGATTATTTGGCCGACGGATGGACGATCGTTGCTCCGGCTTCGGCCGTCGGCGGAGCGCTGACCGTTGTTCGGCTCTCAGGGGAGGGGACCTCGGATATTTTGGCGCGGTTGACGAACAGGCCAGTGGGCTCTCCACGTCGAATGGTTTTGCGGAAACTGTTCGGATCTGCAGGAGAGACGTTAGATGAGGCATTGGTGTGTAGGTTCGACGGGAAGGCGTCCTTTACCGGGGAAGATTCTGCTGAGCTATTTTTACATGGGGGCGCTTTCGTCGCAAGCCAGGTCATTGATAGAGTTTTTGAACTGGGAGCTCGTCCGGCTTTGCGTGGAGAGTTCAGCTTCCGGGCGGTGAAGAATGGTCGGATGAACGTTCTTCAGGCTCAGGCGGTCAAGGATTTGATTGACTCGAGCTCGACGCAGGCGAGGGCGCTTGCACTCGAAAAACTTTCTGGGGCTCAGAACCAGTGGATCGAACAACTCGGAGAGGGTTTGCGGCAACTCGTTTCGCTTGGCGAGCTTGGAATCGATTTCAGTGATCAGGAGGTAGAGGAGCTGAGCCTGCATCGATTGAAAGTGGGAGCCCAGGAGATCAAGGACCTTTTAAGTCGTCTTGCGGCGAGCTTTGAACGCGGGCGTCGAATTCAAGGAGGGGTTTCGGTCGCGTTCGTTGGTTTGCCAAATGCCGGCAAGTCGTCCCTTTTTAATGCACTTTTGGGGGAAGAGCGTTCAATTGTCTCCGAGTTTGCGGGCACGACCCGAGATGTCGTGCGTGAGACGTTGACGCTCGAAGGGAGCGACGGTGAGAGTGTCCTGTTTCGAGTCTCAGACACGGCAGGACTTCGGAGCACCGAGGATGTTGTGGAGAGGCAGGGGATTGAACGAACTTTGCGTGCCGCGGAGGAGGCGGACCTAGTTGTTTGGGTCATTGCGAAGCAAACCACTCCGGGAGAGCTTCGAACCCTGACGCGCCATATGGAGAAGATGGGGCACAAAGGAAAACATTTGATCATTTGCTCTCAAGTCGATCGAGGAGGGGCCGACGAGATTGATTTTCGTGAGAGCATTCGTTGTTTGGGTGGCGCACCTGTCGTTGAGACATCTACGGCGACAGGAGTGGGCATTTCAAAGGCGGCGGCGCAGATGGTGAGTCTTGTGGCGGGCTGGATTGCTCGGGACCCAGGGGAGTTGGTTCTGACGCAGCAGCTCCAACAGAGGGCGGTCGTCGATGCGGTTTCTGACTTGGAGAGGGCATTGGCCGCGCCAGAGTACGAATTTTTTGCCTCGGACATTCGACAGGCGATGAGGAGCCTTTCCCCTCTGATCGGCGAGACGCCAACCGAGGAGATCCTCGGGAGGATATTCTCGCAGTTCTGCATAGGAAAATAGGTCCTTTCGAAGTCTTGCTGGGGGGTTTGCCGTCGCGTAAGGTGCGACCATGAGCATCCAGGTCGTTGGTGTGGTGGGAGCAGGTCAGATGGGCGTGGGGATTGCTCAGGTTGCGGCGCAATGCGGAATGTCTGTTTTGCTTGCGGATGCGAGACCCGAAGTAGCTTCGGAGGCGAAAAGTAAGCTGTCTGGGGCTTTGGCTAAACTGGTGGAAAAGGGGAAGATCTCTTCGGAACAGGCCGCTCAGACCCTGGGGAAAATTCAGTCAGTAGGGAGTCTTCGGGATTTTGGTTCATGTGATTTAGTCGTAGAAGCTGTCTCAGAGAGTTTTGAGCTGAAAAAGAAGATTTTTTTGGAACTCGATAGCGTCGTACGGCCAGAGGCCCTTTTCGTGTCGAACACCTCGTCGATCAGCATCACGGCAATCGCCGCTACGACGAAAAGGCCGACACAAGTAGCGGGGATGCACTTTATGAACCCGGTGCCGGTGATGAAGCTGGTCGAGGGGATTCGTGGATTGCAGACGTCAGATGCCACCTTTGCCGCAGTGAGGGCTGCCGCTGAGAGGATGGGTAAGACGTTTGTTGAGGTACAAGACGTGCCTGGGTTCGCCGTAAATCGTATTTTGATGCCGATGATCAATGAGGCGATTCAAACGCTGTACGAAGGCATCGCTTCAGTAGAGGATATTGATACGGCGATGAAGCTGGGTACGAATCAACCGATGGGGCCACTGACCCTGGCGGATTTCATCGGGCTCGACACGTGTCTGGCGATCATGGAGGTGCTGCATGAGGGATTGGGAGATAGTAAGTATCGTCCGTCGCCGCTTCTAAAAAAATATGTGTCAGCGGGATGGCTAGGTCGTAAATCTGGCCGCGGGTTTTATCAGTACTAAGAGGAAAATACGATGATGTACGGTTGGCCTGAGGCAGGCGAAGACAAGAGAATGTTGATTGATCAGATTCGCGCTTTTGCAAGAGCTGAGATTGCTCCAAAAGCGAAGGAGCTAGATGAGTCGGGACGATTTCCGTCGGAAATTGTAAAGCAGCTTGCTGAGATGGGCATGATGGGAATGATGGTTCCAGAGGAGTACGGAGGCGCCGGACTCGACACGGTGTCGTATGCGATGGCGATGGAAGAGGTCTCGTCGGCGTGCGCATCAACGGGCGTGATCATGTCAGTGAATAATTCCCTTGTTTGTGCCCCGTTGCTCGCGTTTGGCACGGAGGAGCAAAAGCGGAGGTGGCTTGTACCTCTTGCGAAGGGGGAAAAGTTGGGGTGTTTCGCATTGTCGGAGCCCGGTGCCGGATCAGATCCGGCAGGGCTGACTTGCCAGGCCTTTCCGGTTGAGGGCGGATACAAAATCCGTGGGACGAAGAATTGGATTACGAACGGTAGAGAGGCGGATGTTTGTATCCTGTTCGCAACCATGGACCCAAAGCTGGGCCACAAGGGAATCAGTACGTTTATCGTGGATACGAAGTTGAAGGGATTTGTGGTCTCCAAGGTGGAGGACAAATTGGGAATTACGGCCTCCTCGACGGCGCAGCTTTTTTTCGATGATGTGTTCGTGCCGGAAGACTGCATGTTGGGTCAGAAGAATACTGGACTGAAAGTCGCGTTGACCACTTTGGATGGTGGCAGGATTGGAATCGCTGCGCAGGCCCTGGGGATAGCAAAGTGCGCGTTTGAAGCGTCGAAGAAATTTGCACAGGAGCGGGAACAATTTGGGGCGCCGATTGCGAAGCTCCAGGCCATTCAGTGGTTTATCGCTGACATGGCGACTCGTTTGCAGTCGGCAAGGTTATTGACGTGGAATGCGGCGCAAATGAAAGATGCGGGGCTGAAGTATACGAAAGAGGCCGCAATGGCCAAGCTGGCGGCTTCCGAAGCGTCGGTTTGGATAGCGACCAAAGCCATTCAGGTTCACGGTGGATATGGTTACACTAAGGAATACGTGGTGGAACGAAATTACAGGGACGCTAAGATTACTGAGATTTATGAGGGGACCTCTGAGATTCAGCGGATCGTGATCGCAGCGCAGGAGCTGAGTAAGTGAGAATCTGATGGCAAAGAAAGTCGTGAAAAAAAAGACCCCTACGAAGGGAAAAAAGCGGCCGCAGAAAAAGAAGCTAACGGCTTCTCGTAGTCTAGCTAAAGAGTTGAAGGGCTTCGAACGGCGGGTGGCCGCGTCGATCGGGCGGCAGCCTTTGCGGCCGGAGCGATTCACTACCGTCAGCGATATGGATGTCCCCTTGCTTGCGACGCCGGCAGATCTCGAGCGTGAGGGCTTTGATTACCTGAAAGACTTGGGGTTTCCAGGTGAATATCCGTTCACGCGCGGCGTACAGCGAACCATGTATCGTGGAAAGCTGTGGACGATGCGCCAGTTCGCTGGCTTTGCGAGCGCGGAAGAGACCAATCAGCGTTTTAAAATGCTGCTAGCAAACGGGCAGACTGGATTGTCTGCCGCTTTCGATATGCCGACGCTGATGGGTTACGACGCGGACAGTCCGATGGCCAAAGGTGAAGTAGGGAAGTGCGGTGTCGCCGTCTCATCTCTCGAGGACATGGAGACGTTGTTTGGAGGCATCCCACTTGGCGACGTGACGACGTCGATGACGATTAATGGCCCGGCTATTGTCATCTTGGCAATGTATCTTGCCGTGGCGGAGAAGCAGGGAGTGTCGCGCGAGAAGGTTCGAGGGACCCTCCAGAACGATATTTTGAAGGAGTATATTGCCCAGAAGGAGTGGCTTTTCCCCGTTCGGCCGGCGGTAGAGCTAGTGATCGACACCATCGAGTATTGTACTCAGCATTACCCGAATTGGAATACGGTCAGCATCAGCGGTTACCATATTAGGGAGGCCGGAGCCACAGCGGTACAGGAGCTCGCCTTCACGCTAGCCGATGGTCTTGGTTATGTCGACGCGTGCCTGAAGCGTGGGATGAAGATCGATGATTTTGCGCCTCGACTTTCTTTTTTCTGGGATGTTCACAACGATTTTTTTGAGGAGATCGCGAAGTTCCGTGCCTCGAGGCGAATTTGGGCCCGGCTTATGCGTGAGAGGTATGGAGCGAGAGATCCCCGGTCTTGGATGTTGCGGACTCATGCGCAGACGGCGGGTGTTTCACTGACGGCCCAACAGCCGTATAATAATATTGTCCGTGTCGCAGTTCAGGCGTTGGCCGGCATTTTAGGTGGGACGAATTCCTTACACACCAACAGCATGGACGAAACGCTTTCGTTGCCGACGGACGAAGCGGTGATGATTGCGTTACGTACTCAACAGGTCATTGCGGAAGAGAGCGGCGTAGCGAATGTGGTTGATCCTTTAGGCGGATCCTATTTTGTCGAGGGGCTCACGAACCGCATAGAACGAGATGCGATGGAGTACATCCGAAAAATCGATAAAATGGGGGGTATCGTTCCCGCGATTGAAAAGGGTTTTCCGCAATCTGAGATCGCAAACAGTGCCTATCTGTTTCAACGCCAACTCGAGAGGAACGAAAAGGTCATGGTCGGCGTCAATAAGAACCAGATGGTGGAGCCGAAGAGGACGATCGGAACCCTTTACATTGACCGAGCAGTGGAGAAGGCTCAGATCGAAAAGCTGGCGGCGCTTCGAAGACGGCGCTCCTCAGCAGCAGTGGCCAGAACATTGGAGGGCGTCAAGACTGCGGCGACACAGGGAACTAATCTGTGCGGGCCGGTGATCGAGGCGGTCAAGGTCTATGCGACACTGCAGGAAGTTTGTGATTCTTTAAGGTCAGTTTACGGCGTATATCGCGAAGCCGGGGGTTATTGAGAAGTGAGCACGCAAGGCAAGATTCGAGTATTGGTGGGCAAGCCCGGCTTGGATGGGCACGATCGTGGCGCAAAGGTGATTGCTCGCGCCCTTCGGGACGCGGGCTTTGAGGTGGTTTACACCGGGCTGCACCAGACCCCGGAGATGATCATCAACACGGCAGTGGATGAGGACGTTCATGTTGTCGGGCTCAGCATTCTTTCTGGTGCGCACAACGCATTGGTCCCGGAGGTCATCGACGGGCTCAAGGAGAAGGGTCTGAGCGACGCCCTGATTCTGGTGGGAGGCATCATCCCGGAGGAGGATATTGTGGCGCTGAAGAAGCTCGGCGTTCATATGGTATTTACTCCGGGCGCTCGCCTTCAAGAGGTCGTGGATTATATTCGAAAGAATGCGCCGACTCGAAAGTGATTAGAGGCGCTTGTCGTTTTTGATGAGCCTGATGGCGGCACTGAGAAAATGCGGAAACGCGGCAAGTTTTTTGAGCCAGCTGCAGCGATAGAGCTCGAGGAAGAGGCGAAACGTCCTGTATTGAATGTCCGTATAGGGGAACCACCACAATGACTTGAAGGTCAGCCATGGCGCGCGTGGTTTGTGGATATGCCGGATATTTACGAAATCTTTGAGGCCCTCGAGAGAGTGACTCCGGCCGATTCCGGAGTCCTTCAGTCCGCCCCAAGGCGTCTCACCTAAGCCCGCCGTATAGCAGACCTCATTAATTAATACGGATCCTGCTTGGATCTGGCGCGCAATCTGCTCACCTAAGGCGAGATCCCGGGTGATGACAGAGGCAAGGAGGCCGTAACGGTTGTTGTTCGCTTTTTCTATGGCTTCGGGAATAGAGCGAAAGGTGGTGATTGGAAGAACAGGGCCGAAGGTTTCCTCCTGGTAGACGGAGAGTGTTTCAAGGGCTTTTCCCGCCAGGAGTGTGGGTTGGAGGAAGCGACGGTCTTCCGAAAACTGTCCCCCCGCGCAGATAGTAATTCCGGCGGCTTTAGCTTCCTGGAGCTGGCTGTCGTAGATCTTCTTTTGTTTTTCAAGCGTGATGGGGCCGAGGTCGTTGGATCGAGAGTGAGAGGGCCCTTGCCTGAGCAGGGCAGTTTTTTTGCTAAGAAGCGTCGTGAAGGGCTGCACTATGGACTCATGGACGAGAACCCTCTCTACCGAGGCGCACATCTGGCCAGCATTGGTGTATCCGCCCCAAAGGGTCGCGCTGGTCGCGAAATCGAGATCCGCATCGGCGAGAACAATGATTGGATCTTTGCCTCCCAGTTCAAGATTCACGGGGATCAGGTATTCGGCAGCCTGAGCCATGATGATTTTTCCGGTTGCGACGCTTCCGGTAAAAAAAATCTTGTTCGGTCTTTGAGCAATAATCTGGGAACCCAGTATGCCGTCACCGAGGAGGGTTTGCAGCAGATGGGTAGGAAAGCCGGCGAGGTCACACATGGCCTGGATTTTCAGGCCAATGAGCGGGGTAATTTCGGAGGGCTTGAAGATCACGGCGTTTCCCGCGACGAGGGCCATCATGATCTCGCCCAAGGGGAGAAGCCAAGGATAGTTCCAGGGTGAGATGATTGTGACGACGCCGAGTGGCCAGTAGTTGAGGGTACTCTGTCGATGTTTCATGATCGAGAGGGGGAGGTTGGTGTCCCTCAGCGCATACGGCGCCTTTTTGGCGAAAAACGTGAGCATGTCGACGGAAGGAATCACCTCGTTTGCGAGCGCCTCGAAATAGGGTTTTCCATTTTCCTGGGTGATCAGCTCAACGATCTCATCAGTGTGTTGGATGATTACTTCGCGAAGTTGAAGGAGAGTTTTTGCACGAGCGGAAAGAGGTAGGGCACCCCAAGCCCGCTGAGCGGCGCGCGCGCGATCAAAGGCCTGGATGACTTGGTCTGGGGTCGTGGGGACGAGTTCAGCGAGGAGGGAGCCATCAGCGGGGTTTCGAGAGGTGAGGGTCTTCATGAGTGTCTTTAAGTAAAGCAAATGTGCGGAGGGGGTGTCCAGCAGCGCAGTTTTGCTTCAGAATCGAGGGGGTATGGTCACAAAGTCTGAGAAGGGGTCCAAATGGACTGAGAGCGCCTTACGCATCCTCCAAAAGAGATACCTCGTCAAAGACGCGGGTGGGCGCGTAATTGAGGACCCCGATGAACTGCTGGACAGGGTGGCAACGACCGTCGCCGCTGCGGAGTCGAGTTCGGGCGCCCGGAAACGGTGGCGGAGGGCGTTTCTCGAGATCATGCGCGCGCAGAGATTTCTGCCGAATAGTCCGACGCTCATGAATGCGGGTCGCCCGCTGGGACAGCTTTCCGCATGTTTTGTTTTGCCCATTGAGGACTCTCTCGGATCCATTTTTGATACTCTTAAGGCGAGTGCATTGATCCACCAGAGCGGAGGGGGAACGGGTTTTTCGTTCTCCTGCCTGCGTCCCGCTGGTGGACGTGTGAGGTCCACCCACGGGGTAGCCTCCGGACCTGTGTCGTTTATGCGGATATTTGATGTCGCGACAGAGACGATTAAGCAGGGCGGAGCAAGGCGAGGGGCGAACATGGCCATTCTCGGGATCAATCATGCGGATATCAGAGAGTTCATTTCCGCCAAACGCGACATGCAGAGCCTAACGAACTTCAACACTTCTGTTGGGATGACTAATCAATTCATGAATAGTCATCCTGAACAGGCCGAATTATTTAATGAAATTGTCACTAGTGCATGGGCATGTGGTGAGCCCGGTTTGGTGTTTCTTGACCGGGTGAACTTATTCAATCCGACGCCGAAGGCCGGATTGATTGAAAGCACAAATCCCTGTGGAGAGCAGCCCCTTCTGCCATTTGAATCCTGTAACTTGGGTTCTTTGAATCTGAGCTGCTACTGGAGTGAGTCCGGCATGGATTGGAGCGGACTAAAAAACGACGTTCATACTGCGGTTCGTTTTTTGGACAATGTCATTGAGGTGAATCATTTCCCGCTCCAGGAGACGCGGGCGATCACGATTCGGAATCGGAAGATCGGGCTGGGCGTCATGGGCTTTGCGGATTTTTTGCTCTTGAGCCAAATCCGCTATGACTCTCCCGAGGCCGAGGATTGGGGCGCCCGCTTGATGGGATTCATCGATCGGGAGGCGAAGCGGGCATCGATCAAGCTAGCCGCCGAGCGTGGGAGTTTTCCTGCCTGGCGAGGCTCGTTATGGGATCGCTTGGCGTACCCGAAAATGAGGAATGCGACGGTGACGACAGTAGCCCCGACCGGGACCATCAGTATTCTCGCGTCCTGCTCAAACGGGATCGAACCCATTTTCGCAGCAGCCCTGGCGCGGAATATTTTGGGGGGCGAGCGCTTGGAGGAGATTCATCCCGCGGTAGAGCGAGTGATGAGTAGTCGCAAGAAAGGCATTGAAAAAATGGACTATTCTGACGAAACCCTTCGACAGGTGCTCGGCTTAAGCTGGAACCCGGCGCACGAGGTAACAGTCGAGGGACACCTTCGGATTCAGGCAGTCTTTCAGAGACATTCGGATAGCGGTGTTTCGAAGACGATTAATCTGCCGAGAGGGGCAACGAAGCAGGACGTCGCTTTCGCCTATATTGAGGCCTTTCGCCGTGGGTGCAAGGGAATCACCGTATTTCGTGAGGGGAGTCGGCCTACCCAGGTGTTGGAGAGGTCAGTCAGCAGTTGTGAAACCTGTTGACCTCTTGCGAAGAGGAAATGACTGCGCTAGTTCTTATGACTTCGGTGTCATAGGGGCGGGTGTAGCTCAGTTGGCTAGAGCGCAAGCTTCCCAAGCTTGAGGTCGAGGGTTCGAGCCCCTTCGCCCGCTCCATAATTGACAAGCGAACCCTAGAATTGCTAACTCCCCGCAGCCGATGAGTTGGGATGTAGTTGTAGTTGGAGGCGGTCACGCCGGTTGCGAAGCAGCCGTGGCGTCCGCACGGATAGGGTGCCGAACCGCCATGGTGGTTTTGCGCTCGGATCGTATTGGGTTCATGTCCTGCAACCCCGCAATGGGCGGCCTCGCTAAAGGACAATTAATCAAAGAAATCGATGCCTTAGGTGGTATTATGGGCATCCAGACGGATCGTGCTGCGATCCAGTACCGCCGACTCAATTCGAGCAAGGGTCCTGCGGTGCGTTCGTCCCGAGCCCAGTGTGACAAACCGATGTATGCCGCCCAGATGCAGGCGTACATTCGGAGCGTACCCAATTTGGATGTGATCGAGGCGGAGGTGACTTCGTTGTTGATTGAGGGCCAGCGGGTGACGGGCGCTCTGCTCGGAGACGGGTCGACGCTCCTGGCTTCTAGTGTAGTCGTTACGGCTGGCACATTCTTGCGTGCTGTAATGCATACAGGGGAGGAGCAACAGCTGGGTGGACGGGCGGGCGATCGGTCGGCCGTAGGGCTGAGCGATTGGATCAGACAGCAAGGGTTCCGCATGACTCGTCTCAAGACAGGGACGCCTCCGCGTCTTCATCGCCGGAGCATTGATTTCAGTCGGGCTGAGGAGCAGCCCGGAGACCTGAATCCGATTCCGTTTTCGTTCCGCCATCGAGGTAAGAAATTTCCGGAACTGACCCAAGTGAGCTGTCACATTGTCTATACGAATTCTCGCACGCACGAGGTGATCGAAAAAAACTTCGGCAGGTCTCCTATGTTCACCGGGGCTATTCAAGGCGTGGGGCCAAGGTACTGTCCTTCAATCGAGGACAAGGTGAAACGTTTTCGGGAGAGAGATCGGCATCAGATTTTTCTAGAGCCGGAGGGGCTGACAACGGATGAGATTTACGTGAATGGGATATCGACGAGCCTCCCGGAGGATGTGCAGGACCTGTTTGTCCGGACGATTCCTGGGCTAGAGAATGCTGAGTTCATTCGCTATGGCTATGCGGTCGAGTACGATGCCATTGATTCGCGGCAATTGCGGGCAACGCTGGAGAGCAAGGATATTTCAGGGCTCTATTTTGCGGGCCAAGTGAATGGCACCAGTGGCTACGAGGAGGCCGGCGCTCAGGGGCTCGTCGCGGGGGTTAACGCCGCCCAGGCCGTCCTGGGCCGTTCATCATTCGTGCTAGGGCGGCACGAGGGTTACATTGGAGTCCTGATCGATGACTTAGTTCTGAAGGGTGCGGATGAACCCTACCGCATGTTCACCTCTCGGGCAGAGCATCGGTTGTTGCTTCGAGAGGACAACGCGGACCTTCGCCTGACTGAAAAGGGATTCGAACTCGGGCTTATTGAAGGTGCGGACCATGAGCGCTTCCGTCAGAAGCGGGACGAGGTTGAGCGCATCTGTGCTGGGCTGAAGACGCACTACTGGAGTCCGACAGGCGAGATTCAAAGTTGGCTTAAGTCGAAAGGGCAGAGCGCCATTCGCGATCGAGTTTCGGCCGAGGCGTTTCTCAGAAGACCAGAAGTGGGAATGAACGAGGTGTTAGAGTTGGGTTTTCCACTGACCCCGTCGTCGGACGAGATTCAAGAGCAGGTTGAGATTCAGACCAAATACGAGGGATATATCAAAAGAGAGGAGGCAGCGATCGCCTCTGTCTTGGCAAACGAGGGAACAAGACTTCCGGGGGACTTTAACTTCCTAGAGGTCGGAGGGCTCTCGACTGAGGTCCTTGGGCGTCTCAGAGCGACCCGGCCGGAAACATTAGGACAGCTCTCGAGGATGCCAGGGATAACCCCAGCGGCCGTCGCATCCGTTTTGATACAGCTGAAGTTCAAAAAAAGAGGGGAGAGCCATGGCTGATAGCAGTTCGCAAGAATTTCGCCGGCTTTTGATGGAACATCGAACAACCGAGGGAGCCGCTGAAAAATTGGTGCTCTATCGAGAGCTGGTACTCAAGGAGAACGAGGCTCAAAACCTGACCCGCTTACTGAGCCCTAGGGATTTTTTCGAGGGCCATATGGTCGACTGTATTGAGTTAGTGAAGTCAGGCCTTTTGGATCACCGGATGCTGGACCTTGGGTCGGGTGTTGGCGTACCAGGGGTTCCTTGCGCCATTCTGGAACCACACACGGACTGGGTTCTGTGCGAGTCCGAGGGGCGTAAGGCGGATTTTCTAACCCAGACGGTCGGCGCTCTCGGGTTATTGAATGTGCGGGTTTTCAGGGGGCGAGCGGAAAACTGGCTCGCGACGAACTCACGGGACACCATCATTGCGCGAGCAGTTGGGCCGGTGGGTCGAATTTTTGGATGGATAGGCAAATGTTCTACGTGGAACAACCTTCTCCTACTTAAGGGCAAAGGGTGGGAGCAAGAGTGGGTAGCCAGCCAAATCGAAGGTATTGGGGAGAACCTTCGAAAGGACAGTGAATACTCATATAAGGTCGGCGAAGAAGATAAACGGCGGGTCATCGTGAAACTAGGCCGAAAGGCCCAAAATAATGTTCCACGTAGAACACAGACCTAGCCGACCCAAGAGAGTCGGCCGACCAGTCAATTTTTTGCCATGAAATAAAGACATAAAAACACTTGTTTGAGAGGCTACTCGTGGCTAGTCTATGTGTATGCGGCAGATCGCCGCAGTAGGTTTGATTATCCACGCCAACCACAACCGCAAAACGAGAGAGTTCCCTGAAGAAAAACAGGAGAACTCTCTCGATTTGCTTTTTCGCGCGAGATAGGATTTCGTGAGGGCCAAATGGGTAAGGTGATCGCTTTAACGAATCAAAAGGGTGGAGTCGGTAAGACGACGACGACGGTTAATTTGGCAGCTTCTCTTGCAATCGGAGAAAAGAAGGTGCTGGTCATTGATTTTGATCCGCAAGGAAATGCGTCGTCCGCGCTTGGGGTCGATAAAGCCAAGCTTGATTCTTCAAAAACAGTTTATCAGGCTTTGATTGGGGAGGTGTCGTTTGAGGACATCATTATCCCGACCGAGATGGAGTGCCTCTTTATCGCGCCGGTGACCAGTGATCTTGCCGGAGCAGAGATTGAGTTGGTGGGCGCTTTCGCTCGTGAAATGAAGATGAAGACCGCGATCGAGTCGATTCGAGAGCACTTCGATTACATCTTGATCGACTGCCCGCCATCGCTAGGTCTTTTGACCGTAAACGCTCTTACGGCGGCGGATTCGTTTATGGTTCCGTTGCAGTGCGAGTATTTCGCTCTTGAGGGGCTTTCGCAGCTTCTTCACACGGTTTCTCTGATTCGGGCGAGCTTGAATCCGGCGCTAGTTCAAGAGGGCATTGTTTTGACCATGTTCGATGGAAGAAATAATTTGGCGAATGAGGTTGTAACTGAGGTTCGCAACCACTTCGGGGATAAAGTTTTTAACACGGTTGTTCCCCGGAACGTTCGGCTCAGTGAATGCTCTTCATTCGGAAAGCCGGTATTGCTTTACGACATCGATTCGAAGGGCTGTCTGGCCTATCTGAATCTTGCAAAAGAAGTATTAGCTCGGAATCAACCCAACGCGGAGGCTCCGGTTGGGTTACAGAAGTTGGGTTCGACCGAGGCTATTCAAATTCCGAAACAGGCAGAAGCAATTTCTAGTTAGTTTATTTGGAGGATCGAGAAGTGGCTCAAAAACCGGCGCTAGGAAAAGGCCTCGCATCGCTCCTTCCGGGGGCGGGCGCGCACAATACGGTCGTTGTTCCTTCTGAGGTAGAGGGGGTAGCGCGGATGGGATCGCAGATGGTTGGCGGCAGCATGGAGAGCCCCAACCGAGATCGGCATCCTGGAATCAGTCTGGCGGCGGTTGAGGACATCGAGGCAAACGAGTATCAGCCGCGTCGGGATTTTGATGAGTCGGCCCTTCGTGAGCTGTCGGAGTCAATTCAATCGAATGGGATTATCCAGCCACTTGTCGTTCGCAAGACGGAGACCGGTTATCAGCTGATTGCGGGTGAGCGCAGGTTGCGCGCGGCTAAGATGGCCGGATTGAAGCAGGTGCCGATTGTTATTCGGAAGTCGACGGACCGAGAAGCACTTGAGTTGGCCCTCATTGAAAATATCCAGCGCCAAGACCTCAATTGTATTGATACCGCTCTGGCATACTTTCAGCTGATCGAGGATTTTACGTTGACGCAGGAAGAGGCGGCCCGAAGAGTGGGCAAGGATCGGGCGTCAATTGCAAACCATCTCCGTCTGTTGCGCCTACCCGAGGAGTTGATCGGGGATCTTCGTTGTGGTGCGTTAAGCTTTGGGCATGGAAAGGCACTCCTTGCCCTGGAAGAGAATGAATTGCGCCTTCTTGCGAGAAAAGAGATCCTCGAAAAGACACTGAGCGTTAGAGATACGGAGAGCCTGATCGAGCGCCTTAAGGCCACAAAAATGGGTACCGGTGCTGAGGTTGCCCGAGATAACGCCGGATCCCCTCAGGTTGCGGCGGACCTCCGTTCCCGTCTTTTCAATATTGCTCAAGAGCTGACGAGAAAATGGTCAACTCGGGTTGAATTGAAGGGGTCGGAGCGAAAAGGGCGGATTGTCGTGCACTATGCAAATCGCAACGAGCTTGAGCGAATCCTCGCAGCCATGCAGAATCAGGAAGTATGGCCAGAAAAATCGATTTAAGTGTGCCCGCCACTAAAGTATCTGTGACGGGAGTTATCGACCAGGGGTGTGAGTTCGAGGGGAAGCTATCGTTTCAAGGGACCCTGCGAATTAATGGAATTTTCCGAGGCGAAATTTTTACTCCGGACACCCTGATCATCGGCGAGGGGGCCAGGGTCCAAGGGCGAATTGAGGCCGGTGCTGTCATCATCAGTGGTGAAGTGAGTGCCACGGTTCGGGCTCGTCAAAGGGTTGAGATTCATCGGCCTGCGATTTTTCGGGGCGAAATTCTGACTCCCAGTCTCAAGGTCGATGATGGAGTGATTTTCGAGGGGAGCAGCAGGATGATGGATAGTTCGAGCGCTCCAGCGAAGAGCTTCCTTTCCGACGTACGTCCGGCGGTGAAAACGCTGAATGGCCCGGTGGATCACACAAAGTCCGGACGCCAATCCAAGTAGTGGGAAGAAACTCGTCTTGACCGTCCTCTTTTCTACATGTTAGCAAGCAGGAACTTTCGCACAAATTCGGAGAAGGTTCGTGGCTCCCATCCTAAAACAGCTCGGATTGGATAGTACATTTTTCATCCAGCTTGTAATCATCACAGCGCTCTATTTTTTACTCTCGAAGATTTTTTTCCGGCCGTTTCTGCAGCTGATTGAAAAGCGTCACGCGAGGACGATCGAAGACCGGAAGGCTGCGGAGGAACTTATTAGTCAGGCACAGGAGAAGATTAACGAGTACCAGCGCCGACTTACAGAGGAGCGCAAATTGGCGCGGGCTGAAATTGAACAAACCCTCCTTTCTGCAAAAAAAGAGGAAGCCGCGAATCTTCGCGCGGCCCGGGAAGAGGCTAAAGGGATTACCCAGCGAGCGATCGAAAACCTACAGAGTCAGCGTGATCGAGTGCGAGATGAGCTTCGCGCTGACGTTGAGCGGCTCGCTCGGTCTGTGACCGAGAAACTGATGACGAAGTAGAGGCGCCAATGAAATCCCTACTGTTCTCCTATTTTAATTTTCTCCTTCTCTTGGTGATCTTGACTTGGAAGGCCCGCCCCCCGCTTCGGCAATTTCTAGTGGAGCGCAGAGATCGGATTCGCACCGACATTGAGGCAGTTTCTCAGCTTCTTTCTCGGGCCAAACTTCAAAAGGAAGAGTTTGCCGCGAAACTAAAGGCGGTCGATGCAGAAGCGTCGGCGCTACGGCAGTCGGCGAGGTCCGAGGCTGAGCAGCTACGCCAGAAAGTCGTTGCGAATTCAAAGCTCCTTGCGGCCCGTATTGTTGATGACTCGTACAAAGCCGCAGTTGCGGCTGGCGCGGATCTTCGGGTCGAGCTTCGCGCCGAGATGGCGCAGAGGATTGTTCGACGCGCTGAAGATCAGATTCAAGAGAGTCTCACTGGGGATGCCCGCGCACGAATCCGCCAGGAGTTCTCACAGCAGGTGGAGACCGTGGCATGAGTTTTTCTAAATCTTATGCGAAGGCGCTAGTTGAGATCGCGGATATGGGGCCGAGCCCGTCGCAGGTGCTCGACCAAACACAGGCGGAGCTTTCAGGGTTAGCTGGTGTGATCTTGAAAGACAGATCGATTAGCATCGCGCTGGGGAGCCCGGCGACGTCAAGGCAGGAGAAGGTCCATCTCGTTAAACAGATCGCAGAAGGACTGGGTTTGAGCGTTCTGACAAACCAGTTTTTGCGTCTATTAGCAAAAAAGGGCCGAGTGGCAGATCTCGCCGAAATTGTCGAAGCGCTTGATGGTGTTCGGCTTGCGGCAGCTGGTGGAATCCGTGGCTTAGTCGAGACGGCAGATTCACTCACGGACGCGGACATCGCGTCGCTTGCTCAGGCCTTCGGGAAGAAGTTGGGCAAGAAAGTACAGTTTACGGTGAAAAACAACCCTGGGCTGCTGGCCGGAGTGAGGGTGGCGATTCAGGGGGTTACCTACGACGGTAGCCTTCGGGTCCAGCTGGAAAAAATTCAGGCACGCCTGGCACAGGGCGCCTTGAGGTTCTTGAACTAGTTTTTGTGAGGAGTTGGGGAAAATATGCAGATTCGTGCGGAAGAGATTACTCAGATTCTTAAGTCACAGTTAGCTGATTTCGAAAAGAAGCTCGACGTTTCGGAAACGGGTTCCGTCATTTCCGTCGGCGACGGAGTGGCCAAGGTTTACGGCCTCGAGAAGGCGATGGCTGGCGAGCTGGTTGACTTTGGACACAACGTGAGTGGCATGGTTCTCAATCTCGAAGAAGAGGCGGTCGGGGTTGCCATCCTTGGCGAAGACGCCATTATCAAAGAAGGCGGCACGGTCAAGCGGACGGGCAAGATTGTTCAAGTTCCTGTCGGCGAGGAGCTACTTGGGCGTGTAGTAAACGCTCTGGGCGTGCCAGTGGACGGCAAGGGCGACCTGAATGCGAAGAACTACCGCCGGGTGGAGATCAAGGCTCCTGGCATTGTTGAGCGCCAATCGGTGCACGAGCCGCTTCAGACGGGCATCAAGGCCATTGATTCCATGATTCCGATCGGGCGAGGGCAGCGAGAATTGATTATTGGAGATCGTCAGACCGGCAAGACTGCGGTCGCAATCGATACAATCATCAATCAAAAGGGTAAGGGCGTTTATTGCATTTATGTGGCTATCGGCCAGAAGCAGTCCACAGTTGCCCAGGTGGTTGACAAGCTCCGCCAGCACGGGGCTCTTGAGCATACGATCATCGTGACCGCGACCGCGGCAGAGAAGGCGCCTCTCCAGTTTTTGGCCCCCTATACCGGGGTAACCATGGGTGAATGGTTTCGGGATACGGGCAAGCATGCGCTTATCGTCTATGACGATTTGACCAAGCAAGCTCAGGCGTATCGTCAATTGTCACTTCTTTTGCGTCGCCCGCCGGGCCGCGAGGCCTACCCTGGGGATGTGTTTTACCTGCACTCGCGCTTGTTGGAGCGTGCAGCCAAGTTGTCTGACAAACTTGGGGGCGGTTCATTGACGGCTTTGCCCATCATTGAGACGCAGGCCGGTGACGTTTCCGCCTATATCCCGACGAACGTGATTTCGATCACGGACGGTCAGATTTTTCTGGAGAGCGACTTATTTTACTCGGGCGTGCGGCCAGCAGTAAACGTAGGGATTTCCGTTTCGCGAGTGGGGGGCGCGGCCCAAATTAAGGCGATGAAATCCGTCGCCGGTCCCCTTCGTCTTGAACTGGCGCAGTATCGCGAGAAGGCAGCGTTTGCACAGTTTGGGAGTGATCTGGATCCGGCTACCCAGAGACAGCTTGCACGTGGGCAGCGGTTGTCCGAGATTTTGAAGCAAGGGCAGTACGTTCCGATGCCGGTTGAGCGCCAGGTCGTGATGGTTTATGCGGCTACGAATGGACATCTGGATAAGTTCGCGACAGCTTCGTTGAAAAAATATGAGGAGCAGCTGCTGAGTTTCATGGATCGGAAGTTCGGTGATGTTTTTGAAAAGATAGTTTCGACCGGAAAAATTGAGGGAGAGCTTAAAGCTCGCTTGGAAGTAGCGTTGAAAGAGTTTGCAGGCATTTTCGTCATTTAAAAGGGACTTCAGATGGCAAGCATTAAGGACCTTAGAAAGCAGATCGTATCTGTAAAGAGTACGCAGCAGACGACCAAGGCAATGAAGCTTGTGTCGGCTGCGAAGCTGCGTCGGGCCCAAGACGCGATTCAGAGCCAGCGACCCTATGCAAAAGCACTGAACCGCTTGATGGCTGGCCTGGTTTCAGGTCTCGATAAGGTAGAGTCGCCTTACTTCCGCGACAGCTCTACCGGGGGGCCGGGTGCTGGGCTGCCGAGATTGACGTTAGTGGTGGTAACTTCTGATCGTGGCCTTTGCGGGAGCTTTAACGCGAACGTTGTAAAGATGGCACAGCGGTGGACTCGGGAGAATCAGGCCGGATATTCGGAGATACGGCTCGAGTTCGTCGGCCGTCGCGGGAATGACTTTTTCAGGCAGCGATCGGTTTCCAAGGGTCGATATTATGACCAAGCCGGAGGTAAAGTTACGTTTGCCAAGGCTCAGCAGCTCTGTAAGCAATTGCTCGCTGATTTTGAGGCGGGCGTTACCGACCAGGTGAAATTTGTTTTTAACGAATTTAAAAATGCGGCGACTCAAAGGGTCGTTGTCGAGGATTTTTTGCCGGTGACTCTCGAGGGTATTCTCGGGGTGAAGGAGTCTGAGGGGGCGGTCATGGAGGGTGCCATTGTGCGACCAGCTCCCGGGGAAGTATTTTACCGTCTCTTGGAGAAGAATTTTCCGATTCAAGTGTTTCGTGTGCTGCTCGAGTCCCAGGCGGGTGAACATGGGGCTCGAATGTCGGCCATGGAGAATGCGACTAAGAACGCCGGTGAGATGATCAAGAAGCTGACGTTGGCTTATAACAAGCAACGCCAGGCAGGGATTACGAAAGAGCTTTTGGAAATTATTTCGGGCAGTGAATCACAGGCCCAGGCCAGTTAAGGAGATAGAGTATGTCGGCGACCGCACAGTCAGAAAATTTTGGTCATATTAAGCAGGTCATCGGGCCGATTGTTGACGTTGAATTCGCCTCCGGGAAGCTTCCGGAAATCCGTCATGCAGTTCGGGTTACAAATCAGACTGTCGGCGACAAGGAGTGGAACCTCGTTCTCGAGGTCGCGCAGCATGTCGGCGAGGGCACGGTACGTTGCGTCGCTATGGACAGTACCGATGGACTGGTTCGCGGGCAGGCAGCCAAGGACATGGGCGCCCAGATCACGGTCCCCGTTGGTCGTGAAACACTCGGTCGGATTTTGAACGTGATTGGCGAGGTTGTCGACGGTGGCCCTCCGATTGCGGCAAAGAAGTTTTATCCTATCCATCGCGCTCCGCCGCCATTCAAAGATCAGTCTGTGGATATGCAGCCGTTTTTTACTGGTATTAAGGTGATTGATCTGCTCGCGCCCTACGCACGCGGTGGAAAGATTGGTCTATTCGGTGGTGCTGGCGTCGGTAAAACGGTGTTGATCCAAGAGCTCATCAACAACATTGCCACTCAGCACGGCGGGTTTTCGGTCTTCGCGGGCGTCGGGGAGCGCACTCGAGAGGGGAATGACCTTTGGATGGAAATGAAGGAGTCTGGCGTTATTAACAAGACTGCCCTGGTCTATGGGCAGATGAATGAACCGCCGGGCGCCCGCGCTCGAGTCGCGCTAACGGCGCTTTCCATCGCGGAATATTTCCGCGATGAAGAGAACCAGGATGTTTTGCTGTTTGTTGATAACATCTTTCGATTTACGCAGGCAGGCTCAGAAGTTTCGGCGTTGCTCGGCCGCATTCCTTCTGCGGTCGGCTATCAGCCCACGCTGGCGACTGAAATGGGCGAGCTGCAGGAGAGAATTACCTCGACAAATAAAGGGTCGATTACTTCAATTCAGGCGATTTATGTTCCGGCGGATGATTATACCGACCCAGCTCCGGCGACAGCATTCGCACATTTGGATGCGACCACTAATTTGTCCCGCGCAATTTCTGAACTGGGCATTTATCCGGCCGTTGATCCGCTGGCTTCGACTTCTCGTGTGCTAGACCCCCAGATTGTGGGTGAGGAGCACTATAGTGTAGCACGAATGGTTCAGTCCATTTTGCAGCGCTATAAGGATTTGCAGGATATCATCGCCATTCTTGGCATGGATGAGTTGTCAGAAGAAGATAAGTTGGCCGTCGCGCGCGCACGAAAGGTTCAGCGCTTCTTGTCCCAGCCCTTCTTTGTGGCGGAACAATTTACGGGCACAAAGGGTAAGTTCGTAAAAATCGAAGATACGATTCGAGCATTTACCGAAATTTGTGCCGGTAAACATGACGAAGTACCGGAGCAGGCCTTTTATCTCGTGGGCACCATTGAAGATGCGCTCGAGAAGGCGAAGACGCTGGTCTAATCGGAGTACAAATGGAACCAGGCACCTTACGCATCAGTTTGATGTCCCCCGAACGGAAGCTTCTCGATAAAGCGGAGATCCGATCGGTAAGTCTATCGGGCAGCGAGGGGCAGGTTCAGGTGCTTCCCCAGCATGCGGCAATGGTTGGGACCCTGGAGACGGGGCCGTTTATCATTGAGTATGCCGATGGGAAATCTGAGCACGGTGTCATTACGACCGGTTTTTTTGAGGTTCGTTCGAACCATGTCACCCTTTTGGCTGAGACGGTTGAGTTAGCGGTCGAGATCGATGTAGGGCGCGCTCGTGCGGCCCAGGCAAAGGCAGAAGAGCAGCTAAGAGAAGCCGCTTTGACGGGTAGTGCTTTTAACAAGTACCAGTTGAAACTCCAGCGAGCCCTTATTCGGCAGGAAATTGCCGCCAAGAAAGTGCCAGGATAGCTCGTCCTTCAGATTTCGGAGGACCGGGAAATGGGCACATGCTTGCTGGGAGACGTGAGATCAGGATATCCTGGTCCCTGGTAGACGTGTGAATTCCAAGGACGGCAGCGCTCCCACATCTTCAAGTTTTCTCCTCTCTGCTGGGACCGCTATAGCGGCACTCAGCGCGGGTGTTTTTCTTCTTGCCGCAAGTTGGATCCAGCATCGTTCTGAGTCCTGGGAGCAGGTTGAACGTTCGTCACGGAAGTTGGCTTGGCTTGGGCATGTTGATTTTGGTGTCCATCTTGAGCGGCCTGCGCAAATGAATCGCGCAAAAGTGGTTGTTCCAGAACCTACTGCTCCCTTCGCGAGGGTTCATCCCTCCCATAGAGTTGCTCACCAGAGGGCACGGCGTAACGGCTCAGGGTTCCAGAGCGGGACTCGTCCCGCTCATGCGGTAGTGATTGTGAGCGATCTTGGGCAAGAACCTTTCATAGAGGCGGCGGCGGACCCACGGTGGGTCTGGATGAGCCTACGCAGGGGCTTTCAACTGGCACTGGTTGGAGGTCTCTCGGAGCAGAGCTATGCGTCCACTGAGGAAGTTTCGACGAAGCAGGTGGGTAGGTCTCCTCAGCCCCGGGCAAAAACAAAGTGGATACAGAAGCGGGTGGCTTTTCAAAAGAAATCTCAGCGAGTTGTCGTCGCGTCCAAGCAAGTTACTCCAGAGCCGCAGGCAGAGCTTTCTATTGTCGGTCGTCTCCGGCAAACAGAGTGGCTACTCAAGGGGTTGAATACCCATACGCTCGAGCAGCTGATGGCGGAGAGAGAACAGTCTGCTGCGGAATTCGGTCCGACCCAGGTCACGGAGAGTACTGTGAAATCCTCGGCTCCGCCACCTTCTCAGATGGGGCCGCAAATTGCGGCAGCGGAGAAGATAGAGGTCCAAGAGGTGTTGCCAATAGCCTCGACAGCGGCAACGACGGAAGGTGGGCTCGACATAGGCCGCACCCTGGCGGCCCCTATGCGGCTCATTCCCGCGAGAGAAATACTGACTACTCAGCCGGGTGAAGAAAATGAATATCCAGCCCCAGTGAATATTCAGGTGAATAGTCACGCAGTCCCTGCCCCGACTGCGATCGTGACTGGCGTTTCAAGCACGGTTGCGAGTCGCTCGGTTTCAGATCAAGAGCGATCCCGGACAGACCGTGGCGTCCAATCCAAGAGTGCGCTTAAGCCCGATACCCACGAGGAGCCTGCTTCACGAAAGTTCGCTCTCGCGGTCGAGGCCTTTCAAGAGCGATTCGAGGTGGAGGGCGCTACCCGCTTTGTGCTCAGCAGTGACGGTGAGGGTGCGGCCACTACTCGAGCGGCCTGGACGGTTACGGAATCGCCTGACCACGTTTCCACCATTGCGCGTACTCGGACTGTACAACGTGTTGAGGTGGAGGAGGTGGAACTTATTTCCTTCAACTCTTTGAGGGTGCTGGAACAGCGCTTAAAGACAAGCTGGAACGCAGATCGGGGTCTTGTGTTCGGACGGCTTCCTGATGGCTGGAATGTGCAGCTTTCAGGGGTAGGTTCAGAGCCCAGCATTGTCGGTAATCGGTTTGTTTTTTTTAATGTCCAGCCTGGGGCGAAGCTTCTTCATGTGACTGACGAAAAGGGAGCCTCCCGTGGAGCCCTCGCGTTGTCTGTTTTGCCGGGAATGGCATCCTATGTTCAAAACCCGGTGCCCCAGATGGGAATTTTAGAGCTGACGATTTATGATGGATCTAGCACGGCCATGAGGCCGATGGCAGGAGTCTCCGTTAGTGTTGTGGGTCAACAAGGGGTTGGCTCCGAACCAGGGGCGCATGTATCTGACTCAGGCGGAAAAAGCCGACAGCCAGATGTGTCCTACTGGCCTGGGTATCCGCTTTGGGTAGATGTTCAGTTGCCAAACGGGCGGGTCCAGCGGCATCGAATCGAGGGTGGGGCTGAGATGAGGAAGACCCTCTTCTTGTTGAGCGATGCTCAAGTGGATCGCTGGACCAACCAGCTCAGCGGTGGAGTGCATGCGGAGAGCGCGGCGATGATCGTCGGCGCGCTGCCCTCGTGGTTAAGAAACCACGAACCGAATCGGCAGTACCGCGTGACGACAGATGTGGTTGTGGCTGAAGGTATGTCTCTAGAGCCCGAGACTTATGTTTTGAATGAGGATGATCACTTAGTAATGAACGACGCGCTGAGCGCGCGTCTTTCCCGCTTCGTAGCCGCCGAAGTACCGGCCGGGATTTGTCGTGTGGACGTCTTCTCGGGTGGAGGGAAGCCGGTTTTCTCGGAGCTGATCCTAACGTCGCCGAAAGTGCTCTCCGTCCTCGGGCCGTATTAGAAGGCACGCGGAACTGGCGAAGGGTCTGCCGTAGGGCATTTGAATTTCCAAACTGCGCGGGGATGACTAGGAAAAAGCCAATGGGCAGGCGTTTGTGAAAATTTTCGATTTCGGGGTTTAGTCTACGCATCTCGCGGTATGGAAAACCGCGACGGATCGAAAATTGAGCGGCGGACTCGGGCGCCGGTAAGCGGTAAAAGGCGAATGAATTTAGAGAGGGGGCATCGGAATATTCCTCGAGACCGAAAAGAAGCGAACGATATTTTTCGGCGTGTATCATCGCCAAAAATTCGGAGTAGTAGTTTTTGCTCGCCCAACCGAGTGGCGAAGCGGGACCGCAAAGGGCGTAGAGTTTCATGATTCTTTGATCCTGGTTGGTCTTCGATCGCACTCGTCCAAGACCTCGGAAGCCATGGTTGTATGCGGTAATCGCCATGGGCCAATTTCCAACCTTCAACTGGTTTCGTCGAAGGAGCTTCGCTGCGGCGACCGTCGATTTTATCGGAGAAAGCCGTTCGTCAACTCCCGTGGTGTCGTCTACGCGCAGGAACTCCCTTCCAGACGCAGGCATGAACTGCCAAACGCCCGTTGCTCCGACGCGAGAAATTGCTTGGGTGTTAAACGAGCTTTCTACCAACGAAAGGCGGGTAAGCTCCGTAGGCACGCCCAGTTCACGGAAAATAATTTCCATGTCCCCTAGGTATGGCTCAATTTCTAGGAGCCCGTGAATCACAAATTCCCTGAGTCCGGGTTGCAGCCTCAGTTGGGCGCTATAGCGTTTGAAACCATGTTTTGGATGAGAAGATCGAGAAAGGCCCGCGAGAATGGCGCGTGCCTCTGGGTGGCCCTTCGCGAGCTTTGCTCGCTGGGACATGGAGCGAGTCTTTCCAAGGCGAAGGAACGCGTCTGCATACGACCCGAGCTTTTTCTTAAGCAACCGCTCCCTCTCGATCGAGAATGCGATCTCATTTCGTGAGCGCGCCTTGAGGGCGTGGAGATCGACGACTTCATAGATCACCTCGGGGTGAAGGCTGTCATAAAGAACAACTTGCAGGCTCGAATAGCGGGCATAAATGTTAAGCCAAAACCCGACCGACGCACGAAGTTCGAGGGGAACGTGAAAGGAGGGAGAGACGCGATTCAGGCTGTCTTCAAGTGAAGTTTGAATGGCCTCCTCAGATGGGCTGGTGCTGTGGAGATTGCCATGGGATGTTGCACTGATCCCTGCAGACTGCTGAAGCGCCTCCGACGAAGGGCCTCCAAGGCCGCCGCCCGGCTCGAGAGCCGCAAGGCCTAGGGAAGGCGCGAGGACTCCCAGGAGGAGAGCCGCCAACGAGGTGATCGGGTACGAATGCATCAGGAGGAATGAAGCAAGAACCCTGCCTGGCGGACCTGGGCATCTATCTGTATTTATTTAGGAATTAGTGGATGCAAAGGATCCCTCTGCCCAACCCCTGGTCAGTTGCGGGCGCCCCATACACTCAACTTAAAATGTTGAATAATGTGGGGATCCGGGCCTGCGGGAACCCGCAAGGACTGGGACCATGTTCCCCCGGGGAAAAGGGAGCGGCCGGGTCCAGAGCACCCGGCTGACCAATCGACCCAGCTTGCGAGTTCACCGAACCAGCTGCTGGAATTGATACTCATAGCTTCGAGCGAAAAGGGAATTCCAAAGGGTTTTGGGTCCGGAAACGAAAAAATAGTTCTCACCTCGTGAATCGATTCTGGGGAGGCCGCATCAATTTCCACGGACACGAGTGCATGGGAGACAGGTTCGTGCGGTCCCGGGCGGATGGGAAGGGCCCAGGGGCCCAGCGTGACGCCTGCCTCTGGAACGACAATTCCGGAGGTGTCGATCGAAAGGAGTGGTCCGCTCTGCATGCATCCGCTTGCGTCGGCCGTCGAGGCCCCCGAGGCCTGGTTAGCGAAGACGCAGCCAGTCACAACGATCAAAGGGATACTACGCTTGATGAACTCGGAAAAAGGCACCAGTAATCTATCGGGTGAGTTTCAGTAAGACTTGATCGGTGCTAAGTACGCAGCATGTCGAATACAAATCCGTCGGGGCAGCCGGCGCCTTTCGAGTCAGCGCTCCAAGAGCTTCAGGCGATCGTCAAGAAAATGGAGTCTGGCGAGCTGCAACTCGAGGATTCCCTGAGGGCGTTTGAACAAGGGGTGAAACTGACCCGCTTTTGTTCGGAGCAATTGTCTGCAGCAGAGCAAAAGGTTGACTTACTTTTGAATGCGCAAAGTAATGACTCTTCGCCAAAAACGGGGCCATTCACGGCGGGGTCATGAAGCCTGGTTGCCGAATTCCCGGGCTCGCGGAACTTAAGACTCTGAGCCTTGCCGATCTTGAGCACGTTGCCGTGGAAATTCGTGCTCAGATTATCGATGTCACCTCGAGGAACGGAGGTCACCTGGGCGCGAGCCTGGGTGCGGTTGAGATTGCGATTGCCCTGCACCGAGTTTTTCAGTCTCCCGAGGAGCCCATTATCTGGGACGTTGGGCATCAGGCTTACGCGCACAAGCTACTGACGGGTCGGGAGGACGTTTTTTCCACTCTGCGACAGTGCGGGGGGATCAGTGGTTTTTTGAGTAGGGACGAAAGCCCACATGATGTGTTCGGTGCCGGACACAGCAGCACCGCGGTCGCGGCTGCACTGGGCTTTTCATGGCGAGATCATTCGAGCTGGACGGTTGCCGTCGTGGGAGACGGAGCGTTGACGGCCGGAATTGCATTTGAGGCGCTGCAGAATACCGCAAATTCAGCACGGGGCCCGTTGCTGATCGTTGTTAACGACAATCAGATGTCTATCTCAGAGAATGTGGGCGGAATTTCTGAGTTACTGAGCAATGGAAAGGCTTCGGCATTTTTCGAGTCGCTCGGGTTGGATTATCTGGGGCCTGGTGACGGGCATGATTTAGCTTACCTATTGGGGGCCTTGTCCGGGATTCGCGAGCGCGTGCCCCTCCGTCCGGTTGTTCTACATCTTCGAACTCAAAAAGGGAGAGGATATCTGCCAGCGGAGGAGCATCCCGAATTCTTTCACGGAGTAGGGCCCAATCAGGCGGCCGACAAGATTTCTAGTGTGTCGCCCGTCCGGTTGGAGACCTATAGCGAGCGAGCGTCACGAGCGGTGATTCGTGTGGCTCTGGACGACGCCAGGATCTGTGCGGTTTCCGCTGCCATGCTCGAGGGCACGGGTTTGGCCGAGTTCGGTCGAAAATATCCGGCGCGCACCATTGATGTAGGAATTGCGGAACCGCACGCAGTCACTTTCGCGGCCGGGATGGCGGCCGCGGGACTGCGTCCATTCGTCGCGATTTACAGCACATTTTTGCAGAGAGCGATCGATTCGCTGATTCATGACGTCGGGATTCAGGGCCTTCCCGTGGTAGTTGGCGTAGATCGAGCGGGCGTGGTGGGGCAGGATGGGCCGACACATCACGGATTGTTTGATCTGGTCTATCTGGGGATGATTCCCCATTTTAAGGTCATCGCGCCCGGTTGTCTGAGCGACGTTGATTATGCTGTCGGAGCGGCCTTTGGCGATGGAGGTCCAGTTGCCATCCGTTATCCGCGGGGATCCGGACGCGAGGTGCTTGAGGGAAATGGGACGCCTGAATTCAGGGTTCATCAGGAGGTGGCCGATCCAGAATGGATTCTTGTTGCTCTCGGAACGACGGCTCCTCGGGCCGCTGCGGCAACTCTTGTATTAGGGCGTGAGGGGATTCGAGTGACCTGCGTGAGCACCATCTTCGCCAAGCCGATTGCCTCCGAGCTTGTTTCCTACCTTCGGGGGCTAAAGAGAGCTGGCGTCATTACGCTGGAAGATGGAGTTATTCGGGGTGGTTTTGGTCAGGCACTTAGACTCGAACTCGGACATCGGAGCAGCCCGTTTGAACATATTGGCTACGGCGACGAGTTCGTGCCCCAGGGCACAGTCGAGGAGCTAGAGGCGATCCTCGGTCTGGATTCGAACGGAATCGTTCGAAGAGTGAAGGAGTTGAAGAGTCAGGTGCATGAGGAATAAGTCCCGTTTGGATCAGCTTCTGGTTGAGCGGGGATTAGCCGGGAGCCGCGAGCGCGCGAAGGCCCTGATCATGAGTGGGTCTGTTCTCGTGAATGATGAGCCGCAGACTAAGGCGGGGACACTGATCGGTGAAGAGGCCATCATTCGCCTGCGAGCGCAGGATCATCCCTATGTTTCTCGCGGCGCCCTGAAGCTAGCCCGTGCGCTCGAGGCATTCAAAATAGAACCGGTCGGCTGGGTTGCTGCGGATATCGGCGCTTCGACCGGCGGGTTTAGTGAAGTACTGCTCGGCGCAGGTGTCGCGCGCGTCTACGCGATCGATGTTGGCCACAATCAATTGGATTGGAAAATCAGGAATGACCCGCGGGTCATTGTTCTCGAGAAGTTGAACGCCAGATATTTGACGAAGGAGAGTCTGCCTGAGCTCGTCGATCTAGTTGTGGTCGATGTTTCATTCATTTCGCTTCTGAAGCTTGCGCCCGCGCTTCGCGAGATTTCAAGGCCTGGGGCCCAGTGGGTGACGCTGATTAAGCCGCAGTTTGAAGTAGGACCAGAAAAGGTGGGCAAAGGCGGCATTGTCCAGTCGGCGGACGTTCGTCACGGAGCTATTGACGAAGTAACTCGGGGATTTGAAGTTCTTGGCTTAGAAAGGCTGGCCTTGATAGACTCTCCTATTACTGGGACCCATGGAAATCATGAATTTTTAGCACATTGGAAGAGATGAAACGACCTAGCTATAGCAGTGCCATTATGAGTCGACTGTTTTTCGTGACGATGCTGTCTTTGGCGATGGTCGCGTGTTCGTCGGCCCCACGCAGAACATCGGATTCAGACGATCTTTCTGGACCTCCCTTGCCGTATGGACCTCTCCCTACCCAGCAGGGGCCCGCATTTGGACCCGATCCCGTGCCTGTTCGACCGATTGTTCTCGTTCTCGGGCCAGGTGCTGCGCGCGGATATGCGTATGCCGGAGTTTTGCGCGCGCTTCATGAGGCCAAGATTCCCATTGGGGCGATCCTAGGCTCGGACACGGGTGCGCTGATTGGTGCGATGTACTGCATGAGCCCCTCAATGAATGACTTCGAGTGGAAGTTGCAGAAACTGAAACGGGATTTTTTTCTGCACAAAAAGGGAATTTCGGCTTTTTTCAGGAAGGGACAGGAGCGTGCAAGGCTTTCGGGCGCGCTCCACGATCTCTTTGGAAGTCAGGATTTGCGGGATTGCAGGATCCCACTCAGAATTACGCTTCCGTCAACGGACGGTGTTTCCGCGCTGGAGTGGCAGGGTGGAATTGTCCGCGCGCTACAAGGAAGCTTGATCGCAGGATCCGCCGAGCAATCGGTGATCAATTTCCATCCAAAGGCGTTCCCAGTTTCGGAAGCGAGGGCACTGAATATCGGTCCTGTTGTTGTTGTCGATGTCCTTCAGCAGTTAGGATCCGTATATCCCTCGGATGTAGCTGAGGACCCTGAGCAGAGGGAACAGGAAATGCGTCTGAATGGCCTATTTTTGGAGGCAGAGAAGGCCAGCCAGGAGGAACTTCTTGGGGCGGATTTGGTTGTTCGACCGGACATGAGCGGGATTCACTTGCTGGATTTTGACAAGAGATCGGATGCGGCGTTTCAAGGGAAGAGAGCCATGAGGGCTTCTTTGGAGCGTCTTCAGGAATTGACGGGAGTGCGAACGGAAGAATGAGTCGTTTAGGATGGCTTTTCAAAGTAGCTTTTGTCCTGGTGCTAGCGGGGACGATGTTCGCAACGGCGGGAGGGATCGCCGTATTTTGGTTCTTCTCGCGCAATCTGCCCCAGATTATTACCGTGGAAGACTATCGCCCCCCGATTGTCTCGCGAGTCCTTGGCTCTGGAGGCCGGGAGGACGTCGAACTAGGCGAGTTCTATAAAAATGAGCGACGGTACGTGGTTCCGTACGAGAAGATACCCGACATCGTAATCAAGGCTTTTATTTCTGCAGAAGATGATCAGTTTTTTGAGCATCAGGGCGTAAATATTACGTCGATCCTGCGCGCTAGTATTGCGAATTTTCGCGCGGGGCAGGTTGTTCAAGGGGGAAGTACGATCACACAGCAGGTCGCAAAGTCCCTTCTTTTAACCTCTGAACGAAGTTACGTACGGAAAATTAAGGAGGTGATTCTTGCCTCTAGGATTGAAAGGAATTTGTCGAAACAGCAGATTCTTTATCTTTATCTGAATCAAATTTATCTTGGGCATGGAGCGTACGGTGTTCAAGCGGCAGCGAAGATTTTCTACCGGAAAGATGTTTCTGATCTGACAGTCGCGGAAGCGGCTGTGCTTGCGGGAATGCCACAGGCCCCTGGAAAGTACAGCCCCCACCTCAACCCGAAGAAGGCAAAAGATCGTCAGCTATACGTTTTGCGCCGGATGAGGGAAAACGGGTTTATCTCCCAGGCTCAAATGGCGGAGGCTGCCGCAAAGCCGTTGCGCATTTTTCAGGATGAGGACGTGAAGAGCAAGCCGGGCGCTCACTTGGTGGAACATATTCGTAGGTATCTTCTCGAAAAATATGGAGAGAAGGCCTTGTATGAGGATGGTTTGACCATTTCCGTCCCTACGACACGAGAGCTTTTGATCTCGGCAAAGAAGAGTCTGCGAGAGGGGCTTCGCCAGGTTGATCAGAGGATGGGCTTTCGCGGTCCAATGAGGCGGATCACCAAGGGTAGTGCGGTACAAGAGTACCTTGAGAGTCAGAGGATCTCTTTGATTTCGAAGCGCTTGGGTTACCAGATGTTTATGCCAGACGGGAGGATGGATTGGTTTGAATCATTAAGCGACGCAGGCTTCCCCTCGGAAGCGGCGCTTCTTGAGAATGGAGAACTCTACCAGGCTTTGGTCGACGAGGTCGATGACAAGAACAAGGTCGCGCGTGTTCGGATCGGCGCTGTTATGGCTGAACTTCCGATGGATCAAATGCGTTGGGCGAAGGCGGTCAGAGATGAAAAGAACCTGAGTGCACCAAGACCCGAACCCAGAGTGCCTTCCAGCGTTCTGACCAAGGGGGATGTGGTCTACGTACGGCCGATTCGTTCGACGGACGGAAAAATGATTGTTGGTCTCGATCAGATGCCGGAGGTTCAGGGGGCGCTTTTTTCGGTTGAGGCGCAGACCGGATACGTCCTGGCAATGGAGGGGGGATACGACTTCTCGGATTCTGAGTTCAACCGAGCGTCTCAGGCTCTTCGCCAGCAGGGGTCTGCGATCAAGCCGATTATCTACGCGGCGGGACTCGAGAAGGGATTCACCCCGGCGACGGTTATTGTCGACGCGCCGATCGTGTATTCTGATGAGGTCTTTGGGAAGTGGAAGCCAACAAATTTCGAGGAAAAATTTTACGGGGACACAACCTTTCGCCAGGCGCTGATTAAGTCTCGAAATGTTCCGACAATTAAGATTGTCGAGGCAATACAAGTACCGTTTGTGATTGAGTATTGCCGAAGGCTGGGGATGACGGGGAGTTTCGCGAGTGATCTATCGATCTCACTTGGAAGCGGCACGTCGTCTTTGCTCGAGCTTACGTCTACGTATTCGCTGTTCCCGCGGTTGGGTCGAAAGTTGGATCCGATTTTTTTCACTGCGGTAAAAGATCGCGACGGAAAAATTTTAGAGGAGCGGCTCGCGCGCCCATTTGTTGCGCCGTCGTCAAGTCCTACAGCGGTCGTTTCGGCTGAATCTGATCCGGCAGTTGCCGGGGCAAACCTGGGGCCCTCGGGAGGGATATCTTCGCGCCCAGCGGTGGTTATTCCCTCCTACCCAAGTCCTGAGGATCCTGATCAGGTGATGGATCCGCGAGTGGCTTATGTGATGACGCATTTGATGAAGGAAGTGGTCACGTATGGGACGGGCCATGGCGCGAAGAGCCTCGGACGATCGGCGGCCGGTAAGACGGGGACGACGAATGATTATCTCGATGCGTGGTTTGTTGGGTTTACACCTTACGTTGCGACCGGGGTCTGGGTTGGCTTTGACAGTCAAAAGCCGATCGGTCCAGGTGAGACTGGCGCCAAAGCATCGCTCCCGATTTGGCTGAGCTTCATGCGTGAAGCAGTGAAACCGTATCCCGACAATGATTTTCCCATTCCTCCCGGTGTCATTTTTGCGTCGATTGATCCAGGTACTGGAAAGCTGGCCTCAGCGAATTCTTCTTTTTCAATTCGGGAGGCGTTTATTGACGGTACGGAGCCAACGGAAGTGAGCCATCCATCTGGGTCAAGTACGGATTCTCAAAGCGAGTTTCTTAAAGAAGACATCGAATAATACCGAACTGATCTCATGGGGAGGAGTCATCCCACTTGAGAGCAGGCGTGTCTTTTAGAAATCCCATTTCGATCTCCTTGGGCCTGCACGCTCTCGCCGTGCTCTCTCTTCTGGCTGCCGCTTGGATTTCGCCCCGTTCGCCCCAGCCCCGCGGGCAGACGG
The DNA here is from genome assembly GCA_964363305.1 of uncultured Bacteriovoracaceae bacterium. Taxonomy (GTDB): domain Bacteria; phylum Bdellovibrionota; class UBA1018; order UBA1018; family UBA1018; genus CAYIHX01. Next base: position 56,783 of record CAYIHX010000002.1, on the reverse strand, counting down.
TGTGGATTGAACTCGACCCGCCCTCGCCCTCCAAACAGAAGGATGAGAGGAGGAAAAGAATTGTACAGACTCAGGCAGGGGAGCGAGTCGAGAAGGCGCCGGAGCAGGCGTTCCTCGGTAAACAAAATCAGAAGGTGGACCGTCAGACCGTAAGCCGCCAGCAAAGGACGGAGTCCGCGGCGGTTCGTCCGGCGTCTCCGGCGGCACAGACGCAGAGTAGTAGCCAAGCACGGAAGCCGCCTCCTCGAGGGAAGGTCCAGTCTTTTCCATTGAGCAAGTTTGGCCTCGTGATTATACCGAAGGCCAAATCAGGAGGGGAATCCCAGGATAGTCAGCCGGAAGGCCCTCGGTGGCAGAAGTATGTCGGTGCGGTAGCCAAGGATTATGTAAAGGGATTTCAGGAATCAGATACGACGGCCCTCAATACGAAAGAGTATGTCTTTTATGGCTACTTCCAGCGAATCAGGGAACGTCTCGATATTGCGTGGAATCACCGCCTCGGGACTCAGCTCTCGAAACTCTGGAGAAAGGGTCGAACGCTTGCAAGCGAGATGGATCACACCACCCGCGTCCTGGTGACACTTGACGGTGGTGGTCAAATCGTCCGAGTTCAGATGGTGGAGGAATCCGGAACGAGGGATCTGGACGAAGCGGCCGTCAAAGCGTTTAATGATTCAGGTCCCTTTCCTAACCCTCCCCAGGGCCTCGCCGATCGGGATGGAAATATTCGGATTCGATGGGACTTCGTTTTGAAGACCTAGTGCCCGGTACTCGTGCCCGCTCCTTTGAGCCGATCAATTCCCTCTTGGAGCACATAGTCACCCCAGATCCGATCCACTCGGCGAAACGTCTGAATGAGGGTCTCCGCAGATTTTCGTTCCGAGAGCCCTTCAGTAACGGACAGGGTCCGTATGGCACTCAAAATGGCTCGAAACCCGGGAGTGTCGAGGACAGCCGTCAGCTCAGCCGAGTAATCTCGGACCGAGTCAATTTTGGACGCGACCAGGGCTGTATTAAAGATCCGAGTGAGCTCGTCCGGGCTTGGGGAGCTGAGCGTGGTCTGGGTATTTGAATGGGGTGCAAACGCAGGAGGTTGTTTCATAGGTCCCTAAGGAATGAACACTACGTACCGCTTGATGCGGTGAGCGTTCAAGGGGTTGTGCGAAGAATTGTCGTCAAGCTAAAAAGATGTTGTTAAGCTGGCTGCGCAGGCTGTGGCAACCCTTTGAGGATTTTATGGCGAACGCGGTGTTTCCCTCTTCAGATGTTTTTTTGAATAGACATATTGGCCCTCGATCGAACGATGTTGCCGACATGCTTCAGTTTCTTGGGCTGGCCTCGATGGAGGCGCTCGTGGCTGAGACCCTTCCTGAGGGGATCAGGATTCGTCGTCCCTTGCGTTGGCAGCCGGAAGAGGAGACGGACCGCAGCGAGAGGCAGGTCCTTGAGGCGGTAAAAAAAATTGCGCTGAAAAATAAAATTCTCAGGTCCCACATAGGGATGGGGTATTCAGATTGCTTCACTCCGCCGGTTATTTTGCGGAATATTCTTGAAAATCCTGGCTGGTATACCCAGTACACGCCGTACCAGGCGGAGATTTCACAAGGCCGTCTCGAAGCGCTTCTCAATTTTCAGACCTTGATCGCAGATTTGACCGGTTTACAGGTCTCAAACTCCTCTTTGTTGGATGAGGGCACGGCTGCGGCCGAAGCGATGGCGATGGCCCTTGGTATTCGAGGGAAAGGCAGGGGGCACCGATTTTTTGTCGCCTCCGATTGCCATCCTCAAACCATCGCAGTTCTCAAGACTCGGGCTACCGTGCTTGGCCTTGAAATCATTTTAGGTGATCCGGCTGAAGCCGCATTTGACGACACCTATTTCGGAGCCTTGGTGCAGACCCCGACGACCTATGGCCGCGTTTGGGATGCAACGGAGTTTGGCACTCGGGTCAAGGCGGCTGGAGCGATTTTTGTCGTATCGGCGGATCTTCTTTCTATGTGCCTGGTCAAATCTCCTGGCGAGATGGGTGCCGATATCGCCATTGGAAGTGCGCAAAGATTTGGTGTGCCTATGGGTTTTGGTGGGCCTCACGCGGCGTTCATGGCCACCAAGGACGAGTACAAAAGACAGATGCCAGGTCGTATCGTCGGGGTCTCCAAGGATGCCGAGGGCCGCCCCGCGATTCGTCTTGCTCTGCAGACTCGTGAGCAGCACATCCGACGCGACAAGGCGACGAGCAATATTTGCACGGCGCAGGTGTTGCTCGCGGTAATGGCGAGCATGTACGCTGTTTTTCATGGGCCTTCGGGCCTCAAGGCCATTGCGGAGAGGATTGTCTGGATGACAGTCACTTTGGCGCTGGGTCTAAAGGAGCTGGGTTTTGTTGTAGAGTCGGGACCTGTGTTTGATACGTTGACGATCTCGGGTAGAGGCGACTCGGCTGATGCTCTCATGGCTCGAAGTACGGCGGCGGGAATGAACTTCAGGAAGATTGATGAGCGCACCGTCGGAATTTCTTTGGATGAAACGACGGATGACGAGTCGCTCAGGGCTCTCCTTGAGGTGTTCGGGGGTTCAAAGGGCCGGGCACTTGCGCTCAAGGATCTTCGCTCCAAAGCTGTATTTCCGGTCGGGGCGGAGCTGCTTCGAACGACCCCGTACCTGGCTCATGAAGTGTTCAACCGTTACCATTCTGAACACGAGATGCTTCGCTATATGACACGGTTACAGAGTCGGGATTTGTCTCTCACGTCGTCGATGATTCCTTTGGGCTCTTGCACGATGAAACTCAATGCAACGACGGAGATGATCCCGGTGACCTGGCCGGAGTTTGGGAAGCTTCACCCCTTTGCTCCTTCAGAGCAGACCCGGGGTTACGCCCAGCTCACGCAAGAGCTAGAAGGTATGCTGGCGGAGATTACGGGCTTTTCAGCCGTTTCGCTTCAGCCGAATGCGGGATCCCAGGGGGAATACGCGGGATTGCTTGTGATTCGCGCGTATCAGCGGGCGCAGGGCCAGAATGATCGTGACGTATGTTTGATTCCTCAATCGGCCCATGGGACCAACCCCGCCAGCGCTGTGATGGCGGGAATGAAAGTGGTGGTGGTTGCCTGCGATACGAACGGAAATGTTGACGTGGCGGATTTGAAGCGCAAAGCGGAGGAGCATGCAACCCGCCTCTCGGCGTTGATGATTACTTATCCCTCGACTCACGGAGTGTTTGAGGAGGCGATTGGCGAAATCTGCGCGACTGTTCACCAACAGGGGGGGCAAGTATATATGGACGGGGCGAACATGAACGCTCAGGTAGGGCTTTGCCGTCCCGGAGACTTCGGGCCGGATGTTTGTCATCTGAATTTACACAAAACTTTTTGCATTCCTCACGGAGGCGGAGGTCCAGGCATGGGCCCCATTTGCGTGAAGCAGCATCTTGCGCCGTATTTGCCTGGCCATCCCGTCGTAGCGGTGGGCGGAAAAGAAGGAGTCGGTGCAATCTCGGCGGCTCCCTGGGGTAGCGCGAGTATATTGCCGATTCCTTATATCTATATTCGGCTCATGGGCCCCGCCGGGCTCAAGACGGCAACGGAGGTGGCGATTCTGAACGCGAATTACGTTGCTCATAGGCTCGCGCCGCACTACCCGGTGCTTTATCAAGGAAAGAATGGGCGCGTAGCGCACGAATGCATTGTGGATATGAGGCATCTGAAAGCGGCAGCGGGAATTGAGGTTGAAGATATCGCGAAGCGCTTGATGGATTACGGTTTTCACGCACCGACGGTTTCGTTTCCGGTGCCGGGCACGATGATGATCGAACCGACCGAGAGCGAGTCGAAAGAGGAGCTTGATCGTTTCTGCGAGGCTATGATTGAGATTCGGCAAGAGATTGCGCAGATCGAGGCAGGTAAGATGGATCGTCAGAGGAATCCCTTGAGACTTGCGCCGCACACCGCGGAGGTGGTGACGGGCACTGAGTGGAACCGGCCATATCCTCGCGAACAGGCAGCCTATCCGTTGCCTTGGGTGAGGGAGCGCAAATTTTGGCCCTCGGTAAGTCGGATCGACGGGGTCTACGGAGATCGCAATCTCATCTGCACTTGCCCGCCAGTGGCGAGCTACGAGGAAGCCTAAGGACCACTGAGCGCATCAAAGGTGTGCGCCGCCGCGGCCTTCCATGGGCGGCGGTATCCCTCGGGAATATCGGGGCCCAGGAGTGCGCCGGGTTCCAGATAGGTATAGATTTCTCCGTAGTGTTTTACGTCGGTTGAATTCACTCTTCGTTGAATATGCCAGGGCCGAAGCTCAGTCGGGTCCTTGAGACCTGCCGCCGCAATGACCTCGAGAAAGCTATGAAGGGTGTTTTTGTGAAAACTAGCGACCCGGTCGGCCTTGTTGCCGACGTCGAGCCCCTTCATGAGTGAGGGATTCTGGGTCGCGACTCCCGTGGGGCAATCATTCGAATTGCATCGCAGAGCCTGGATGCAGCCCAGCGCGAACATCATGCCTCTGGCTGAGTTGCAGATGTCCGCGCCTAAGGCAAATTTGGAAGCTAGGTTGAAGCCAGTTGAGATCTTGCCGGCGCAGATGACGCGAATTTTTTTCCTGAGACCCAACCCCACAAGCGCGTTATGCACAAAGATCAAACCGTCGTTGAGAGGGGTCCCCACAGAGTTAGAAAACTCCAGTGGCGCGGCCCCTGTACCGCCTTCGCCGCCGTCTATATTAATGAAATCTGGCAAGAGGCCGGTCTCCAGCATGGCCTTGCAGATCGAAAAAAATTCACGGCGCTTTCCTAGGCAAAGTTTAAATCCGACGGGCTTGCCCCCGGAGAGTTCGCGGAGTTGATCGACAAATTGGAGAAGCTCGATCGGTGTGGAGAAGGCAGAGTGGGAAGGGGGCGATAAAACGTCTTTACCGATTTCTACACCACGAATTGCCGCGATTTCCGCTGTGACTTTGCGTGCTGGCAGGATTCCTCCATGGCCGGGTTTTGCTCCTTGCGAGAGTTTAATTTCGATCATTCGGACCTGTGGAAGGATCGCCCGTTTCTGAAATTCTTGAGCCGAAAAATTTCCGACTTTGTCACGGGCGCCGAAGTAGCCCGTCCCTATTTGCCAAACGAGGTCGCCCCCGCCCTCCTGGTGGTACGGGCTGAGTCCGCCCTCGCCGGTGTTGTGATAGAATCCTCGATTTTTTGCGCCGAGGTTGAGCGCCAGGATGGCGTTTTTTGAGAGCGCGCCGTAGCTCATGGCGGAGATGTTGAAAAGAGATGCGTCGTAGGGTTGCTTACATCGGTCACCCCCGATTCGTACCCGCGGATCTGTGTGCATCAGGGGGGCAGGAATCAGGGAATGATTGATCCATTCATAGCCTTCTCGATAGACGTCATCTTGGGTGCCAAACGGCACCGTATCGGTGACGTTTTTAGAGCGCTGGTAGATCACGGAGCGTCTTTCCCGGCTGAAAGGCCTGCCGTCCAGATTCGACTCGATGAAGTACTGATTTATTTCGGGACGAATTTTTTCCAGAAGGTAGCGGCCATGACCGATCACCGGAAAATTTCTTCGTACGGTGTGTTGGCTCTGAAAGATATCGGCCAGGCCGAGCAAGAAAAGCGGAACGAGAAAGCCGAACAGGAAGGCGATAGGATGCCAAAGGTAGCTGCCTACTCCAACCAGGATAAACAGGAGTGCCGAGACGATAAAGAATTGGTTTCTCATCTGATTTGTGACGGTTACTTGAGCGTTGCGACGAAGGCTTCGTACGCTGGGGCGTCCATCAGTTCGGAAAGAGCAGATGGATGAGCGATTTCCATCTTAATGAGCCAAGCAGCGCCATGGGCGTCTCGGTTGATACTAGCTGGATCATCGATGACCGAGGCGTTCGTTTCCGTCACCTTTCCGGTCAAGGGCGAATAGAGATCGGAAACCGCCTTGATGCTTTCGACGACGCCAAAAGTCTCATGTGACTTGAGCTCTCGCCCGACCTCCGGCAGTTCGACGAAAACAACGTCGCCCAGAGCGCTCTGGGCGTGGTCGGTGATCCCGATCGTGACGAGGTTCCCTTCGGCCTTGGCCCACTCGTGATCTTTCGTATAGCGGAATTCAGTTGGGTATCCCATGGACTTGGTTCCTCAGTAGGGGCGTTTATAAAAAGGGGTGGCGACTACTTCGGTCGAAATTTTTTGCCCGCGCACGTCGACCGTCACCCGGCTTCCGATCTCCGCATACGGAGTCTCTACATAACCAATGGCGATCGCATGTTTCAAGCAGGGTGATTGGGTTCCACTCGTTATGACGCCGATTTTTTTTGCGCCGGTCTGATCATAAATAGGATAGCCGTGCCGCGGGATCCCCCGATCAAGGGCCCTGAAGCCGACCAATTTCCGTCGTGGACCGCTTTCTTTGATCGGAAGAATGCGGTCGCGCCCGACGAAGTCGCCCTTGTCCAACTTTGTGACCCAACCCACCCCCGCTTCGATCGGGTTGGTCTCGTCCGTGAGTTCGTTTCCGTAGAGCGGGTATTTCATTTCCGTTCGGAGCGTATCTCTTGCTCCGAGTCCGCACGGTTTCAGACCTAAATCAGTACCCGCTTCGAGAAGGGCGCGCCAAACACGCGGACCCTCGGCCCAAGGTACGTAGAGCTCGAATCCATCCTCCCCGGTATACCCAGTCCTGGCGATCAGGGTCGGAACCGAGTCGCAAGTCGTCCCCTCGGTGAACCAATAGGTTTTGATTTCCGATAGCGGCGTTCGGGTAAGTTTCTGGGTGATTGCCTCGGCGGTCCTTCCTTGGATGGCAATTTGGCTGAACCGGTCGCTGGCGTGGTCAAAACGGACCGGAAGGTGCGGGTGCTTTGGAGCAAACTCGGCCAATCGGGCCTTCATCCAGGCGACGTCCTTTTCCGTGTTGCTCGCGTTGATCACCACGAGGAAACGATCGGCGGCCCGTCGGTAGATCACGAGATCATCGACTAGGCCTCCTTCGAAGTTACACATGACGCTGTACTGCGCCTGCCCAATCGCAAGCTTCGCGACATTGTTCGAAACCAGCCAGTTCAGGAAGGACTCGGCTCCCTGGCCTTCAAGGAGAACCTCGCCCATATGACTGACATCAAATAGACCCGCGCTTGTGCGGCAAGCCAGGTGTTCGTCTATGACACCCGAGTACTGAACGGGGAGCTCCCAGCCACCGAAGTCGATAAGTCGGCCCGAGAGGCGGACATGTTCGTCGTAAAGCGCGGTTCGCTTGAGGCTCATAATTTTCTTTCTGCGGATAGAACGGTGTTTTCAAGAAGACGCAAAATGGTCATGGGGCCGACGCCACCCGGTACCGGCGTGATCGCTGAGGCAATGGGTTGAACTTCATCAAAGCGAACATCCCCACAGAGGCGGTTATTTTCGTCCCTATGCATTCCGACGTCGATGACTACAGCGCCCGGCTTCACGTGCCGGGCCTCGATGAGCCTAGCTTTCCCGGCCGCAACGACGAGGATGTCAGCTTGGCGTGTGTGGGCTGCGAGGTCACGCGTACGTGAATGGCACTGGATGACGGTGGCGTCGGCCTGGAGAAGCAAGGTAGCCATGGGCTTCCCCACGATGGAGCTGCGCCCGACGATACAGGCCACCTTCCCAGTGGTCTGTATTCCGTAGTGGCGAAGGATCTCCATCACCCCGGCCGGAGTGCAGGGCTGAAAGCAGGAGAGGCCGAGGGTGAGTCGGCCCACATTTTCGGGATGAAACGCATCGACGTCCTTTTCGGGCGTGATCCAATAGGAAACCTGCTCCTCACTGAAAGACGGAGGGAGTGGGCGTTGAATTAAGATTCCGTCGACTGCTGGGTTGCGATTGAGGTCTGTGATCTGACGGTAGACTTCTTCCGGAGCGGTGCTGGCCGGTAGAGTGATGGTTTCAGAAGAGATGCCATGCTCTCGAGCCTTGTTCCCTTTGCTGCGAACATAGATCTGGCTGGCCGGGTCTTCACCGACGATCAAAACGGCGAGGTGAGGTGGGGTGCCCCGCTTCCGCTGGACGGCCTCGGCCCTGGCCAGTAGGTCCGGTTTGTGACTTTCCAGGATGGGTTTTGAAGTGAGTAGCACGGGTATAAAGTAGCAAATATTTGCCGGGTCTAGGTTCTTTTTTCCTGTCAGAGGAGTGACGCGGTAGCCGCTTCATAGTTGAGGTGCCTGAATTTTCAGAGAAATTCGGTCGGCGAGGTGATTTTCCCTCAAGAAAATTTTCGGCATGCCGATTGCTAAATCTTACCCAGGAGGCAGGAAGCTTCCAAAGGGGACTAGGGATGGCGACAGGGTTTTGGGTCACAGCATCAGGAGCGGCCGCGCAAGCGCAAGCGGTCGATGTTGTGGCGAACAATCTCGCAAACGCGGACACCGACGGCTTTAAGAAAGACCTGCCGGCATTCCGGGAGTACATGAGCGTTCTCGAGCGCGAACCCGTGGCCCAGGATATTCCCCGTGGTCCCGTAAAAGATAAGGATCTCTATCCCCTCGACGGCAAGGACCAGTCGTTTGTGGTGGTCGATGGAACCTACACGAATTTTCGACAAGGGAACCTGAAAGTAACCAACAATCCACTCGATCTCGCGATTGATGGAGGCGGTTTTTTTGAGGTCAGCACGCCCGACGGTGTTCGCTATACGAGACAAGGAAGTCTCAAGGTGGCCATGGACGGCCGATTAGTGACCACTGAAGGATACCCCGTGCTGGCTGCTCAACCCGGAGGGCTGGCTACCGCGCTACCAGCCTCAGCCGTTCAGCCGAGCCAAGGAGGGCAGCCGACTCAAGGAGGAGTCGCGGCTGGACAGGGGTTGATGGGCGACGAAGCAGCGCGGTTCATTAATTTGCGCGATCGAGGGGTGAATATCTCGATCACGGAAAAAGGTGAGATTTTTGCGGGAGAAAACAAGGTCGGGCAACTCTCAGTGGTCGAGTTCGCCCAGCCTTCCCAGTTACGGAAGCAGGCGGGGCAACTGTTTGCGAACTCCTCGCCCGAAAATCTAGCTCGGGTGGGAGAGCGGTCGATCGTCAAACAGGGCGTCATTGAGACTTCGAACGTGAACCCAATCGAGGAGATGACGAATCTGATCAAGGCTAATCGAATGTTTGAGCAGGATCTGAAGGCCATGAAGACCTACGGCGAGCTCATGCAGCGCGAAGCAAATGACTTGGGGAGGCTTTGATCATGATTAGCCCAGGACAAATAGGATGATCCGCGCACTAACAACGGCCGCGTCAGGCCTCGAAGCGCAGTCGAGGAACATCGAACGACTTGCCAACGACATGGCCAACGCCAATACGGATGGTTACAAGCGAGGTCGAAACGAATTTCAGGATCTCATGTACGAAACCATCAAGGAACCGGGCGGTGCGCTGGGTGCGGCATCTCAATCGCCGGTAGGTGTTCAGCAAGGCATGGGCGTTAAGGTCGCAGCTCAACATAAGATTTTCGAAGTAGGTCCAGCCAAGATGACCTATCATCCGTTTGATCTCATGATTGAGGGGCCAGGATTTTTCCCGGTTCAGATGCCGAATGGCGATGTCGGATATACTCGCACAGGTGCGTTCAAGCGGGATAACCAGGGAAGGCTGCTGTTGACCAACGGGGCGCAGCTCATCCCACAAATTCAGATTCCGCCCAACTCGAACAACATTGTCATCTCTCCGTCGGGTCAAGTGATCGCTCAGATGGCGCATGGCGAAGAGCAGGAGCTGGGGCAACTTCAGTTGGTGCGGTTTGTAAATGAAGAAGGGTTGATGACGTCGGGTGCGGGGATCTATCGCGCCACCGCCGCAAGCGGCCAACCGCTTCAAAACACGCCAGGTGAGGATGGAGCGGGTCTGATTCAGCAGGGCGCCCTGGAGGGGTCGAACGTCAATGTCCCCAATAGCATGGTTGAAATGATTCAAACCCAGCGGGCCTACGAGATGAATACAAAGGTTATGAAGGTTGCTGACGAAATGATGGGCGCAACTTCCGCGATTAAATAGCTGAGGAGCAGGTTGAGAACATGATCCGATTCGTTTTAACTATCATGATAGCCTTGGGTACAGGGGTGGTCGGCATTGCCAACGCAGCTACCGTGTCTTCGTCTTACCTGGTCGACGGCGTCAGGGCAGAGCTAAAGAAAAAATTTCCGATTTTTCAAGTTCAGCTGCATGGGGACATCGCTTGGGAAGCAGGAAATATGCCCAGATCACGGATTGAGAAGGTCACGGTACTCCACGAAAAGCGGCCCGGCGAAATGGCTATTCAGGTTCTGAGTGTTGACCCTAGAGGAGGTGCGACAGCGACGTCCGTCGGAAGCATTCAATACACGCTTTTAGCTAAGGCGTGGATCCCGAGACAAAGGGCCGCTCCTGGGAGTGTTCTTTCTCCGGACAATTTTTCGATTCAAACGGTGGATGTAACCCGTGGGCTGATCGCTGAGGTCAGGGGGCTTATTCTTTCGCCAGAAGAGCCAGTAGCTGGCTTAGAGGCTCGAAATACGCTTTTGGAGGGTAGTCCCGTGTTGACGAGCGCGGTTCAACGGGTTCCCAACCTAAGAAAAGGTGAGATGGTTCGCCTCAAAGTCATTGCAGGTCGGGTCGCCTTGACGACGCAGGGAATGGCTGAAGAGCCTGGGTACTTGAACCAAAAAATTCGGGTGACCTCGATGAAGACCAAGAGAACCCTGGTCGGGCGTTTGATTGAGGGCGGCATAGTGGAGGTCGAGCTATGAGCCATTCGGTTCTCCGGCACTTCGTTCTTGCGTCGGCTCTGTTTATTCTGTCTGGGTGCACACAACTTTCTGGTGTTCTTCGTCCTGATTTCGATGACGCTGATGCGGCGGCGCAGGAGCCGGTTCGCGGGGGGATGTGGGCAGAGCGTGGAATGTTGGATGATGATCCCGGTTCGATGGCCCCAGACGCGTATGGAACAGTTGGACATCACGATCGATCGCCTGCCTCGTACGCGGCTCATGGCAGAGGCCGAGACTCTTGGGTTAGCCACGATAATTTGGCCAACAATCAGCGGGATCGACTACGCGGTTCGTTGAACGAGGCGGAGGAAAGCCCCAGCTTCAGAAATAATCCCCAGATGGCGCCCTCAGTGAAACGTCAGTACAAGAATGGGCAACGGGCAACCCGCGCCGATTTTCTCGATGAGGCGCCTAACGAAGGCTCGTTGTGGGCTTCGAATGGACAGACAAATTACTTTTTTACCAAAAACCGAGTTCGCAGCGTAGGCGACATCGTCGCGGTGACCATAGAAGAGAGTCTTCTGAAGGATATCGGTCTCGATATAACGCGGACACTTTCTCCTCCAGAGCGAGAAGTCGAGGTTGCAGCTGCCCAGATTCGCACGATGCAGAAGGCGGCGGTTACTGGAACGGATCGAGCGGGGGCAGCCCAGGCGGCTCCGGGTCGGCAAGATCCCGCAGAGGGGGCTCCGCCACCGGCGGCTAAGGGCGCCGACGAGAAAACGGGAACAGCCGCAAGTATGGCAGAAATTGATGTGGGACCTTCGCTGGGAGTGAAAGCGGGCGAGACGTTCATGACGGAAATCGTGCAGAGGTATCCGAACGGGAATTACAAGGTTCGGGGTACCAAGCGGATACCCTATCGAGGGGGAAGTAAGCTCGTTAGTCTTTTGGGGATTTTGAAGGGATCGGATATCGGTGACGAGGATACAGTGACCTCGGGAAAGTTGTATGAATATCGCGTTGAAGTGGTTCAGTAGCATCAGCGTTGCTATGCTCATCGTTGGCTTTCCTTCTATTGCGAGCGGGGCTCGCCTGAAGGACGTAGCGACCGTGAAGGGTGTTCGAGAGAATATTCTGATTGGGTATGGAATTGTCGTGGGCCTTAAGGGGACGGGCGACTCTAGCACGGAGGTCACGGGACAGTCGCTTTCTAGGCTGTTTTCGAAGCTCGGCCTAGACGTTCAGAACAATGCGGCGGTGAAGTCAAAAAACGCCGCAGCGGTCATCGTAACCGCAAAGCTTCCTCCTTTCGCCCGGGTCGGAAACCGGATCGATGTCACCGTGAGCTCAATCGGCGATTCGGCGAGTTTAGAGGGCGGTGTACTCCTGGTCACGCCGCTTCGGGCCGGCGACCAGAATGTTTATGCGGTAGCACAGGGAACCATCAGCATCGGATCGGTGGCAGACGGGACGACCAAGAACTTTCCGACGGTAGGTCGGGTTGCGGCTGGCGCATTCATTGAAAAGGATGTTGATACGAACTTTAATTCGAAGAAGAGCTTTCGGCTCTCGTTGCATAATCCCGATTTCACGACGGCGGCGCGAGTTGCGGCGGTGATCAACGCTGAACTGGGCGGAAAGTACGCAAGTGCCCGAGATAGCGGGACGATCGATATCATTGCGCCATTCAATTATGAGGGGAGCGCCGTTGAGCTTGTCGCGATGATGGAGAATATTCAGGTGAACCCAGATTCGCGGGCGAGGGTGGTCCTGAATGAACGCACCGGGACAGTCGTTATGGGAGAGCGGATTGGGCTTTCGCCCGTCGCGATCGCTCATGGCGATCTCTCGATCGAGGTCGGAGGCAGTGGACCTAATGCGGAGACCAAGACGTTGCATGTGAACGAGATCAAGAGGTCGGCAAGCGTTTCCGAGCTTGTGAAGGCCCTCAACAGTCTCGGTGTTCAACCGAAAGATTTGACCGCTATTTTTCAAACTTTGAAAGAAGTCGGCGCCTTGCAGGCCGAATTGGAGATCATGTGATTCAGTGGATGGATTTTGTTCTCGATGATTTTATCGGTCCCTCTTTGAAGATGGACCAGACAAGTTGCCGCGATGAGCGGTTCGGACGCCCGATCGTCATGGAAGATGAGAAGAGCGGTGGAAACACCGTCGGGCATGTTGCAGTGTCAACAATCCAGGAAACAGGACAGGTGACTCGGCCCGCTAGGATGGTGGGTGATCATAGTCTTGATCTCAATGCCCGGACCAGCAAGGAAGCTGGCCGGAGCGTCCGAACTCTCGAAGTACGGCAAAAGGGGGCCGGATGAGCAGCCCCGTCGCCCCGGGGCGAAGCACATCCGGCCTACCTATTTCTCATTACGACAACGCATTGACAGCGCCGAGCACACCTGCGAGGCGTATTCAGCAGGTTGATCGTAGCAAGGTGGATCCCAGGCTCGTAAAGGCGGCAGAGGGCATGGAGACGATGTTTTTGGACTATTTGATGAAGACCATGCGCCAGACTATTCCGAAAAATGAGATGGATTTAGAGTCGCCGGCGACAGAAATCTATCGCAGCATGCTGGACAGCGAGACGGCACAGATCGCGGCCCGTGCCGGCGGGGTGGGTCTTGCTGATCAGATCATTGCTTACATGTTGCCGGAGAGTTACTCTGTAGATCAGGGTTCAAGGTTGAATCCTCAGCAGAGTACAGGAGGTACCGATGCGCGTCGAACAGAATAAAGGTTCATCCACCAGGGCTGGAGAAGTATCGCAGGCTGCGGGCGCAAAAAAGGCCGAGCATGCGAAAGAGAAGAAGGCCACGAGTGCTACGGAGCTACTTGGAAACCCCGGGGTGAGGACCGATATTTCGGAAAAAGCAAAAGAAGCGGTCAAGGCAAAAGGGGTCGCGGTGTCGGCGCCCGACGTCCGCGAAGATAAAATTGCGGAGCTGAAAAAGCGGATCGCAGATGGAAATTACAAGATCGATTCGAATGCCATTGCCGACAAGCTGGTCGATGAGCATCTCTCTACTGCTTCGGCCTCTGGGGCTTAAGCGGAAGAGGCTGCCCGGGTTATTTTTTATCGGACAGGATGTCCGAGGGTTACCCCGGTAGACAAGTCGAAGCAATCAAGGAGGATTGCCGGTGACGAATTCTCGGGAACAAAATCTCGACTCGATCTATCAGCTCTTGCAAAGGCAGCTAGGCTTGCACCGGCGGCTGTGGGAGTGCGTGCGCGCTGAAAAAGAGTGCCTTGTCTTAGCAGATGTAAAAAAGCTACAGGACACCACGCTGTCGAAGGAGTCGTTGATCGAGAGTATTCGGGTGCAAGAGCAAGAGCGTCTGCACCTGGTCGGCGCCCTTGCGAGCCAGCTCAGGCGCCCAGTGCGAGAGCTGATTCTTTCGGAGCTGATTATCACTGTGCAGGGGTTTGATCTCAAGCGCGCCGATCAGCTTCGTAGCGTCTTGCAGGCGCTGCAGGTACTGGTAGCTCGAATACAGGAACAGAATCGGTACAACAGTGAACTCGTCCAGCGAACCATTGTAAACATCGAGCAGATGAAGAGGAACGTCTTGGGTGAGGCCGCACCGAAGAGCAGTACCTATAATGTGATGGGTCAGAAGAGCCAAAACGCAGCACACTCTCGATTGCTGTCGAAAGAAGCCTGAACACTAGGAGTATATGGGTTTACCAAATGTGTTGAATACAGGACGTTCAGGGATGGTGGCCTCTCGGTCGTCCATCGCAACGGCCGGTCATAACATTTCAAACGCCAATACCGAGGGATACTCGCGTCAACGCACTATTCAAGAAACGAATCTCGCGCATCCCTATGGCGTGAACGTCGTTGGAACGGGGACGCAGGTTCGTCGTACGGAACGAATCAATGACGAGTATTTGGAGAAGCAGGTCCGGAATAGTGATCGTGAGCTCGCGCACGCGGAAGAGAAGGATATGGCTCTTCGGCAAACCGAAGATATTTTCAATGAGATGAATGGCGATGGCATCAACCGGTTGATGTCCCGATTTTTTAACGAGTTTAGAAAGCTTGCGAATGAGCCCAATAACGAGGCGATCCGACAGAGCGTCCGCGAAGCTTCGCAGACGTTGGTGACGGATTTTCATCGGCTCCGGAAAGAGGTCTCGGAAGTACAGACCCATATCGACTCCAGGGTTGATGGGTACGTTCGTGAAATCAACACGTTGACCCAGGAGGTTCAGGAGCTCAACGCGCAGATTGCGAAGCATGAGGTTCTTCATGGGCCGGCCAATGATCTGCAAGACAAGAGAGACCTAACTCTGAAGAAACTCGCCAGTTTCCTCGATCTCACGATGGTTAACGATGGAAAGGGCAACGTAAACGTCGATATCAAAGGCGTAGGGCCACTGATCAACGGACCCACGGTAGAGAAGTTTTCCGTGGAGAGGTCGCCTGCCGACCTGGACCGCGGGAAGCAAGATGGTGCGTTGGACGTTCGCTCGTCGGCGGCCCCGCAGGGTGTACTGACGAATATTCTCAAGGGCGGTAAACTCGGTGCGCTGCTTGAGGTCCGGGATGGGACGCTATCAACAGTCATCGACCGCCTTGATGAGTTAGCCTTTGGGGTTGCCCAGGCGGTAAATTCTGTTCATCAGCAGGGATATGATCGTTATGGTAACGTAGGTGTAAATTTCTTTGAGCCTATTGGTACCAAAGAGCGAGCCGCCGAGCGTCTGGAGCTTTCTGAGGCCGTTCGCTCCAATGTGAGTCATATCGCAACGGCTGCCCAGCCGGAGTCCCCTGGTGACAATCGAATTGCCATTGCCATTTCGGGCCTCCAGTCGGAGCGGTTTTTGGGTGGGGGCAACACGACCGCCGACGATTTCTACAATTCGATCGTGAGTGATGTGGGGGTTGTGACGAATCGAAATCGAGCCACGCTGAATCAGCAAAAAGATATTCGAACTCAGCTCGGCAAGCTGCGGGATCAGATATCGGGTGTGTCGATCGATGAGGAGACCGCTAATTTGATGCAGTTTCAGCACGCTTTCGAGGCGTCCGCGCGGGTGATCAGTATCGCGGACGAGATGATGAAAACAGTGCTCGATCTGAAGAGAACTTGATGATGGTGACTAGAGAATGAGAGTAACTGAAGGAACCAATTTCGACACGATTCGTGAGAGCATCCGGCGCAGCAAGGGTCGCATGGAAAAGCTCCAAACACAGTCGGCCACACTTAAGAAGGTAAATGCGCCCTCTGATGACCCCATCGGCGCGGCAAAGATCATGGAAATTCGAACTGAAAAAGTGAACAACGACCAGTATTTGATGAACGCGAAACTTGCGGAGACGTTCCTTGAGGGATCGGATCACGCACTTCAGGATTTGAGCGATATCTTGGTTCGGGCCAAAGAAATTGCGATCAATCAGTCGAGCGGCGCGAGTTCAAACGATGAGACTCGATTGGGTGTCTCGGAGGAGATTTCTCAGCTTTATCAGCAGGCGGTAGCGACGGCGAATTGGAAGGTCGGCGACCGCTACCTTCTTGGGGGTTATAAGACCCAGAAGCCGCCGGTGGGTCCAGCGGGAGAGTATCTGGGTGACGATGGCCAGATGATGGTGGAAGTGGCCAAGGACGTTTTCATCACGATGAACGTTCCTGGAATCGAGGCGTTCAACACCCATCCAGAGACGGAAAAAGAACGACTCGGGTATGCCGACAGTCGTTCAGCCGAGAGAAGTCCGGGGGGAGTTCAGTCAGGTGCAACCTTACGGTCGAAAGAGGGCGATCCTCTTCGCACAAGTGCGGACGAGCCCGAGATATTGAGGGAAAATGTGAATGTCTTTCAGGAGCTGCAGAATCTTCGAATTGGTCTTCTGACGGGGGACCTTGAATCGATACGAAGCACTCTTGAGAGATTTGATCAACTTCATGGACAAGTAGTTGCCAACCGAGCCAAGATCGGGTCAAGGATGGCCGGGTTGCAGTCGACCCAACAGGCCGTCGAGCGGCATGGACTCACCGCCGCAGAGCTTTCTTCATCTCTTGAAGATGCGGACATGGCTCAGGTTGTCAGCGATTTGGCAAAAGAGGAAACCGTGTTTCGGTC
>CAYIHX010000002.1:0-39979 GCA_964363305.1 uncultured Bacteriovoracaceae bacterium | reverse complement strand
TAATGGATTTCATCAAGTGATGTGTGAGGAGAGAAGTCATTGCAAGTGGCGGGGCGTTAGACTACACAAACGAGCGTATACGAACTTTTCCGGTTCTTGCCAGAAGCGCCCTCTTTATAGCGGCGGTTGTTTCTGGGAGGGGTTTAGAGGGTTCGCCAGGTCTCGGTTGGAGGCCGCCTCGCTTCGAGATGAGCGGGGTCTTTAGTGATATGGAGATCCTATGCTGGTATTAACCCGAAAATTGGGCGAGAGTATCGCTATCGACGATCACATCAAGATCGTCGTGGTGCAAATCAAGGGGAAGCAAGTACGCCTCGGGATTCAGGCACCCAAAGAAACGAAAATTCATCGAGAAGAAGTTTACTCAGCGATTCAAGATCAGAACCGCGAAGCAGTAAAGACAGCACCCGAGTCGATGGCCCAGGTATCGAAGGTGTTGAAAGGATAGTTCACAGAAAGGAATTATCGTGATCGTAAAAACAGGACGTTTTGGCCAGATCACCGTTGGAGAAGAGGAAGTCATTACCATTCAGCATGGCTTGCTGGGCTTCCCACAGTACACGAAGTTTTGTCTCTATGATGCGGGTGATGACACCTTGATTTTGTGGCTCCAGTCTTTGGACGAGCCACAAATCGCTTTTCCGCTTCTTGAGCCGAAGATTTTTAAACCCGAGTATTCCGCACGGTTGTCGGCTATGGAGCTGCGCGATCTCAAGTTGAACAGTGTGAATCAATCCGCTGTTTTCACGGTCTTGACCATTCCAGAAGATGTGACGGCAATGACGGCAAATTTGAAGGCGCCGTTAGTGATCAACCTTAAGGAACGCCTTGCGCGTCAGGTCGTTCTTCAAGAGAATGAATACGGCATCAAGCACCCGATGTTTAAGGAGCTCCGAACTCATCTGGTGACGATGCATTCTCAGCGGTTGCAAGCCGGCGGTAATGAGGGTTCTCCCGCGCAGCAGCTAGGAGCTGTTGTTTCGGTCGCAAGTATTCCCCCTTCTCTGACTGTAAAAAGTTTACAGGCTTAGTGTTCGGGGTTCGAGAACGTTTGAGTTCCATTTATATAATATTGGCGGTTTTCGCTTCCCTATCGCACGCGGAGAGCGATGTATCTTTCTCCGGCCCGGATCTCGTATCTGAGAGTGTCTTTCCACGTTCTGAAATGTTGAGGAAGTTTGCCCCCCCCTCCCCTCATCAGGTGCGCGCTATTGGAGTGATTCGAAGGTCGGTGGTCGAGCAAATGAAGCGGGTCGCGCCGGATTGGAGCGTTCCTGTAGCGGGAAGGGTTCTGACCTCGTCCGAGTCAAATGGGTTGTTTCGCTCGTTTCTCGGGTCTGCTGTCTATCTTTGTCGAGACGCTACTTGCTCGGGGTGTCGTAATAAGTTGGGATGCGCGCGAGTCGAGTCCAAGATGGGTTCCGTAGGAACAGTCATTTTGCTGAATCTGTGCCTGCTTTCTTCGGCACCGAGGGCTTGCCAGTCCATTGATCCTGCTTATGCTCAACCTAACGTGCGCTTACTTTACAGTGTCCTGCAGGAAGCGATTGTGGCGATCGCATATGCTTCCTCCAACTTCGGAGAAAGAATTGATAAAAAAGCATTTGAGAAAATTTCCACCGCGAGGGAGAGAGTGGAGAGTTCTCTGGGCGCGCTCTGGAGGCTGATCGAGCGGTGCCCCGGGCCGCTTCCAGATTCGGGGCGCGCGTACCTGGAGGCGAGCGGTTTTTTACATTCGACTAATGAGTTTTGGGAGCAGTGCGGAGGTAGGATGCTTCAGGCGGTCCGGGGCCTCCCGTTGATCCGGGAGTGTTCGCGTCTCATCGATCTTGCTCGATGGAAAAAGGATGAGAAACAGGGGTGGCTCTCCACGGCGGTGCAAGTTCGGAGATGTGAAGAGTTTTGCGAGGTTGCCACTTGTGCTCCAAGGCCGGAACCCGTGACACGGTTTATCCGCTTCGACAGTTCGTATGTTCTCTCTTTGCCTGAGGCTGCATGTGAGGGGGCTGTTCCTATTCGTTCCCGTGAGATGGTGGAGGGTGTATTGGACCAGTACCGCAAGGAAGGTGGCGCGCGACGAGGTAGCCTCTCGGCGGCGCGCGAATTGTGTTTGGACAAAATGGGTCTTGCTCCGCCGAGGCAAGAGATGACTCCTGGAATAGAACTCGATCTCCTGCAGTAGGGGCTTACATTCCCTTAAGGCGGGATTGGCGAGCCATTTCGAGATAGGCGAGAGCCTCGCGGTGGGTCGGGTCGAGTTCGGCGACGGCTTCCCATTGCAGTTCGGCATCCAGTAAGTTGCCTTGACTATAATGAAGCAGACCAAGCTGAATTCGGGCTGGGGCGAACTCAGGATGCTCGTTTTTCAGTGCTTCCAGTTCTTGCATCGCTCGAGTCAGGAAGCCTTTCTTGGCATAGGCCTTGGCTCTGCGGATCCGAATGTCCAGTGCGGTTGAGTCCAGCAGTGCCGCTTTTCCATACTCCTCGATCGCCTCATCATAACGTCGATATCTGAAATAGAGGTCCGCGAGCTCAAGGTGCTTCACGGCGAATTTTTTATCAATGCCCGATTCATCCCCGGACTTTCGGTGAGTGACGGATTGATTTGCCTGTTCAAATACACGCTTCGCGTCGTCGTAGCGTCCGATGTCGTTATAAAGGACACTGAGGCAGATGGCGGCGTCGGTGTGCCGGGGATCGAGCTGGAGGGCGTGCTTCAAATTCTCGATCGTGGGGACCAGTTCCCCGCGGAGATAGTGATACACCCCAAGGAGATAGTGCCCGTCAGGACCGGTCGGCTCCTGCATGATTCGACGATCGATCAGGGGGCGGGCGCGATCGAATTCACGGCTCATCAAGAGTTGTTGGATCTGCTCGTCAGGGACGGTGACCGGGCGAACTTGAAAGGTATTCATTCCTTGAGTTTTTCCTCTGAAGCCTGAAGGCGTTCGCGGGCCTCTCCGGCGCTTTCTGTTTCGGGAAAGCGGGCCAAGATTTTTTCAAACCGTCCTTTTGCCGAGTCAAAATGACCTTCGCGGAAGTAAAAGTTTCCGATCAGCAGCTCCTTCTTCGCCAAAAGTGCCCGGCCTTCGGAGATGGCCTTCCGGGCTTGCGGTAGACGTTGATCCTGCGGGTACTGACGAACGAAATCTTCGAAGGCAGCGATGGCTTTACCGGCGGTTGAAAGGTCTCTTGCAAGGTTGCCCGGCACGTCGGCTTGATAGGACTCTCCGACCCGAAAAAGGGCATATGCGGCTTTCGCGTGCTTTGGGTGAAGGTCACGGAAGGTCTCATAAGAAAGCGCGGCTTCCTGATAGAGTTCCTGCAAAAAGTACACGTCGGCGATTCGAAGCTGAGCTTCGGCGGCGAAGTTGGAGTAGGGGAATTTACTTTTTAGCATTCGCAGCTTGTCGATAGCGAGCTGGTAGCGGTCGCCCTTGATCTCGCTCTCTGCATCCTGAAAAAGCGCAGCAGGGTCGCCGTCGGATATTTTCGCCGAAGAACAGCCCGACAATTGAAGCGATACCGTCGAACTCAGTCCGACCAGAATCAGCAGGAACGCTACTCTTCTGACAATCCCCATACCTAGGGTCTAGTCGATGCCTACCTGAAGCGCAACAGAGCGGCCGAGGGAAGCCATCCGAGATCCGTTTTTCCATATCGAATCTGAAGCCAGCTTTCTGTTCCGTCGGGGCGGGCCCGCTCTTCATTCGTGACACGGAGAGGCGCACCGGCGGGAAGACGAGAAAGTTCGAGAAAGGATTCCCCCGGCCCGCTTCGGATCACCGAATCCTTGAGGGTGTAGGCAGGGACGGTGTCTCGTCCGAGTTGGGTGCAAAGCGCAAGGACGATGAAGCAGATTCCCGGCAGAACGGCGAGGGCTCTGCGTGTTTTCGTAAAGTAGCCCAGGCCAATCACGGCGAAAAGCGCGGCAATCGCTAGTATCCATGCGCTCAGCGGGGAATCGGCCCATTGCTCGAGGTTGGAGGCAACCTCATGAGAGGCAGCGGTCCCAATTTGCTGGGAGAGTTTCTCTCGAACCAGCAGGAGATTGGTATCGATGAATTGGGCAGGAACCTCATGAGTCGTGAGATTCAGAAAACGAGCCTTTTCAAGGTAGGCTCGTGCAGGTCCGACCTGGCTCACCTTGAGAAGCGCAGTCCCCAAATTATAAAGGTCACGGGCGCCGTTTTCGGGTACTTTTTGGAGGGCACCGAGAACGGCTTCGGAGTTACCCAGCGTTTCCCATTCCCGAATTTGACTCCAGTCGGCCATCCCTACAGCGTAGGTATTCTGCCCTGAGGATTGCAACGAAAAATAGCTAATGATATCGTCGAGATAGTCGACGAAACTGCACAGGAAAGAAAGGCTCGAGGGGGATGTTGTCGTGGAAACATTAGGAAAGACTCAAGAACCTACGCAGGCCCAGACCCTGAGTGCCTCAGAGGGCTATTGCCGCGCGAAGGAAGCGCTCCTTGCCGAGATTGTTGCCGGTTCCGCACGCGTAGCGGCTGTGAAGGGCCCCACTCTCGAGGGCGACGAGAAAACCCGCTACATGCAAACCTTGCAGTTGTATAATGCCGACCGGGGTCGTGATCTTTACTTTCCCTTTCTTTCGTCGGGCCTGGGGCACGGGCCATTTGTTGAGCTGCGGGACGGTAGCGTAAAGTACGACATGATCACCGGGATCGGCATCAATTTTTTTGGACATACCCACCCAGCTTTCGTGCGGGCGATGATGGATGGGCTGACGTCTGACGTGATGCAGGGCAATCTACAGCCCGGGTATGAGGCGCAAGAGCTAGTGCGGGAGCTCGTTTCCGTCGCGAGTGTCGCTGGGGCACCGATGAAGCATGCGTGGCTCACGACTTGTGGGACCATGGCCAACGAAATTGCTTTGAAGATCATTCGGCAAAAACGATTTCCTGCAACTCGCGTTTTCGCTTTCGAGGATTGTTTTTCGGGGCGATCGACTGCGATGCAGGAGCTTACGGATAATCCGAAATATCGCGAGGGCCAGCCGGTCTATGGCGAGGTTCACCACCTGCCGTTTTATAGCGAAAAACAGGGCCTGGCTCGCAGTGTTCAGGCAACCCTCGAGAACATGAAAGCGGAGCTGGATCGGTACCCTGGGAAGTTCTGCGCCATCATGATGGAGCTGATTCAAGGGGAGGGTGGGTTCCGCGCGGCGCCGGCGGAGTTTTATGTTCGCGTATTTGAGGAGGCGAAGAAAAGGGGCTTGGCCGTTTGGATTGATGAAATTCAAACTTTCGGACGTACAGGTGAGCTTTTTGCCTTTCAGAAGTTTGGTCTCGAAAAGTGGATCGACGTCGTTACGGTTGGAAAAATGCTTCAGGCTTGCGCTGTCATCTATACGGGTGAGTTTAATCCTAGGCCAGGGCTGGTTGCCGGGACGTTCACCGGAAGTTCGGTAGCCTTGAAGACTGCGCGCGAAACATTGCGGCTTCTTCGTGACGGGGGGTTTCTCGGGCCAGATGGTGTGATTGAGCGGTTATCGAAACGGTTTGTCGAGAGGCTTCGGGGTCTGGCAGACAGCTCGGGAAAGATCGGTGAAATTCGGGCCGTAGGTGGGATGATTGCATTCGAGCCGACCCCTGGGACATTGGACTCGTGCAAGGCGGTGTTGATGAGACTTTTTGATCTCGGTGTTGTCGCCTTCTATTGCGGCCACGGCCCGTATCTCATTCGGATGCTCCCCCCATTGGGCGCGATGACAGATACACAGGTCGATGAGGTCTGTGAATTGATTGGAAAGGCTCTATGAGGCAGTTGATCGAAGAGGCTCGTCGGTTAACGCGCATAAAATCGGTTAGCCGAGATGGAAACGAAGAGGTTGCCAATACGCTCATCGGTTTGATGGAGGGACGGGGTCTCAAGGTCTCTCTTCAGCAGGTCACCCACTCGCTCGAAGACGTTTCTCGTCGGCAGTTTAACGCTATCGGAATTCTTGGCGATCCCCTGGTTGACCGAAAAACAAGAAAGGGTTTGCTGCTCGCTTTCCCAACAGACACGGCGTTGCCTGGGATTCTTGAAAATTGGACTGATACGCAGGGGGATCCATTTTCGGGCGTTCTGAGTGAGGGCAAAATCCATGGGGTGGGCGCAAGCGGCTCGAAGCTGGATATGCTGTGCGCAATTAGCGCGATTGAGAAATTTCGGGAGCGAAAGCTCAAGATGCCGGTCTATCTGGTCGGCTTGTGCGGCCATGAAAACGGACACTTCGGTGCTCGGTACCTGATCAAGTCGTTGGCGGTGAATCCGAAGTATACTCTGGTCGCCGGGCAGACGAATTTAGTTCCATGTTACTCGACCAAGACCCAAGTCACCTACCGAGTTTTTCTTGGGTACCAGGTGGTCGAGAGGGATGCGAAGGGCTTTAACCGACGAGTTGATCTCCATTCCTTTGGTCGAATGGCTCATTCGGCGTTTCCTGATGCGGGTTTAAACGCCATCGGGCAGTTAGTTTCGTTTCTGCAGTTGGCACTTCAAAATGGATTTGACCTTCGATTTACTACCTTTCGAGGGGGAGAAGCGAAGAACTCGGTCCCCGATCGGGCGATGGCAGAATTTTTTCTGAATGCGCAGCAGTTGGAAGATTTTAAGAGATTTTTTCGGGAGACTGTCAAACTTCAGGGCACAGAACGTGCGTTTCGAGTTGAGCTGGGCGGCTTAGGTGATACGGGTATTCGGTTCATGCCCGAGGGTGTGTTCAGGAGTGTCTATGCCGTGACTGAGGAGTTTCGGGCGCTCGCGGGGCGCTTGAAGGAGAAGACAACTCCTGGCTTTCTGCCGGAGTACTCTACGGTCAACCTGAGTTCGTTGCGACATCTTGCGTCGGGAGTTGAGCTGATTTTTGATCTTCGCTTGACCCCGTCCGTGACCATCACCGAGCTGGATACGGAGTTGAACCAGGCGCTGGCGAGAGTTGCGCAGCTTACGCCAAGCATGAATCTTTCGCTTTCGAAAGATACCGTTATCGGGGCCCTCGGAATGACATTGGACCGAGACTTCCCGAAGCAGATGCATAAGGTGCTCGAAAAATGTGGAATGCCCGTCTCGTTTGGCTTGTCGTCTCACGCCTCGGAAGCGTCTGCCTTTTATGATGCAGGTTATGAGGCGTTGGTGCAGGGGCCGGGGGTACCGGAAGCGGCACATACCCCGAATGAGGGAATTGAGATTGAACGGTTAGAGCGGGCATATCATTTTTACGAACAACTGATCGAGCAGGTGTGCCTATGATTCTTTTGCGTGAATTGAAGATTGATGACCTAGACACCCTTGAACGATTTTCCCAAATTCCAGGATTTATCAATCTTCCAAATGACAGAGATCTTCTCAAAGAGAAAATTCTTCGTTCAACCGCCTCGTTTACGGATCGAATTACGAATAAGAACGACGCGAAATACATCTTCGCGGCGCAGGATTTAGAGTCGGGCCGTGTTGTGGGAACTTCAATGATCGCCGCTCGACATGGTAGCGAGGAGTCTCCGCATTTCTATTTCGAGGTAGGGAGTGAACAGAAATTTTCTACGACAATCAATACGGGTTTCATTCATGGAACCCTAAAGTTGAAGTACGATACGGACGGCCCGTCAGAAATTGGTGGGTTGGTGATTGATCCCGAGATCAGGAATTCAGATGCCCGGGTGGGGCGCCAAATTTCATTTGTACGATTTTTGTTTTTGGGTCTCCATCGGGCGCGATTCAAGAGAAAAATCATCGCTGAGCTCTTGCCGCCGTTGAACATTAAGGGACTTTCTCCCCTTTGGGAGGCGGTCGGCCGTCGGTTTACGAATATGGATTACTGGGAGGCCGACCATCTCTGCCAGAAGAGCAAGGAGTTCATTTTTTCTCTTTTTCCATCAGGAAAGATCTACACGACTTTTCTGAGTGCTGAAGCGAGAAGCGCGATTGGAAAAGTGGGCAGGGAGACCGAACCCGTCTTGCATATGCTCAACAAGATAGGATTCGTCTACAAAAACCAGGTTGATCCTTTCGATGGAGGTCCCCACTTATGGGCAAACGTGGAGGATCTCATGCCGGTGAAGAAGATTGCCCAGGGAGTATATGAAGGGGTGTCGTCCGCCGCCGGAGGGCCGTTTGATTCCGGCTTGCTGAGTAAGATCGAACATAGCGTTGGCACTTTTCGAGCGGTAGCGGTTCATGCCCGGATCGAGGGACAAAGAATTTTTCTCTCGAATGAGAGCGACTGTGGTGGCGTTGAGCACGCTCTCGGTCTTGCTCGTGGCGACGCTATTGCGTTCATGCCGTACTATTGACTGGGGAGGAACTATGAAGATCGAAAGCAAGGGGAACTATATAGACGGCCGGTTCATCGAGCCTCCTGATGCCAGCGGGTCTTGGGATCTCAAGAGTCCTGCTGATTTTTCTGACGTCGTTGCGACCGTGAAATTCTCCTATCGTGCGGTCGATGAGGCCGTGGGGGCCGCCCGAATTGCCTGGAAGTCGTGGAAACGAACGAGTTTTTCTGAGCGGGCTGATCTATTGAAAAAATATCAAGTCGCGCTGAAGAGCCATGAACTCGTCTTGGCGCAGGCCATGGTTCGCGAGGTAGGGAAACCTCTTTGGGAGGCGAAGCAAGAGGTCGCCACCATGGTGAACAAGGTGGACATTACCCTGACGGACAGCATGAAGCTGGTCGCGGATGTAGAATTACCCAACATCATGGAAGGCACGCGAGGCACTTCTCGCCATCGGCCTTTGGGCGTCATGGCGGTGGTCGGGCCCTTTAATTTTCCGGGTCATTTGGCAAATGGACACATCGTTCCAGCCTTGGCGACGGGGAACACGGTCGTCTTTAAGCCGTCGGAGAAGTCGCCGATGGTGGGGCAAATCATGGCGGAGTGCTTTCATGAGGCCGGATTCCCTCCTGGAGTTTTTAACCTACTTCAGGGCGAAAAGGAGGTCAGTCGGCGGCTCTGTGTTCATGGGGAAGTTGACGCCGTTCTTTTTACGGGGTCGTACGAGGTGGGTACCCGAATCAAACAGGATACGCTTCAACAGCACTGGAAGTTGCTGGCGCTTGAGATGGGGGGAAAGAACCCGGCGATTATTTGGGAACCGGAGAGTCTTGAATATGTCGTGCATGAAACCCTTTGTTCCGCATTTTTGACGGCAGGGCAGCGCTGTAGCGCGACCTCGCGAGTGCTCGTTCAGCGAAAGCACTACGATGAATTTATTAAGAGGTTCCATGAGAGGGCCAAAAACTTCAAAATCGGGCATCCGTCGGAAGACCCATTTATGGGACCCCTGATTGATGAGTCATCCGTTGATCGGTTTTTGAAATTTATCGGCATATCGAAGCGAGAGGGTTTCGAGACTTTAATGAGAGGCAAGGCGCTCGAGCTGGAAAAGCGGGGGAATTACGTGACTCCGACGATCTCAATCGCCGAGCGCCAGTCAGTTGAGGCGGCGAGAAAGAGCGTGTATACTCAGACGGAACTTTTTGCGCCGAATGTCGCGATCGTTGGTGTCGACGATTTGGAGGAAGCGATCGAGCTCGCAAATGTGACGGAGTATGGCCTCGTCGCGAGCGTTTTTACCTCTCAACGTGAGCTTTTTCTTCGCGCTTACGATGAGCTGGACTTTGGGCTGATCAACTGGAACAAAATGTCGATCGGGGCTTCGTCCAAGCTTCCGTTCGGTGGCTTTAAAAAGAGTGGGAATCATTTTCCGACCGCCGTGACGGCGACGCTCTATTGTACCGCTCCTGTAGCGTCGCTTGAGGTGGAACGGCCCAAAACTCAATCGCCATTCTCGACCTATCCTGGATTAAATTGGACTGACTGACATGAGAAGAGCGCTTCTGAATTCAATCAGAAGCGCTCTTCTCATGTTGAATTTTTAGATCGCGGCCTTCGCGACGTTCGTTGCTTGTGGACCTTTCGGGCCATCAATCAAATCGAACTGTACGCGCTGCCCTTCGGTCAAGGTCTTGAAGCCGTCCCCTTGAATGGCGGTGTAATGAACAAACACATCGCGCTCGTTCCCGTCCGCCTGAATGAAACCAAAACCCTTACTATCGTTGAACCATTTTACTAATCCAGTCGCCATCCAATTACCCCCTGTAAACACGTAAGCAACTGCAGCAGAAGGTAAGCCGGGAAGAGAAAATGCGTCAAATGAAAAAGGCGATGCCCCTGGTCGAGTTCGACACAGGGGCATCGCTTCTGTAGTCATGTTGCTGTGCGTATTAGGTTCAGAGGCGAATTCCTGGTGCGCTGCCCGAACCCGAGGAGAGGGGGAGGGTCGGGAGGTTTGGCACCATACTGGGGCCCGCTCCTGGTGCGCCGCCCTGTTGGCCAAATTGTCCGCCGGCCCAGGCGCCGATGCCTCCTCCGCCGGTGTTGCCGTAGAGGGCGGTGGCCATCTGCTGCTGCATTTGCATCTGCATATTTACTCGGCGCTGTTCGGCCTGTTGCGCGACGCCGGGGAGCATGCCAACCTGCTGCATCCGCTGTTGCGAGTTGGTACAACCTTCGAGCGAAATGTCAGAGTTGTTGCCGCCGTAGCTCGATACCGAGAAGGGGCCCCAGGAAGAGGTGTTTCCTCCGTAGCAGGCGCTGAAGTAGTTTTCATAGGTCTGCTGATAAAGCTGCTGCCAGTTCGTCCAGAAGCCGTTGTTGTTCTGGACACCGCGTGAAGCTTGCTGCTGCATCTGGAGCATCTGAAGCTGCCAGGAAACACCGGTCAGGCGTTCAAGCGCGCGACCTTCGTAGGCGCCCGTGCCGGCAAGCTCATCGACTGAGGCGCGAGCTTCGTCGAGGGCCTCGGGGTTCTTGGGCGCGAGGGCTAGGTATCGATTTGCAATTCGCTCGTAATGGCTGCGGATTTTGTTCGCGTCGTCGGGGTGGTTTTCGAGGTGCGCGGTCAGCTCTTCTCGAATGGTGGCCAGGTCATCCATGTCGGCGCGAGCGATCCGTTTGCCGTAGGCATCGAGGCGAGCGCGTTCGATTTCTTGAAGCATTTTTGTCGGGTTGAATCCCGGAATGATGGAGCGCACCTCGGTGGCATTCATGTGCGCTAAATCCCGTACCGCATTCGTAGCTTTGCTGAGATTCGCTTCGCTCCCTCGGCAGCGAGAGACAGCCGAGAGCCGCTCGATCTCGGCTTTGCGGGCGGCTCTCGATCGTTCGGCACGTTCGGCGAGCAGATCCGCCTGATTCACATGCTGCTGGTCCGAGAGGGCTACCGCAGCCTCACCGTTGCGATCTGAGTTGGGGTCGATGTAGAGAAGGCCAATTTTGCCAGAAGGCACGGTTCGGAAGTCGGCTTCGGCCCCCGGAATGGTTTTAAGGCTGACGCAGTAGCGCGGGTTAAGCTCGCCATCCGAGAGCACCTCGTTTGCTTCACACTGAGTGGAACCGTTTCCACGAATGGACTGAATGCAAGCGCGGCCGGAGCCCGTGGGATCAAGGATACGAAAGCCAGAGAACTCAGTTCCGCTCGAGTCATGACCCATGACCCGGTGCCCATCGACGGACTGGGTCGAATTCTCTACCTGAAAGGCGGCACGGCATCGCTGATAGACTCGGCCGAAGAGGGAGGCGTTGAAACGGGGAGCTCCGCGATAGGCGATCTCAAGAGCAGGAAAAAGGTCGCGGGATTCTTCTAACGTGAGCGACGGGTTGGCTGGGCGTCGTTCGACTGGATAGGCTGACACAATTTCGTCGAGGGCGAGGACCGTCGGGCGCACCGATGCGACAAGAGGTGCCAATTGAGGGGGTTCCGCCGCAAGGAGCCTCGTTTCGGGGACGGCCTGAGTCTCTTCCAGCGAGAAGACCATGTCGTGTTCAGGCGCAGCACGGGCGGCGCCAGCGAGGCTGGTGGCGAGGGTTCGGTCCTCGGCTGAAAGGCTTGGATCGTTCGGACTGGGGACCTGTACACCCGCCGGGACGTGGCCGAAGAGTCCGGCCAAGGTGGTGACCGTCAGGGCCTGTCGGCGGCTACAAAGGGGCGCTCGCCTGGAATTGACGGCTTCGGTGACGACTGATTCAAGATCTCTGAGTGGGGCGCCCGTTCCGAAGGCCGCCATCGTGTCCCGGCTCGCCTCGGCGGTGATGGCTTGGCGGCCCACAGCCTTCATCGAGTTCACACATCGGAGGAGGCTTGCTCGTACAGCAGCTACATCGCGTGGGCGGCGTGCGAGAGCAGTCACTTGCTGGCGAAGGGTTTCGATTTTGCGTTCAAAATCAGTTCTCAGCTCCCGGGAATGCGCGAGCGGATCGGCCGCGTTTGCCGGCGGCTGGCCCCAGCTCGATGCCGGAAGCAGTAAGGTGCTGGAGACCACCAACAGGATGCGCATTTGCTTCGTATTCATAAACTCTACTCCCATAAAATAAACTCTCTTATGGGGAGATGAAGCAAGCACTGGGCCAAAGTGGCACCGAAGAAAAACAATTAAAATTCAGCTAGTTTGGGATGTGTCGCGGCTGACCTGGGGGCACGGCCCTGTATTCAACACGTCCGGGTGTCAAAAGAGTAGGCAGTTACGGCGCGAATAGAATGGTTAGGCCGCCAACGAAGTTGCTCTCGGATTGGTTCATGCCCCCGTACTGCTGAAAACGCTGAGTAAATTCCAGAAACCAGTCACCACCGAAATTTCCACGAGAGATCATTCGAGTTCGAAGCGCGCCCCCGAGTTGAAAGCCGCTGCTGGTGCTGTTGACTCCTGAATAAATAGGAACAATGTAATTCGCCTTTCCGGTCAGATCGAGAGCAACCCCGTCGTGCGGGCGCAGGATGTTGAACTTTACGAAGAGGCCGAACTGAGGAAGATAGATCGTATTGAATGCGTAGGAGCCAGCGCCGTTATCCATGACGAAATTTTGGCTGAAGAACCCGACGACCGGCTGTAGCTCGAGGAACTTTCCGAGCGGTAAATCGACGCCGACATTCAGCCTCTGGTCATAGCTGCTGGTATATGTCGATCCAAATTTTAGACGTCGGGAGGTGAAGCGGTAGTCAAACAAGGGGCCAATCCCATGGAAAAGGTTGGTGTAGGCGCTCGCCTCGGCTCCGAAGGTGAAACCCGCCGGCGTCACGTCCCCGAGCGTCGGGTGGGTAGCAGCGACGTTTGCGTAGCCTCCGATGGCGGAGATCGCGAAGTAGGTGGGGAGCTCGCCTGACTCTTGCGTCGGCGTCTCCGCCGGAGGCCCGACCGTCTTGGGTGCATTAGGGTCGGTGATGAGGCACTCCCACTGGACCTGAATCGTCACCTCGCTTCCTTTGATGTCGTAATCTGGGTGAAACTGCGCTCGGTAGACGCCTTTTCGTTCCTTGTCCTTGCAGTAGAGATTCGCAGAGAGCGTGTAGGGATCTCCCTCTTCTTCCTCTTTTTGGTTGGTGGTTGCTTGACCTGCGAGGGTTTCTTTGGGAGGGCCGACGTCCTTGTGATCGATTCGAACCGGATTGACCCACCTCTCCGGAAAAAGCTTCCTGAGGCGGTTCTCTAGGATGAAGGTCTCCGCCTTGCTGAGTGAGTGAAAGCGCCCGCAGAGGACCCGGTAGATTTTTCCGCCCTGCGGTTCGACGTGGGACTCAACGCGGGTTGGGCTGAGGTTGTTGAGGATGTTTCGAATGTCACGGGCTTGGCGGTAGCTGCCAAAGGTACCGACCTCGACGACGAATTCGGTCAAGCCGGGCGGTTGAGGTGCGGGTTCTTCGGCATGTGCGAGGAGTGAGCACGATGTGAGGAGTAGGGTCAGAGTGAGGAGGCGGTCAAAAAGGGGCATTCTGGTTACGTTATCGGAGGAACCTGTCGCGGCATTAAGGGCTTTAAGGGTTTTCGAAATGTCCTGGAGCAGCTACATTCGCTCCCTATGAGTGACTTGTTTCATGATCGTTTCAGCCCGAGAGAGTACACCGGTGATGTCGTTCCCGAGGAGGAGCTCGCAGGAATTCTTGAAACTGCCCGGTGGGCGCAGTCCTGCTTTAATGAACAGCCGTGGAGGTTTTTGATCGCAAGTCGAGCAGATGGGGAGATGCGTGAGACGCTTGAGTCGCTTCTGGCTGACGGAAACGCTTTTGCAAAGGAGCCGTGGATTCTCGGAGTCGCTTTCGCAAAGAAGACGTTTACGTTGAGTGGCAAACCCAATCAGCATGCAGGCTTTGATTTGGGCGCAGCCTGCCAGACACTCGCCCTCGCGGCATTTAGCCGTGGGTGGAGTACCCGTTTCATGGCCGGCTTTGATTTCGAGAAGGCGAAAGCGTTGTGCTCGAGCGATTTTGAGCCGTGGGCGATGTTTGTGATCGGGCGCGCGGCTTCCAATGCGCGGACCGCGCCACTGAATCGAAGTCGTAACGAGCCATCGACTTATGTTTTTCGGGCGAAGAGGGTGGAGTGAGTTGATCAATGGCTGGCCAGGTAGGACTCGAACCTACGACCGATCGGTTAACAGCCGATTGCTCTACCAACTGAGCTACTGGCCAACTTATTTGATCAAATGAAGTTTGATGATTATGCAAAACGGGGTCAATTGTCTAGGGGCTCGTCAGGGGGAGGCGAGGGAGCCCTAGGGAATTAGCGTTTCGGAATCCAGCCGTTCTCCAGGGCGAGATACCCCATGAGCATGAGAAAGCTGAAAAGGCCCAAGGTGATGCCAACGTAGAGGACGTAGGGGTGCTGCCAAAGGGGGCGATTCCAGGCGGGTTCGTTCTTTTTATTCATCTTTGAAGATTAGCATTTCAGGTCGGGATTTCGAATGGTTAGCTGCGGGTGTTCCAGCTAAAGAGGGATTTGGAGGGTCTATGGTCGATCGTTCCACAACGGATTTCATTCCCGAGCATCTGAGGCCGTATATTGCGGTGCAAGATGCGTCCCTTTATACCCCTATGGATCATGCGGCCTGGCGCTTTATTCTGAAGATTTCTCAGAGGTTCTTCATCGAGCACGCCCATCAGAAGTACATTGATGGTCTGGAGGAGACGGGGATCTCGACCGAGCGCATTCCGTTGATCTCCGAGATGGATTCGAAGCTGCGGCGATTCGGCTGGAGAGCGGTGGCGGTGAGTGGGTTTATTCCTCCTGCCGTTTTTATGGAGTTTCAGGCATTGGGCATCTTACCGATCGCCTGTGAGATGCGGACCCTAGACCACCTCGCATACACGCCGGCCCCTGATATCGTTCATGAGGCTGCTGGGCATGCGCCTATTTTAGCAGATCCCGAGTACGCACACTATCTTCGCGCTTATGGTGAGGTGGCCCGCAAGGCGATCTATTCGGCGAAAGATATGGAGCTGTATGAGGCAATCTTGGCCCTCTCGGATACGAAGGAAGATCCGGCTTCTTCGCCCCTGCAGATCGAGTTGTGCCAAAAGAAGTTGGAAGAGCGAATCGCCGCGTTGGACTATGTGAGTGAGGCGACCTATCTGGCACGGATGTTTTGGTGGACGGCCGAATATGGCCTGGTCGGACGAACACAGGCGCCGAAAATCTACGGCGCTGGGTTACTGTCCTCGGTCGGAGAGAGCTACGCGTGCCTTAAGGAGGAGGTGCGGAAGCTTCCCTTGACGCTCGATTGCGTCAACATGTCTTACGACATTACGCGGCCACAGCCGCAGCTTTTTGTGGTTTCAAATTTTCCGGCACTCATCGAAATTTTAGAGCGTTTTGAGGCCTCGATGGCATTTCGTCGCGGAGGGGTTGAGGGCCTTGTGAAGGCCAAAACGGCCGGTACCTTGACGACAACCGTTCTTGATTCGGGACTGCAGATCTCCGGGGTCCTTTCTGATTTTTGGCTCAATGCTCATGGGGGCGTCGAGTGGGTGAGGTACTCGGGGCCCTGCCAGCTTGCCGTAGGGGACCAAGAGCTTTCCGGGCAGGGAGTGGGTCGGCATCCGGCGGGGTTCTCGGCGCCCCTGGGAAGGCCTTCGGGGCTTGAACGTCTTCGCGTGGGGGGCACGCTCAAACTCAGTTATGAATCTGGAATAGAGCTCGAAGGCACGGTCGTGTCGGATCATCGTCCCCATTTCATTTCGTTTGACCGGACCACGGTGCGGCGGGGAGGGGCGCTTCTGTATTCGCCAGATTGGGGCCCGTTTGATCTCATTCTGGGCGAGGAGGTCTGTTCCGTTTTCGGTGGCGCCGCGGATCGCGGGGCTTATTTGCGGGCGGTGGGCGGATTCGAGCAAAAACCTCGGCGTCCCAAGACGAACCTGACAGAAAAAAATCGGCCGTTGAATCTGCTTTATCAAGCGGTGAGGTCGCGGCGGGAATCGGGAGTCGCTATGACGGCAGACTTTGTGCGGCCGATTCTCGAGCAGCTTCGGCAGGACTATCCGAGTGACTGGCTCTTGCGGTTTGAACTTCTGGAGCTGGTCGGCGCCGGGGGGGTGGAGCCACCCTGGGCTGCGGAGGTTCGACGAGAACTTCAGAGAGTGAGCGCAGAGGATCCAGGGGTTGGGGAATTGCTCGAACGAGGGTATCAGACACTATGACTGGAAATCTTTGGGTGGGATGGGGCGGAGCACTGGCTTTTCTTTCTGTGGCAGCGGGCGCGTTTGGGTCGCACGCGTTGGCGGAACGACTTGATCCGAGGTCTCTTGGGATTTTCGAAATCGCCGTTCGTTATCAGATGTACCACGGGCTCGCTTTGATTCTTTATGGTCTCTTTGTTTCCCAGGTTGGCTATGAGGCGCTCTCGCGTCCGGCTTCTTTTCCGGGCTTCGCGTTTTTGCTGGGCGTGCTTTTTTTCTCCGGCAGTCTCTATGCGCTGGCTTTGAGCGGCGTGCGGATTCTCGGGGCCATTACCCCCATCGGTGGGGTGTTTTTTTTGATCGGTTGGGCTTCATGGGCCTATCAGGCGTTTCGTCATGGATGAAGAGCAGCAAACACCACTCGAAGTGATCGCTTTGGTATCAAGAGTGGTTTCGAAGGTGGTCGATCGGGTAGCGGGCGATCGCGTGGAAGTGCCGCTCATGGTTGCAGCGGGCGTGCAAGAGGCGCTCACACTGAATGGGATCCAGTCCCAGGTGATGTATGGTCCGGCCGCTTGGATCGAGGTCATGGAGGATCATTCGGCCGTCTGGGCTGGCTGTTGGGGCGCATCGTTTCATTTCTGGGCAGCGACCCAGTATGGCGAGGTGGTGGATCTCAATACAGGAGTTGCATATCGAAAGCGTCCACATGACGCCCCGGGGCGACAGGCGCTCTACTCTGCACCGATGCTTTGGTCCCGAGAGGTTCCGTCGTTCTATCGCTATCAGCCCGAGGGTATCGCGGAGCTTGAGCTGACAGATGAGGAAGATCGTCGAAAATTCCAGCTCGTCTTGACGGAGATTCAGGAGAAATGCATTCCGGCGGCGGTACTCAGGGAGAAGAGGGCACCGGTATTCCCAAACGAGCCGATGCTTTGCCCGGGGCGCCGTGTGCTGGACGATTCCAAGCAGACTTTTCGGCAGTTTGACCGGGCGTTGAGGGTTCGGGGAATTCCAGACGCGCCATTTTAAGCGGCGTTTGGAAACGAGCCGCGAGACGAAGATTCGGGTTCGTTGGTAATCAGGCGCAGCGGGATCGCAGCTGGAGGCATGGGGACCACGATGGTCCCGCAGAGGGAATCATGGAAGGTTTGACGTCGCTTCGTCCAGAGGAGGGCGGCGAAGCCGAGGTAAAAAGGGAGCGCGGAGAGGGAAGTTGCAAGCTGGCGGATGAGCGCCTTGCCTAGGGTAATGGGAGAGCCATCCTCATGGGTGACTTTGATGCCGACGAGCCGTTTTCCCAAGGTTGATCCGTAGAGCCCCTGGAGAAAAACCCAGTTTACGATTGAGAAAGCTGATCCCCAGAAAAGTGCGCCGATGGCCAAGCCACGCACTTGGGCGTCCATCAGGGCGGCCTGAGGAAGGGTTGGATCCATTTTGCGGGTCATGAGGCCCGCAATCATCATTCCGAGGACGCCACCGGCAACCTGCACGGCATACATCAGCAAGGTATCGATCGAGAAGGCAGCGAGTCGTGCTCGAGGAGTCGCAAAATCTGTAGGAGTGGCCATACAGAGTTCTTATCGGCAGGGCGCCCCAGTAGTTGAGATAAATAGTTTACGGCAGCATTAGGCGATCGAGCCGTCGAGCAGCTCGGCGATATCCATCACTTTTACCTTGTCGGTCATTTCTTTCGACTTCACGCCATCGCTGAGCATCGTGATGCAAAATGGACAGCTCGCAGCAACGATGCCGGCTTTGGTCTCGAGGGCTTGCTCGGTCCTCGTCACATTGATCCGTCTGCCGATGGTCTCTTCCATCCACATTCGGCCGCCCCCGGCGCCGCAGCACATGCTTTGTTCATGGTTGTCCTTGAGCTCAACGAGACGTGCGCCCGGAAGGGATTCGATCACCGCGCGAGGCTGCTCGTAGACGTTGTTCCAGCGACCGAGATAGCAGCTGTCGTGAAACGTGATGGTCTCGTCTAGGCCCTTCGTTGGCTTGAGTTTTCCTTCGGCGAGCAGTTTTGCAAGGAATTGCGAGTGATGGAATACCTCATAAGTTCCCCCGAAGTCCTTGTACTCATTTTTGATCGTATTGAAGCAGTGCGGACAGGCCGTGACGATTTTTTTCACTTGATATCGATTGAGGGTCTCGATGTTTGCCTTGGCGAGCGTCTGATAGAGGTACTCATTGCCGATTCGCCGTGCGGCGTCCCCTGTGCACTGCTCCTCGGTGCCGAGGATTGAAAACTTCACGCCGGCCTTTTTAAGCAGACTGACGAAGGCTCTCAAGACCTTCTTGTTGCGGTCATCAAAAGAGCCCGCGCAACCCACCCAGAGAAGTACGTCGACGCCAGAGTCCTCTGCCATCGTCTTAACGGCGAGTCCCTCCGCCCAGTTCGCGCGATCAGAGGCGGCGAATGCCCAGGGTGATGAATTCGTCTCCATGTTTTTAAAGACAGCTTGCACCTCTGTGGGAAATTTCGATTCCATCATCACGAGGTTTCTGCGGATGTCGTAGATCTTGTCAGTGTGCTCGATGAAAACCGGGCAGGCGATTTCACACGCCCGGCACGAGGTGCAGGCCCAGATGACGTCTTCGGTGACATTGCGGTCGATCGCTGGAGAGACCTCATCCAGTTTTCCCGCGAGGATCTTCTCCTTATTCTCGTAAAGGTTGTGTTTCAAATCGATGATGAGATGTTTTGGAGAGAGGGGCTTTTCCGTATTGTAGGCCGGGCAAACATCCTGGCATCGGCCGCATTCCGTGCAGGCGAAATAGTCAAGACCGTCCTTCCAACTCATGTCGGTGACCTTCGCGGCGCCGTACTGGGTGAGGGACTCATCCTCGAAGTTGATCGGTTTCATGCCCTTCTCTCGTTGGAGTTTCTTCAGGAAGGTGTTGGGACCCGCGGCAACGATATGGAGGTGCTTGGAGTGCGGAATGTACGCGGCGAAGGCCAGAACCAGCAGCATGTGAATCCATTTAAAAGCGAGGGCCAGGACATGGGCGGACGCAGGGGAAAACCCGATGGCGCCAATCCAACCTGCGAGGATGTTTGAAAAGAACATCGAGGAGGCATACCAGGGCTGCGTGCTGTTGATGTGAAACGCGTTCATCGCCAGAATGGAAATCATCAGGCCGGCCGTGAAAAGGATAACGATGGTCGCGTCTCTCGACTTTCCCAGGCCCGACGGCCTGATGATGTAACGCCGGTAACTCGCGTAGCCAAGGGCGACAAGAATCCCAAAGGTGAATAAATCTTGGATGGCGACAAGCGCCTTGAAGGAGCTTTCTCCAATCACCGTCAGGTCGAAGCCACTGTAAATCGTGGTGGCGAACTGCTCGAGAGTTCCGATGGTGATGAGGATGAAACCCCAGAAGATGACGGCATGTGCGATGCCGATTGATTTTCTTTCCAGGACCGCCCGTTGGCCCAGGACGTTGATGAGGGTCTCCAGCAAGCGGGAGGGAATGCGGTCGAGCGCGGGTCCTTTCGCTTGGTGTGCTTTCATCAGCCTAAAAAGCAGGCTAAATCGATATCCTGAATATCCGAAGGCTGCTCCCGCGACGGCGAGGAATACAAAGGTTTGCCAAGTCATGCGTAAAAGTCTCCCGATTTAGACGATAGCAAAGGAAGACTGTGAAAAAAAAGAGGGATCGGCATTTGCCGACCCCTCTTTTGACTGGATTCGCGACGGAGGATCAATGTTCCTTCAGTTTCTTAAATTCCTGAGTCAGAAGAGGAACCACGGCGAACAGATCAGCGACAATTCCATAATCGGCCACCTGATAAATCGGGGCTTCCGGGTCCGTATTGATGGCGACGATCACTTTCGAAGTGCGCATTCCTGCGAGGTGTTGAATGGCGCCGCTGATGCCGCAGGCGATGTAGAGAGTGGGAGATACGACCTTTCCGGTTTGACCAACCTGGTCGCGATGGGGGCGATATCCGGCGTCTACAGCGGCGCGAGACGCTCCGACGGCGGCCCCGAGAACATCGGCCATCTCCTCGAGAAGCTTGAAGTTGTCCGCGGCTTTCAGGGAACGCCCACCGGACACGACAATCGAGGCTTCCGTGACATCCGGACGAGCGCTTTGTCCCTGAACGACTTCGAGAACCTTTGTTTTGAGCGATGGCAGGGTGACCTCCTCGGTCACCACTTGAGCAGTCTTTGCCGTATCGGGCTTTGGAGCACCGAGCGCATTGGCTCGAACTGTGATCACCTTCGGACCGGAACCCAAAAACAGGACTTCACAAGTGGCCTTGCCGGCATATACGGGCCGCCGAGCAACAACGCCGTTGGAAAGATTCAGGGAGACGCAGTCGGACGCCATACCCACCCCGAGGCGGAACGCCACCCGTGGCATAAAGTCGCGTCCGGTCGGTGTATGGCTTCCGAGCACGAGGTCCGCGCCGTGCTTCTTCACGAGCTCGGTTACAACATGGGTGTAGGCTTCGGCCGAATAAAATTTCAGAGCGGGGTTATTGACCACATGGACGGAGGAGGCTCCATAGTGCCCGAGCTCAGGGGCCAGGGACACTATCCCCTCTCCCAGGAGGAGAGCATGGGTCTCGTGACCTGCTGCGGACGCGGCGCCGAGCAGCTCGAATGTCGATTTTTTCAGTCGGCCATCACGGTGCTCTGCAACAACGAATACTTTTGCCATGGCTTAGATTACCTTCGCTTCTTCGTGGAGGAGCCGAGCCAGCTCGTGGGCTTGCGCCGCCACATCACCCGAGATTTTTTTGCCTGTTTGCTTAGGAGGAGGGAGCTGGAAATTTTTGAGTTGAAGCTTTCGATCCGAGTCGCTGACCCCGAGATCCACGGCTTTCAGCGCTTTCACCTCTTTCTTCTTCGCCTTCATGATGTTCGGAAGGCTAGCGTAGCGGGGTTCGTTCATCCCCTTTTGCGCCGCGATCAAGCAAGGAAGAGAGGCCTCGAGCATCTCGAATGCGCCGCCCTCGATCTCGCGCTTGCACTTCACGGAAGTGGCACCATACTCGGCCTGAAGAACGACCGTAACGCAGGGGAGACCGGCACCCTCCGCGATGAGCTGCGAAGTCATGGCCGCGCCATCATCGATGGCTTCTTTGCCCGTGAAAACGATGTCGACCTTGGCTTCCTTCTTCAGGGCCTCGGCGAGAGCCTTCGCAGCCATGAAGTTGTCCGCGTTCTCAGGAAGATCGATATGGATTCCGTTATCCGCACCCATGGCAAGAGCGTTGCGAATGGCGTCGACCACTCGGGCTGGGCCTGCGGAAAGTACAGTCACTACGCTGCCTGGATTTTTTTCCTTCAGGCGGAGCGCTTCCTCGATGGCGACCTCGTCAAAAGGCGAAACGATCCATTTGATGCCCGTGATATCGATCCACGAGCTGTCGCCGGATAGTTTGATTTTGGTTTCAGTGTCAGGAACCTGCTTCACGCAGACATAGATATTTGTAAGGCTCATAGAGTCTTAGCTATACCGACCCATTTCCAGCTTCTGCAACCTCTTTCAGTCGAAGAGGTTTTCTGTCCCATAGAGTTTTTTGGTCCGGTTGGGATTTGATTTTTTCGCAACGAGCCAGAGAGCGGCCTCTAGCGCCCCTCGCGCAAAGATCGAGCGATTCTGGGCGTAGTGCGCAAAGACGAGTTCGTCGTTTGCTCCAATGAAGTTAACTTCATGATCGCCGACGATTTCGCCCGCACGAACGCTGAGCGTTTGAACATTTCCGGGGCCGGCGGGAGAAACGGCCCGTTGTAGTGAAATCGCGGTGCCGCTCGGGGCATCTTTCTTGTGAACATGATGCCGCTCGGTGATGACCGGAACATAGCCATGCTGTTGAAGCCAGGGCGAGGCTTGCTTGAGTGCGTGCACAAGCGCCGCCGCCCCCGTGGAAAAGTTGCTGGCAAGCAGTACGGGGGTTCTTGCCGCGAGACGTTCGAGCTGGGTTCGGCCGTCGAGTGTCCAACCGGTGCTTCCGATGGCGAACGCAGGAAGAGCCTGATTTTTCGGTTGGGCAAGCACGGTTTCAATAAAGGGCGTAAGTGCCTGAGGCAGCGAGAAATCAATCACGACGTCACAACGAAGAAGCGAATCGAGAGCGTGCGACCGGCCAGGGGCCGCCAGGAGCGTAATTTTTTGGCTGAACTCCGTCTCGATGAGCTTTTGCACCCATTGACCCATTCTGCCAGAACCGCCCAGGAGGCCGAGTTGGATCACGGAAGCTCTCCCTGGGTCACTCCCGCCTGGTCAAGGGTTTCGCGCAGCTTGTTCCGGTTTTCGCTGCTCATTGAAACCAGGGGCAGGCGAACGTGAATTTGCATCTTGCCCATCCATTCGAGGGCTTGCTTCACCGGCGCGGGGTTCGACTCAATGAAGAGATCTCTAAAAACGGGATAGAGCCTTTGATGGAGCTGGGCGGCCTGCTCCACTTTCCCTGACTCATGGAGTTTCTGCAGCTGAATCAAGGTGC
The DNA here is from genome assembly GCA_964363305.1 of uncultured Bacteriovoracaceae bacterium. GTDB lineage: Bacteria > Bdellovibrionota > UBA1018 > UBA1018 > UBA1018 > CAYIHX01. The sequence continues at coordinate 17,055 of CAYIHX010000002.1, read as the reverse complement.
GAGGCATGACATTTGATGCCACTGAAACGACGCCGCTGGCTCCAACGGCCAGCATAGGAAGAAAGAGCCCATCATCGCCGCAAAAAATCGTCAGGTCCCCTTTGCCGAGGCGGACCGCTTCTTGAATTTCGGACAGGACGGAGAGGCTGCCGCTTGATTCTTTGAGATACCTGATACGCGGATGCTTCGAGAGGCGCGCAATCGTCTCGGGCGTGATCGCCACCCCTGTGCGCCCCGGAATATTGTAGATCATCAGGTCACACTGAATCGCGTCCGCTACCGCGGTAAAATGGGCCAAAATTCCGGCTTGCGTCGGCTTGTTATAATAGGGCGTGACGACCAAAATACCCTGAACGCCCGCGGCGCTCGCCCATTTTGAAAATTCGACGGTTTTCGCGGTATCGTTACTTCCGGTGCCTGCAAAAACGAGGGTTTTCGACCCCTTCATCTCTCCAAGGGCCGTCTGGATGAGAAGTTTCTTCTCGTCGAGGGAGAGGGTGGGACTTTCGCCGGTGGTCCCACAGGGGACGACCCCGGCTACGCCGGCCTCTTTTTGATCCCGGAGCAATTTTTTGTAGGCTTCCAGGTCGATTTGATTTTTTGAGTCAAAGGGAGTGACAAGAGCTGTGAATACGCCGCGCATATCTATGCATTAGTGTCCGAAAATCGCTCCGGCGCAAGCAGATCCTCAAAGGTCTCTCGCCTTCGAATCAGGGAAATTTCTGAGCCATTGACCAGTACCTCAGCAGGACGTGGGCGGGAATTGTATTGGCTTGCCATGGAGAACCCGTAAGCACCGGCCGAAAGGATGGCGAGAAGGTCGCCGGGACCTAGCCTCTTTTGAAATTTCCGGTTGCAGGCGAAGGAGTCGGCCGATTCGCAGACCGGGCCGACGATATCATAGGTGGCAGGCGTTGAGCGGCCTTGGGAGGTCGGAACAATCTCGTGGTAGCTGCCATAGAGGGAAGGGCGCATCAGGTCATTCATTGCGGCGTCCACCACAAGAAAGCTTTTTTTACCCCTGGGCTTGGTGAGCAGTACGCGGGTCAGGAGGAGTCCTGAGTTGCCGACGAGGGAGCGCCCGGGCTCAAGGAACACTGGAAGACGAGCGAAATACTTCCGGATGAGCGCTGCATATTTTTCCAGCGAAGGGGGGGTCTCTTTTTTGTACTGAATGCCGAGCCCGCCGCCGAGATCGACGAATTCGAGCTCGAGCTGGTGACGGAGACGAAGCTCGGAGATCAGGCGCGCCGTCATCTCGAACGCTTCGTCGAGGGGTCGGAGCGAGAGGAGCTGACTTCCGATATGGATACTAAGGCCGACAATGACGAGCGATGGGTAGCGGGCCCGCGACCGCACCACTTCCATGACCTCTTTCCGGTTCAAACCAAACTTGTTCTCGCGGAGGCCGGTCGAGATGTACGGGTGGGTCTTTGCGTCGACATCGGGATTGAATCGGAGGGCGATTTTTACGTTCCGAGCCCCGGATTTCCGCGCGACTGCTTCGATGAGCGCGAGTTCGGCCACCGACTCGACGTTGAAGGAGTGGATCCCAAAGCCAAGCGCGGACTGAATCTCCCACTCCTGTTTTCCGACGCCCGAAAAGACGATTTTCTCAGCCTGAAATCCCGCCTCTATCGCGCGGGTCAGCTCTCCACCGGAGACCAGGTCGGCGCCTAGTCCTGAACGTGCGATGCGGGAAAGGATGGAGAGATTTGAATTGGCTTTCACCGCAAAGCAAATCGAGGCATCCATATCGCGTAAAGCATGTCGCAGGCTCTCGATGGAACGGTCGATGGCACCCCCAGAATAGACATAGGTCGGGGTTCCGTACCGAGTGGCGATCTCAGAAAGCGCGACATCCTCCATTCTGAGCTCTGAGCCAGCACGCCGGAGTCGATGTGCCTCGAGAAGGGACTCGAGATTCATTGACCCGCCGCCGGACTCGGCGAGGGGGTGGGCGTTGGCGAGGGGATGACCGTGTCGTCATCGGTGTCGCGTTTCAGAATGCTAGGCTGAGGAAGCTCCTGAAACAGGGGGACTGGGCTACCCTTTACGCCGCAGGCCGTGAGGAGAAGAAGGACCAGGGATATCAGGAGGGGACGTGGCATGTTAGAACTTTAGCACGAGGCCCGCGCCGATAAAATCCAAGCCCGCGTCGATTCTTGCGGACCAGTTCGGCCCAATCTGGAAAAAGAAGCCGCCGCCGACGGCCGGCACCAGTGAGTTAAGCGAGGTAAAAGGATTGTTGTCCTTGAATTCAACGGCTGCGGCGACGCCGTTGGTTGCGCTGATCACCCAGTTTTTCAGCATGCCGGCATAGAAAAACACTGTAAATGTCTCGCTCAGGGCAAGATTGTAGCGAAGGGCGAGCACGGTCGGAACGACGGTATAGGTATCAATTTCAGCATTTGCGGTGCTGAGGAATTTTACGATCTTATAGACGAATAGCCCCCCTTCTATCGTGAGGGAGTCCTGTACGGCCGATCCTCGAAAAAAGAGGAGACGAAAAGGGGAATAGCCATAGCGCAATCCGCCTCCGCTAAAGAGGTATCGTTTGGATTCGGGATCGACGTTGGTCATGAATCCGAACTGTGCCGAGAGAGTGTGTCGGTACGGGTCGAGGTTCTTGGTCTCCTCGATTCCAAGGCCAGAATTTTCCTCGCCTTCATCGTCGCCCTCGCTGTCGGGGAGAGGGGAAGTCCCTGAGTCGAGCTCGGCGTCGTATTCAGATACGTCAGGGACGTTTTCGTCCGGTGGCTGAGCGGGGGGCGCAGGAGGCGCTGGCTCGGGTGCCGCAGCATCAGCTGGGGTCGCGGGAGACTCGAGCTCTTGCAGGTCCGCTTGATCTTGTTGCGTGACCGGCGGGGGGGGGGTGCCCTCCGCGTCTTGCTTCTTCTCGAGCGCAATGTAGGTCTCGGTCTTGTCTAAAACACGAAAATCACCGTATCGTCGGACCCTTTTCGCGGCGAAGGAATCCTTCTCCGGATACTGCTTCAGGACCCGGAGCGCGACGATGGGCGTCTCGTTGCTTCGAATGAGTAAGATCTTGCCGACCCCGGGGGGGCCTCCTTCCGGAGCTCTCAGCAGGTAGGTGAGGTTTGAGTTACTTCGCCGTTCGATTTTTAGGTCAAACTTGCGCGCGATGATGTCGGGTAAGGGTGTTTCCTCTGCGGTCGCGCGGAGACCGGGCAACAACGCTCCCAAAAGAGCCAGTGCAATCCAGGCCAAGCCAAGGTTATGATGGCGCGGTGCCATTCGACTTCCGTGTCGCATCTTCAGGCTTTTCTAGTCTAGCGCTCTGTGGAGTTTTCGTGGTGTTTTTCTCCGCACCGTTGGCGATTGCACAGGTTGCGGATGGAGCCGTCGTCAGAAGTTTGTCGGCATGGTCCTCTTATGAAAACGCTCGCGAGCTGGCGCAGACGAAGAGCTGGGGCGCGGTTTTTGAGACGTTGAAGCCGGCGCTCACGAGAGGCGCCCTGATTCCAGGGTTTTTGTCGCTCTATTCGAGAGCGGCAGTTTTGGAAGGAAAGCGGGAGGACGCGCTTCTGTACCTTTCTGCCGCATGGTCGACAGGCGGGAAATCTTCGGCCGTGGTGATTGGAGAGCGCATTCAGATTCTGTCCCGGATTTTTCTGACAGCGGAGTCAGCCCAGAGATTCGAAGAGGGACGGGCTTTGCTCGAGGCTGGGAAGACGCTTCCCGCCGCGGACCGCTTTCAACAACTCCTGGCGGTGGAACCAGGAAATGTAGAGGTGTTATTGCGTCTGGCGCAGGCACGGATTCTAGATGGGCAAGCTGAGGCGGCACGTGAATTGTTATTGAAGGCAAAGAGATTCAACCCCGTCGAGCCTGAGATCTCGCTCTGGCTCGGGCGAGCACTCTTTCTTCGAGGGCGCCATCAGGCGGGGATCGAAGAGTTGCGTCGAGCACGGCGTGGCATCAAGGAATCCGAACACGCGGCCATTTGGCTTGCCGAGGCGATGGCGGGAGCGGGCCAGCGTACGGGAGCGATTCAGGTTCTCGAACAGGATTTGAAATATTTTCCGCAGCACCTGCAGGTGTTGATTCAGGTGGCGCGATATCGCCTTCTCTTTTTTGATCACGATATCGACATGATTTGGTCAGCAAGGAAGGAAGTTCAGCTGGGCCTGAGTCGGCTCGCACTCTACCGTTCTGAGCAGCATCCGCGGACCGAGAGCGAGTTTGGGATTCAGCTCGGGACGACCGAATCGATTCGATCGTCCCTGCAGACTTTGATGGAAAAGATCGAAACGCGGTTGGCCCGAGTTGAATAGCCGGTCTGAAGTGAGCCAAAACTTCAACGAGATTCGATCGGCTTGATTTTGTGATCAGTGGCGCCGGTGTAGAATGCCCGAGGGCGATAGATGCGATTGTTCGCGTACTGCTCTTGCACCTGGGCCGTCCAGCCTGAGACGCGACTGACCGCGAAAATAGGAGTGAAGTCTCGAGGGCGAAGTTCCAGCGCGGTATAGACAAGGCCGCTATAGAAGTCGACGTTAGGATAAAGTCCCTTTTTCTCTTCCATCTGTTCTTGGATCCGCACGAGCATGCGATGGTAGTCTTCGAGGCCTGCCTTCTTGCAGAGCTGGAGTGACATCTCACGCAAGATCCTCCCCCGAGGGTCTCCGTTCTTGTAGACACGGTGGCCGATTCCCATGACCTTTTTCCCCGTGCTCACCGCGTCATCGATGAATGCGTCCACTTTCGCGTAGCTTCCGATTTCTTTGAGCATGAGCATGACCTGCTCATTGGCTCCCCCATGCAAAGGCCCTTTCAGCGAGCCCAGAGCAGCGGTGATGTCGCTGTAGTAGTCACTGGTCGTCGAGGCGACAACGCGTGCCGTAAAGGCCGAGGCGTTCAGTTCGTGGTCGGCATGGAGAACCAGTGCCGTGTCGAGGAGTGCTTCTTCCTCGTTCGTCGGCTCTTTCCCGCGGACCATGTTCAAGAAGTTCCAGGCGAGACTTCTTTCTGCTTTGGCGCCAATGAGGGGTTTGCCCTGTTCTAGCCGGGAAAGTGCGGCAACAATGGGGCCGAACGCCGCAGTGAGCCGAGTGCCCTTTTCAAGAATTGCTTCCGGGGTGATCTTTTCAGCGTCGCCATCGAGCATTCCAAAGTAGGACACCGCTGTACGAAGCTTCGCCATCGAGTGGGCCTTTGTTTTCGCGATGGCCTCTAGGATCGGGAGCATTTCAGCTGGGAGCGTGAGGTATTTTGCCAGAGAGGCTTTGAATTGGGCGAGCTGATCGCGATTGGGTAGCTCCTTGTTCCAAAGCAGGTAGACGGTCTCCTCGAAGGTGCAGTTCTCCGCAAGGTCTTCAATCGTGTAACCCCGGTACAGGAGCGTCACGTCGTGAATCGTACTGATTTCGCTCGTGCAGGCGATGATGTTTTCGAGACCTTTGTTTGCAGTTTCTGGCACTTGGGCTGACATCGGGCGCTCCTTTATTGGGGTCTTAAAATCTTCGCAGGCTTTTTGCTAAAGGTCCAGGTCTTGACTTCGTAACTGAAGCCAAGGATAGATTTCTGCTCTTGGGGGGGTACGAAGGTGGCAAGCAGGAAGATCTTCGTTGCGGTAGCGGGGAACATAGGGACGGGGAAGACGACACTGACGGAGATGCTTTCGAAGCGTTTCGGTTGGCAAGCCCATTTCGAGGCGGTCGTGGACAACCCCTATTTGGTCGATTTTTATGCCGACATGAATCGGTGGTCTTTTCCTCTTCAGATTTTTTTCCTGAATAATCGCTTTAACGCCCACCAGACGGTTTCGCAGGGCACCGACAGTTCGATTCAGGATCGAAGCATTTATGAGGATGCCAATATTTTCGCTCGGAATCTCTACGAACAAGGCCAGATGGAGAAACGGGATTATGAGAACTATCTGCGCCTCTATGAGGTCATGACCGGGTTTTTGTCGCCTCCAGACCTGGTGATTTATTTGAAGAAGTCGCTTCCGAAGTTGAAAGAACAGATTCAAAAGCGGGGCCGGGATTTCGAAAAAGGAATCCCCGACAGTTATTTGGCGAATTTGAATCATTACTACAATGATTGGATGGAGCGCTATCGACTCGGAAAGAAGCTCATCATCGAGAGCGACGAACTTGATTTCGTTCGCAATCAGGGGGATTTCGACCAAATCGCGGATCGAATCGTGAACGCGCTCGATCAGCGGGATCTATTTCTTGAGAATTCTGGTTTGAGGATCATGCCAAGAATCTGACGCAATAAAAGTTGTTAACTTCTCTTCGAGATCTCCGAAAAGCCTAATGAAGGACTGGAGGACTCGACATGAATTTACCTGCTCAAAAATACGTTTCAGTGTGGGGAAGAACCACACTGGCGGTGTCGGTCGCAATCGCGCTTGCGGCTTGTTCGTCATCTCAGACGACGGAAGAAGGCGAACAGGCGACGGATGAGGTGCCGCTAGCGGATGCCGGGACCGACCCAGTGCCTCTTGCGGGCGCGGAAGATCCGAACGGCGCAGCTCCGGCTGACCCTAATGCGGTCGCTGCGGCCGCCCCGGCCGATGGCGCTGATCCCTATGCCGGGACCACCACGGACCCATATGCCGCAGCCCCGGAGGCTGCGCCCGAACCCACGGCGTCAGCCGGCACAGAGTTCGCTGGGAGCAGAGCGACGGAGAATTACTCCTTTAAATCAGGGGATACCCTGATGAGGGTGGCCTTCGAGGTCTATGGTGATTTCTACCAATGGCGAAAAATTTATGAGGCCAATAAGGGCGTCATTTCGGATCCGAATCATATTCCGGAGGGGACTGCCCTCAAGCTTGAACGACCGGCAACCGCCGTCCAGATCTCCCGCAATGGGGATCCCTATCGGATCAAGTCAGGCGAGACGTTGGGAACGATCTCGAACCGGGTTTACGGAACGCAGAGCCGTTGGAAAGAGATTTGGAAAAACAATCCGGAGTTGATCAAAGATCCGAACAAGATTTACGCGGGCTTTACGCTGTATTATGTAGCCGGTGGCGATAGCCAAATGATGGGATCGACGACGTCAGCGGATGCACCGAAGGAGCGCCAGCCTGCCTCCACGGCTACCGAAGGAGGGGCAGCGACGTCAGTGACGCCCGCCGCCCCCGCTTCAGCAAATCCTTCAGTTCTTTCTGAATGAGGTCAGTTCAAGGGTGATGATGTTCCCCTGGCTCGTGATCGCTTGCTTCAATCCGCCGTCCATGACGGTGTCGCGGGGATTGATCCAAAGCTCGATCTTCTCGATTCGCTCACTCTTGGCGACGATGTGACCGCATTCAAAAGTTCCGGCGGGGACCGTGACGGTCGTGCCTTCTTGCGAGATGATCTCGATCTTATCGCTCGGGATCTCCTGCTCTTGTCCGTTACGGATCATTTTGACGATTTTCGCATCAGATTTGCGAATCTCCATTTCTACGGTTTCGTTTTGGATGAGCATTTTGACTTCGTTTCGAACCCAGATCGTCTCGCCGGTATCCTGAGTAACCGCTTTGTTCGAGGTGCCGATCTTGCCAAAGGAGCCGACGGAGACTTGAAAGGCCATTTGATCGCCGACTTTCCAGTCGATGACATTCAGGGCGGAGGCTGCGTTTTGTTCCAACGTAATGAAAGCCAAGTTAGACAGGGGCGACAACTCGTTGGCCTGGGCGGTAGCGAGTGCGAATACTGAGAGTGCGCAGAACATCAATGTATTGCGAATCATGACAAGTCTCCTTACTTGCGGGTTTGATTAAATAGCAGGACGATAGATTACTGACATGCCAGTTATATCGCAACTACGCAGTGAGTCATTTCTAATGCTCCTTTGTTGTGCCGGAGCGCTGGTCGTGGCGTGCTCGACAGCCCCTCCTTCTCAGCCCGTCTCGGTCGAGGAGATTTCCCGGCGTGAGAGAGGGATCGGCGCGTTCTTGGGGGATGATCTCTCTCGGCTTTTGAAGGTGAGGCGGGACGTGGAGGTGACGATTCACTTGCGCGATCTTGCCAAGCATCTGATGGCGACGTCGAGCGATCTCGCAACCGCTCCGATCGGGGTCTTCCTTTTTGATGTGTCTGGGGGAGCCCCCTTGTCCTTTGGCGTTCCGGGAGTTCGACTTTATCTTTCGGTAGAACTTCTGAAGAGCTGTCGGTTCGAAAACGAAATTGCGGCAGCCATGGCAAGCGAATTGGCAATTCTTGAGCGGGGGGTTCTTTTCGACAATCTGTCGGCCCTTATCGGAGGTGATGAGTGGACTGAGGCCGAGGTTCGAAAGCGCCTTCCGGCGCAAGTGAACTATTTCGGAGATGCGGGCCTCATGAATGTTTCGAGGGAGGCAAGGCTGGGGGCCCTCGTACGTTCGGTCGGCATTTTGTACGGTTCAGGTTTTGATCCACGAGGGGTTCTTGGTCTTCTTGAAATCTTTCGCAAATCTCAGGATCAGACGGTGAATAATGAGGGGTTTCAGGCTGAGGCGATTGAGGCTGTTCGCGAGGCAATTAATGCCCACCCACCGTTGCGAAATCCCGTGGTACGCTCGACCGAGTACCTGAAAGTTCTAAAAAGGATAGAAAGACTTTGAAAAACTTGCTCACGGAGGTGAGAAAAATGGTCGATCAACTCATCCAAGGAGAGGACGAGATCGCGCGTTGGGTTGGGAAGAGCCAATCTACGATTCAGCGGGTGGAGCGAATTCCTGGAGACGCCAGCAGTCGGCGCTATTACCGCATTCATACGTCGGAGCGGCCGTTCATTTTGATGAAAGCGGATAGCTTCGCATCAGAAGGCATGCGTTGGCCGTTTCTCATTATTCAAAAGCATCTCGATACCTGCGGAATTGACGTTCCCGAGGTGCTCGATGTCGATGCTGAACGAGGTTATGTTCTCCTCGAAGATTTAGGTGACGTTACTCTGCTGCGCAGGCTTCAGGAGGTTTGTAGTCCCGCGATTGAACGGGCCTTGTATGAAGGTGTGATCAATCCGCTGGTCGATCTGCATATTCGGGCTTCTCCAGAGGGTTCGGGGGCCAACTTGGAAGCCTTCAAGCTTCGATTCGATCACGAAAAACTTTTCTGGGAGGTGAATTTCACTCTCGAGCATTTTTACGACATCTACCTGAAGCGCACGATGGTCCCAGCCGAGCGACAAGTGATCGTGGACGGGCTCTCCGAGATTTGCTGGATCCTCGACAAACAGCCAACCGTCTTTTGTCATCGAGATTTCCATAGTAGGAACGTCATGGTGGTCCCTGGCGAGGGTGGGGCAGACCGATTTGTGATGATTGATTTTCAGGATGCTCGCATGGGGCCCCCACAGTACGATCTCGCGTCGTTATTGAGGGATAGCTATTACCAGCTCGAGGAAACTCAAATTGATCGGTTGATTGATTACTACTTGGCTCGATGGTCTGCTCTTTCAGGGCAGTCTTTTGATCGGGCGGAATTTCGTAAAGTATTCGACTTGATGTCCGTTCAGCGGAATTTTAAGGCGATTGGAAGTTTTGCGTCGTTTCTCAATCGTCGAGGCAATCCTGGCTATCTCAAATATATTGGCAACACCTTCGAAAATATTCGCCGGACGCTCCTGAGGTACCCGGAATACTCGAGGCTTCGCGAGGTACTATTCCATTACTACTACTTCTGACGGAGTCATCAGGAGCGCGATGTTGATGGCCGCGGGTTTGGGAACTCGGCTGCAGCCCTTCACCGTTCAGACGCCCAAGGCGTTGATCCCGGTCATGGGCGTTCCCTCGGCGCAGTTCTCTCTCGATCTGTTGCGCGGCACGGACATCCGCACCCTTGTCGCCAATGTTCATCACCTTTCCGAGCGGGCAGAAAGGGGCCTCCATGGGCTCGCGCTTCCGGATCCTAGCGCAACGCTGACGATCAGTGATGAGACGCCTCTTCTGCTGGGGAGCGGGGGAGGAATTCGCGCAGCTCTCTCTCATCTTGGTGCGGCCCCTTTTCTGGTTCTGAACGCGGACGTCCTTTGTGAGGTCGATATCCGAGGATTGATCGCGTTTCATCACAGGATGTCTCACCTCTATGGCGCGAAGATCACGCTTGCGGTGCATCCGTGCAGTTCGACTGGGGAGGCTTACCGGGAAATTCTTTTTGATCCGCGTTCGGGCCTCATGACGGGGCTTGGCGAGAAGAGCCTTTACGCGCCGTTTTTTACCGGGTTTTCCATCATGGACCCTTCGGCGCTCGAGGGGCTCGAAGTGGGCAAGCCAAGGGATTTTGTGAGAGACGTCTTGCTTCCCGCGCAACAACGCGGGCAGGTCGCCGTTTTTGCCGATCGCGGACATTTTTTTGATGTGGGCACGCCGAGACTTTGGTGGCAGACCCATCTCAGGCTTTTGGACATGCTTGAGATGGGCCATATTCCTCCTCCGTGGCGGGAGCGGATCGAGAGGAATTGCGTGAGAGTGGCTCCAAGGGTTTGGAGAAGTAAACGCACGTCCGGGTGGATCCATCGCAGTGAGTGGCACAGTCCGACTTTTGTAGATGCTCCGGCCCTTCGAGGGGGCTCCGTGTTTGGTCCCGGCGCTGTAATATACTCGCCCGAGGGGCGGTACGCACGGGAGCTAGTCGGACCAGGAATTTGTCTCGGACCTGATGCCGTTTTTGGCCAAGAGTTCGAGTAATGAAAGCCAATTTCGTCCGGGCGTAATTTGCCCGGGGGGTGCACCGGGCCTCGCCCCTGTCCAGGCCCCACTCAGGCTTTTGCCCGAAAGTGTAAGCCAGCCGAAGTAGCCGAAGGCTTGAGCCTCAATGTACTGCGGGTCGAAGTCGGAACGTTCAAAAACCTCGACCCGAATATCTGGCAAGAGGGCGGCGATTCGCTCGAGCAGGAAGAGATTTTTTGATCCTCCGCCGGAGAAATAAATGACGTCGATCGGCAGGCCTCTATTCTGGATGAACCTCTGGTAGGCGGCTGCGATCGATCGAGCGGTAACCTCCGTAGCGGTCGCGATCAGGTCTGGTCCGTGTGCGCGGGTCGTTTTTCTCAGGAGAGAAAACGGGAAATCGTCGCGTCCGGTCGATTTTGGCGGTTTTTTCGCAAAATAGGGTAAACACAAGAGTCGTCTCACCGCCGCTTCATCGGCGGTTCCCTGTCTGGCAAGCTGGCCCTCTCGGTCGAAATGAGAGCGATTGGCAGTGTGCAGAAGGGTGGCGTCGTCGATCCAGTAGTTGGCCGGTCCCGTGTCGAAGGCAAGCAGGGTCATGTCTGGTCCCAGGTAGGTCAGATTGCTCGCTCCGCCTAAATTATGGATCGCCATCCCACCTCGCCTCTGACTTAATTGCTCGAGGATCAGCCGGTGGTAAAGGGGAACGAGTGGTGCCCCCTGGCCTCCCGCGGCCAGGTCCCCTTGTCTGAAATGAGAGACGACGGTGAGTCCGGTCTGGTTTGCGATGATGGCGGGATCACCTGCCTGTAGCGTGGTGGAAAGCTCTGGATGGTGCGCGATCGTCTGCCCATGGTTGGCAATCAGGTCGACGCGTTCCTCGAGTGCATCGTGTTTACGCAGCAGCCGTTCAATTGCGGAGGCAAACCACCGACCCAGATCTCGTTCGAGCAAAAGATAGTCCGAGAGCGTCAAACGGAACCCCGGCTTTTGCGCTGCGAGCACCCTTTTTCTAAGGGCGGCGGGAAATGGCGTCGAGCCTCGCCAAATCGTCTTGGGGAGCTGATCGTTTTGGAATTCCGAACAAATGCCATCAAGGGCATCGCATGAAGTCCCGGTCATAATGCCAAGAACACGGATCGGACGGAGTGCCATGACTCACGGTACCTTCGGCCCGCTGCGTTGACAAGAATTCGAACAACGTGAGACCTTGAGGGAGATGTGGATCGCCAATATTCCCGGTAGGCTGAGGAGGACAAGCGCGCTGGTCTTTTTTCTTGTGCCCATTTCGGCACTCGAAGTGATGCTTTATCGTCGCGCGGACATCTATCGTCTTCCCGTTGAATCGTTGCGAATTTGGCTTACGGCGGTTTCGCTGATGGTCATTCCCATCGCGTATTGGCTCAACCGGGGCCGCAAATGGGCGCTCGATCTGTTGGTGGGGATTCTTGTTTTCTGGGTTGTGGCTTCTGGCTGGTTGGCTTTTCGAAGAGAGAATCCTTCGCTCGGCTTTTTCGGGGTATTTCTCGCGGCGTTCGGGCTTTTGCTTTGGACCCTTTTGAAGCGGGAGTTAGCTCGGCCGTCACTCAGTTCGGGATCGCTTTGGTACCAGGGCCATCCCCAGCCGATCCCCGGTGTCGAGGCGATGATCCAGGTCGGAGGCGCACAAGAGGCCGTCAGACTGGGTCGCTTTGATGGTGAAGAGGCTTTCGTCTTTCATGAATCGCGCCCGGGCTTCTTCAAGGCGTCCTATAGCAAGCAGTCTTTTTCTCTTGAGTTGGTTTTTGCTGAGAAGAGAGTCGTCGCGTCCGGCCGCTTTATCGCTATTTCACAAGACGGGCGCTCGGCTGGCCTGGCTCTTGAGGTGGACAAGATTAAGGACCGGAAAGAGTTGGGCGATCTTTTCGAGCAGCTGAAGGGTAAGGGATATGTTTACTAGTCGCGCTAGGTGGGTGTTTGTCGCGTTTCTTTGTGTGGGCAGCCTCACCGCTTGCACGACACGCAGGGGAGACGTGAACGATCCGAAGGAGAGGCTTCGAGATTATATTTCGAAGAGTTTTTCAATTCGGTCAGCAGCTGACCGAGATGACCTGGTTTCTTTCCTCACCGGGGATGCGAAATTTCGCCTAGCCGCGTGGAGCGAGGAGCAGTTTCTTCAGGCGTTCGTCGATAGTAAGCGGGAGTTTGTTAAGCTCTCCTTCAAGGAAATTGAAAAGCGTGGCGCCACCGAGGTCGCGATTACCTATGAGCTCACCTATCTCGATCAGGGGCGGGGTTCAGACGCAAAGGTCACGAACAAGAAGCTCGCGCAACTCGTGGAGCGCGAGGGCAAGTGGTATATCGCGGAAGTAAAAAATATTAAGGAACTCGTCGAGTTCAAAAATGAGATGTCTCTGCCCTAGTTGACGGGAACAAGGGTTGCCGACGCGATCTGTGCTGGGGTTTGAGTCAAGGACTCCAGAAGAACCCTCGCGATGGTCGAGGGAAAGGCGACGTTGGTCGCGTAGTTTTTGTTTCCGGAGACCGAGGTGAGGTTCGTCGAGAAATCGTCCGTTCCATTGACCTCCGCGATGAGGCGAAATGTATTTGCCGATGGAGAAATGGAAAGTCCCTCGATTCGGAGGGTCAGGGCGAGAGATTCGGAGTCACGGTAGATGATGGCTGTCCCGGAAACGGTCGAGCCGTTTTGCCCAGAGAAGGATCCAGAAGAGAGGATCGTTCCGCTCGGACGAGGGTCGTTTCCTCCGGTCCCTCCTCCTAGGGTTAGCCATCCACAAGAGGGGAGGAGCGTCAGAATGATGGCGAGGGTGAGGCGCATTCTCCTTAAGACTGTACCGATTTCTTCCGAACTGTCCATTCGGAGGCCTATGTGGACGATCAAGTGATTCAGCTAGAAATGCCAACTCCATCAGCACTGGGGAATGGGGTGGGGCTTTTCAGTCTCGGGCGTCTTTTGCCGTCTCCCTATTGGACTCGATGGTCCGCGATATTTCTTTCAGCGATTTTGTCACCGAGTCGCTGCTGGCTCTTCTGAGGGTCATTCCTGCTGAAGCGGCTTCTCTCCTGGAAGTCAACGCAGAGAGTCAGTCGTTTCATTTTCGGGGAGTCATCGGCCAGAGTTCAGATCGTATCCGAGAATTCCAAATCCCTCTCAGTAGTGGGGTCGTCGGGGAGGTGGCACGTACCGGGAGGGGGCGACTTGTCCAGGAAGCCTCTGGCGAGCCCCTTCATCTGCGTGCTGTGGGAGAGGCGGTAGCCTTTGACGCTCGGAATTTGATCGCGGTGCCGCTATTCGTGCGTGGAAAGATATTTTGCGTAGTGGAGCTGTTAAATCGGGTGAGTGCGCCCACGTTTTCGCAGGACGACCTCGAGCTTCTTCAGGACCTCTGTGAGAGCATGCTCTCGAAAACGATTGAGGCCCGCCTCATGATCGGTTGGGCGGTCCAAGAACGAACAAAAGCTGCCTGAAAGGCAGGACTCGCCCTATAATGGGAGCATGTGGGCAAGACTAATAGCGCAGTTTCGGTGGATCGCGTTTTTCCTTTGCACCCTGGGAGCGTGGGCTGGGGTGGGCGTGATTTTCAGTGGGGCCCTTTGGGGGGCGGCTCTTGGAGTTGTAGGGTTATTGGTGTGGCTGGGGTTGATTCTGTTTTGTGACAAGCACATCCGATCGGGCTTGGAGATCACTCGTTTCAAGGAAGAGGGCGCATGGTCTCCCTTGATGAGACGGGCAGCGGTCAGCGTAGCCTCCGATCCCCGACCCTGGGTTCTGGTTTATCGCCCACCTTTTAGGGGACCGCGCGTAGTTTGTTCGGAGGGATTTTTGTCGAAGCTCCCCATTCAGGAAACCGAACCGTTTGTGGACGAAGCGCTTGCAAGACTCGACTCCGCCGCGCTCTCCTTGAGGACATTGACTGCCTCGCTCGGAACGAGTTTGCTGGGTAGAAAGAGCGTGGGCTGGGCGCGGGCTTTTGGACTTGTGGAGTCCTTTCCGGGATTAAGCACGGAAGGCCCGGTTCGGGGCCGCTCCGTTTGGAATTTTTTGCTGTTTGTGGTGGTCTACGCTGGGATTCGGTTCATTGACGTTTTGACTGGGACATCGGTCTTATCCGGTCGTCAAGCATTGACCTTTTCGGCTCGAGCGATATTCAAGGAGCTGGGGAGCTATGCATAAATCTGAGATTGATTTGACCACTTTCGTATTATCGGTGTCGGCTGCGGCATATATGGGTCTCGGTGAACCAGAGGTGAATCTGGAGCTCGCGAAGCATAATATCGATTTGCTCGACTTGCTGTGGAGGAAGACGGTCGGCAACCGTACCCCGGACGAGGAGAGATTATTGAGTCAGCTTTTGCTCGAGACGCGAATGCGGTACGTCGAACTTCAGAAGAAGTTGCAGAAAGGTTAGAGAATGCGAAGCGCGATGCTCCTCGGATTTTTCGCCTTTCCAGCCCTGGCGGCATCGCCGGTGCCCTTCGAGCCCAATATTTTTGTTGAGCTTGCAAAGAAGGCAGTTCCTTCGGTCGTGAATATCTCCACGCTGACGAACATCAAGGGTGGACGAGCGCCCCGGGGGACACCCGAAGATCTTTTTCGGAAATTTTTTGATGATTTCTTGCGCAATCAGGGTCGTGGCGGCGGTTCTCCGCCTTCTGAAGAGGAGGAGGAGAACGGGGCCCCCCAGCTACGAGCCATGTCGCTTGGAACCGGGTTTGTAATCGACCCGACGGGTTTGATTCTCACGAATAATCACGTCGTTTCTGACGCGGATGAAATTAAGATTCAGTTCACCGAGGAGCCGGATGAAAAGCTGACGGATGGCGAGGTGGTCGGACGTGATCCAGACCTCGACCTCGCTTTGATTCGGGTAAAGACGAAGCGCGAACTGATCCCCCTCAGGCTGGGGGATTCAGATTCGCTCGAAGTGGGCGAATACGTGATCGCAGTGGGCAACCCATTTGGACAGGGTCATTCCGTTACTCATGGAATTATCTCCGCGAAGGGTCGCCTGGTCCCTGATTTTCCGTTTGCTAGCTATATCCAGACGGATGCTCCGATCAATCCAGGGAATAGCGGTGGCCCGCTTATGAATCTCAAGGGTGAGGTGATCGGCATCAATAATGCGATCGACCAGCGAGCCCAGGGAATTGGCTTCGCTATTCCGATTAGCCTGGTAAAAAAGGTTCTGACGCAGCTGAAATCCAAGGGGTCAGTCTCGCGCGGGTACATCGGTGTATTGGTGAACGAACTGACTCCCGAGTTGGCCGCCAAGCTCGGAGCGCCCAAGGACCTTCGTGCGCCATTTGTCACGAATGCTTACCCGGGTGAGCCAGCAGACAAGGCAGGCATCCGGGCGTACGATGTGATCGTTGAGTTCAACAAGAAGCCCATTCGTAATTTTTCCGAGCTGATCACGCAGGTGACGTCGGTAGAAATCAACGCAGTGGTTCCGGTGAAGGTGATCCGAAATGGCGAGACGAAGATATTCAGCCTCACGGTGCGGGAGCGCCCCGGCCGCAAAGAAACCATCGCCAAGGGAAAAGCGCCCAAAAAATCAGAAACCAAGGCGGATCATATCAGTGTCGGCATGAGTTTGGAGCAGCTCGGTGAAGACACGGCACGTGAGTTGGGCCTCTCTGGGAAGCCCCCGCAGGGGGTTTTGGTCGAGGACGTCGAATACGGCGGGCCGGCGGATCGGGCGGGTATTGTCCAGGGGGACTTAATCCTCGAGGTCGACCGGCAGCTCATACGTGATATTCAGGGCTTCTTTCGGGTAGTGAAGGCGAAGAAGAGTTATCTTGTGAGAATTCGGAGGCTTGATCCGCAAGGCCGAGAGGTCTTTTCGGTCGTTGTCCTCGATCTCACTTAGCCCGGCCTTGACGTAGCCATTCCGCCACCCATCTTAGAGGAAAGGGGTGGTGTGGTTTATGGCTGCGCAATTTACTGAATCATTTCAACAAGCGCTTTCCGGGGCACAGGCTGAGGCTATTCGGCGGGAACATCAGGAGATCCACCCGGAGCATTTATTCCTAGCTTTCTCGGCGGATGAGTCGGCCGAGGCGCTGGTCCCGAATCTTCTCAGCTCGGCTGGGGTGAGTGTTCCCGCTTTGCGGACCCGCCTGAACGATTCTTTGAAGAAGCTGCCTCGTGTCAGCGGGGGGGGTGGTCAGGTGTATGCGTCAGGGCAAATGAATCGGCTCATCGTGTTGGGTGAGGATGAGGCCAAGGCGTTAAAGGATGAGTACGTTTCGGGCGAGCATCTTTTGCTCGCCGCGTTTCACGCTCAGTTTTCGGGCTCGCCAGTTCGCAAAATTCTTGAGGAGAGCGGCCTGACCAAGGCCAAGATTCTCGGTGCGATTGGAAAAACTCGTGGGGGCGCGCGGATTATGGATGCGGAGCCCGAGGGGAAGATGAATGTCCTCAAAAAGTACTGTCGGGA
>CAYIHX010000001.1:134609-189593 GCA_964363305.1 uncultured Bacteriovoracaceae bacterium | reverse complement strand
CCCGGGTCGAAAAAAAATGAATGACCTCTGGCTCAAATCCCGCCTTGAACGGCACCGAGGGCTCATAGAAAACCACTTCATGGCCCAAGCGACGCAGCTCGCTCTCGAGACGTTCGAGCACGCGCTCTCCTCCCCCCGGGGACTGAAATGCTAGAAGATTGGTAGCCAGAAGCACTCGCACTCCTCTAGACTAGCGGAGCACGATGAAATTCGAAAGAATCGTCCTAATCCTCCACCCGAGCGCGGGTATCTCGCCACAAGAACTAGAAAAGTTCGCCGCCTTGCTCCGATCGTTGACGCCTCAAAAGGTCGAGGTCTTCAGGATTCGGGATACGCAGCTTTCTCCTCACGACGGTGTTCTGCTCTTTTCACGAGAAGATTCCCCCACCTTTGAGTCTCTCAAGGGACTCACGGCCCGAGTGGTTCAGCTTCGGGACCTTCCACCCGTCGATCAGATTCTTCAGCTTCTCAAATAGAGGTAGTTGCAGGCGCGGGATTCACTCCCCGGGGATACCACCGGGCACAAGCGACCGCCACGATCGATGCGATAAGGAGCAAACCCGTGCGCCTTGAGCTCCCCATCGACGGCTTGTCCGCTACTTCCGCATCCGAGCAGCACCGGCTCATTGATTTCGATACAAACCGTTCGTAACGATCGGCTCGAAAGCAGGCGATGAGCGCCCTTCAAGACCTCATGCTCATGCCCTTCAACATCGATTTTCAAGATCGTCGCATCGCGAACCGTCTGATCAAGCGTCAGAAGGGGAACGTCATGCTGCTCCGTGCGCGCATTTTCCGCGTCGATCGAAACCAGTTTGTTCCACCCGCTTTCAGCGACGGGATCCGGGCAGTAAAGGGTCGCTCGGCCTTCCGTTGCGCTGGCCGCTGCATGAAGAACTTCGCAACGATTCAAAAAATCGTCGTTGATTCTCAGGTTACGCTCGAGGCGTTTCAGATTAAAAGGAGACGGCTCGAACGCAGTGACGTGCACGTCGGGATGAGCCGAAAGCGCCAGAAGCGAATAGTAACCCACGTTCGCTCCGACATCGACGAACCGGGTTCCGGGGACAAGAAAGGGCCGGAGCGCGATCTCCGTATCCCGCTCGTGGTGAGCGCGGACCCAAATCATGAACTGGAGGCGATCGCGCAAATCGAGCTCCATTGAGAATCGCCCGTCCGCCACTCGTACCTTGGCAAACACTGGCTGGTCGGACGTCCTTCCCAGCCAACGAAAATACGCCTCCTGCGCCAGACGGTTCAGGCCCCGCGACACCGGACTCAGTCGATAAAGCGATTTAACCGATCGGATCATGACATTCATCGACTTGCCCTCATTCCTATTCCTAGCATCAGCCAAACCAGGGAAGAGTTCGGCGCGAAAAGCATCCCTTCGGTGGCCAGCCCTCCCAGAAAAGTCCAGATCAGTGGCGCGGAAAACCCAAGCCAGCACAGTGCTGCCCGATCAATCGGGAGCGCACGTAGGATTCCATTCGAAAAAATAGCGAGGGCCAGGCTCAGCAGCAAGAGTCCCCACACGACAAGTCCGGGCAGGCCCAACTCCGTAAAAACCATGCGGTAAGCGTTGTCAGCAAAGCTCCAACGAGGACCAAACTCTCGATCCTTGCGGATCTGTTCACGCCAAGGCCCCGCCGCTGAGCCCACTCGAGAAAGCCCAATTCCCGTTAACGTCCTGTCGCCTAAAATCGCCATTTGCCCCCAGGCCCCGAGACGCCACGCCCCCATCTTATCGACGGAAGCTACCGTGCTCGATCGCTCAAATAAATAAGAGGCGCGTTCCTCTCCCCCAACCCAAGGAGCCGCTAAATGAACCCATGTCCCCCGATCCCAACTCACAAAGGCGAGAAAGGCGAAAGACGCGACCAATGCGGCAACCACTGTTCGCCGCGAAAAAGTAGTCAGTGAGACACGGGGATTGAGAAAGAAAAAGCCGCAAGTGGAGAACGCAAGCACCATGGAGAGACGGGTCTGACAGAGAAACAGCGTCACCGTACCCAATCCAAGCAGAGCGGCGCCCGCAACGCGGAACGGGAGGGTGTAACGACGCTCTGAAATAACGAAGCAAGCGAGCGGCATGGTGAGATACATCCAGATGGATGGCCCGCCCGGGCCGGAAGTGGTTCCGCTCGGGCGAAAAAGATCATCCAAGAACCCGCCCTTCGAAAGCTTGAGATAGAGAGGTACGTGCCTTCCCAGCTCACCTTGAAACCAATGATCCTCAATGATCGCGACGCAGGCTTGAAGAAGCCCCAAGAGAACGAGCCAGCCAATGGTCCTTCTCGCGCTGTCAGGGTCAAGCAGTCGCCACGCCACAAAATAGAGGAGCGCCATACTGAGATACACCTTCGCGCCGGCCAGGCTCGGGAGAGGTCCCAGAGAAAATGGATTAAAAACCTGTATGAACACCCAAGCCCCGAGAATCACAAAAAGCGGCCAACCTGGAGCGGAAGAGAAGCCGGCCATTCTCATGCGCAAAAAAAGGCTGATCATCAAGACGTCTTGCCAAACGTGGACGACGGGGTGGAATCCGGAAAGCACTTTGATCATGCCGTCGAACATCAGAGCCGAGAGAAGGACATGGAGTCCGCGCTCGGGAGGCAAGATGACCATCAGAAGCAGCTCGATCGCACACACGAAAAACGCCAAAATCATGTACCCAGGAAGAAAAGGCGCGGCACAGAGCGCAAGCAACACGCAAAGCGGAAGTAAATAGGGTCGAAGCGAAATTGTCGAATGATTGACCAAACCCAGAACCCCCTTTTTCATCCTAGCTGAAAGTGACGGATTAGCTGAGCCAAAAGCACCCGGAAATTTATGCCCCTCGCCGTTCCTCCATGGGTTGGTTTAGAATCTGAGGGATGTACCAGACGTACGAGGGCGACTCCCTGGACCTCGACCCCGGAAGCCCCTTCTTCGAAGACCATGTCGCCAGGTACTGGTGGGCCGCGTCGATGGCCCAAGGATTGCGAGTCCTCGATGTAGGCTGTGGCAAGGGGTATGGTACGGCCATCCTCTCTAAAACCGCTTCGGAGGTGCTCGGGCTAGATCTCAACCCTCAATCCTTGGCCGAGGCCCGGAAGCATTTCGAGACTCCGAAAACCCAGTTTGAATCTCAGGATGTCACCCGCCCCGCGCCCTCCCTGGGAAAGTTCGATCTCATCACAGCATTTGAGGTGATTGAACATTTGCCTCCCAGCCTGACGGACGACTTCCTCCTCGGACTCGGCAGACTACTCACCCCACAGGGGCGCCTCCTCCTCTCCACCCCTAATCACGATATCGTCACCTTGAGCGGCGTCCATATCCCAGCGTTCCACATCAACAACTTTGAAGCGTCCCGCCTGCGGCGAGTCCTCTCCAACCACTTCGAAGACGTTGAACTACTCGGGCAATTCAAACTCAGGCCGCTGCTTGAACAAGCACTATTCAATATCGACTTTCTCAACCTTCGCCATCGCCTCAAGCGAAGAGATCATAGACCGAGCCCCAAACAAACGCCGACACGCAAAAACAATCCAAAACCGACGATCTCAGCCTTTCTGACCCATCCACCGACCTTCGTCGCCCGCTATCGCTTCAGTCCTTGGCGCTGGCGCCAAGCCGGTTTGACGGTCGCTGCCTGCAAAAATCCGCGTCTGTCCTGATACGCCTTAACGCCTTAAATCGAAGCTAAGAGCGTTCTTATATTCTCGATAATACAAGTTATCGCGAATATTATGCGGAGTTAAACCCTTCAGAACCCCCCTTAGAGCAATCAAAAACGCTCAATATAGGAGCACCTTTTACACAGTTCTTCGACTAGGCGCCCACTGCGAAAGCCCTGCAAAATACCTTGGGCCCGCGGCTTCGCGAGGATGTTCAGTACGGAATCATTCCGGATGTTTCCGAGAGGAGTCGCCCCCTCTTTGTCCAAACAGCAGGGCACAACCGTACCATCCACAAGAATTCCAAAATGAGTCGTCAGACCTTTACAAGTCCCCTGCTCGCTTCTCCACTCCAGATCAAGACTCGGCCAGGTAAACTCCGTATCCAAGTGCAGGTAGAGGCGTCCGGTCAGTTGACGACTCTTCCGGAGCCCGTCCCGTGATGCCCCGATCCGCACGCCAAACCGCTCCTCAACCCGAGCCAGCATTTCGACATTTTTTGAACCGATGCCTCGCGCCTCTTCCAAATTCCACAATCGAAAGTTGACGTAAAGATCCGGTCGCTCGCGAAGCACGCGCTCGGTATAAGCGAAAATCCGCTCCAGATAAGAGGAGGGATCTCCAGTAGGGAAATTGTCAAAAAAACTGTGCATTGAAAAATTCACCTGGCGAAAGATCGGATGCAGGAGAAGCTCCGCCTTATCCGGGCGCAGCAGAACCCCATTCGTCACGAAAAAGATGGGAACCCGATGTTCACCGCAGATCTCCACCAGCTGAGCAAGTTCCGGGTGTACGAGCGGATCGCCCATGAGGTGAAAACAGACCTGGTCGGTCAGCGGCGCCACCTGCTCAATCACCCTCCGAAAGAGGTCGACCTCCATCATACCTTGGGTGCGCACCACCGCCGGGCAGAAACTGCACTGCAAGTTGCAGATATTCGAGATCTCGATGTTGACCTTAGTGAAGCGCACTCCTCAGCTCCGACCCCTCAGTCGGACCGAGACCGCAAGAGCGCCTCGAGAAAACGACGATCGAGAATATCCTTTTCGCGAAGGCCCTGCTTGAGGCGAAGCATAAGCCCCGCGGAAGCAAAGGGGATTCGAGTTCCTTGGATCTCACGCCACTCGATCTGATCCTCCGCTCCGGCGTACTTTACATCCGTTGCCCGAGCCATGAGATCCACGACGATCTCATCCGCCACTCGAATCACTTCAAACTCCTCGATCTCACCGGGTTTGATCTCGAGAGCTGCATGATCAGCGAGCGTCCCGACGGCTTGAATCACGCGACCCTCATTGCCCGGTTCGGTTGAAACCAGGAGATCAATGTCCTCCGTGGCTCGAACAAACCCCAGTTGAATCATCGCCGTTCCGCCAATGACGATGTACTTGGCTTTGCGTTCATTGAGCGCGCGACAAAGGCGAACTAGGTCTTCGAGCCTCGCCGGACGGGAGGCTTCCCCGTCACCAGGGGCCGGCGAGTGATCTCTTTTATCCACCATTTTTGAGCTTCCTCGAATGTTCTAAATCGGTATACACCCTTTCGGGCAAACGGACGCCCTTCGCGCAGGTCGCGCGCCAGCTCCTGAATTTTGAAGCGGTCTTCCAAGCTCGCGGTGGGCTTGCGTTTCCCGACGATCTTCACGAGACGAGCATATCCGCTTTCTGAACCAAAGGTAACCTCAAAGGTCGGAACCCAGCTTGGTCTGGATTCCAAAACTGACTGAGCTCGAAGTATTCACGACATTCATCCTTCCCTCGATGACGGCCGTGACCATTTTAGAAATCGAGAAATTCACGCCGGGAATCACGGCGAACGAGGGGGACGTGGTCATCATGTCGACCTGAATCAGCGGCGCAAGAAAAAAATCAAACCTCCAGAGCTGATAGCTCGCGACCGGCATGAGATTTACATGGACGAACACCTGCCGAAAAATACCAAAAAGGGCCGAAAAAGCGAAAGGGCCCCGCCGAAGTTCCCGCGTATCCGCGTCCTCGCCTCGCTCTCCTTGCGCGTAGATGAGGTACTTCCCAAAAACACCCAAGTAAAAATCAACCATCCCGAGACCCAAACGTGTCTCGATCTGCCAGCGATCGTTGATTCCGTAAGCGAATTGGCCAAACCCCATGACCGCCGTCGAGTAGTTCGACGAAGGCGCATAGATCTCCCCAAAAAAACCCAAACGCAACTGCTTCGGTTCGAGGGGTAGCGCACCCTGCCAGATCTCGGCACGCGCCGAAGCGCACGCAAAACATACGAATAAGGCCACGATCGTTGATTTCATCCGAAGAAGAACGGCTCCCATGGCCCATGAGTACAAAAGTACGTCACCATCAGCAATCCTCTTTTCAATTTGAATCGGGAGACGCTATCTTCGTTCGGTGCGTTTATTGCTAGTGTTCGCCTTGATTCTCAACTTCAGCGGCGCATCCGCTCGGGGAGAAGCAAAGGTTGAAACACAACCCCCTCCAGACTCTCCCTCGCCTCCACCGCAAATTGGGTCGATGCCCGAGCCCTTGCGGATCGTCGCCCTGGCCGCGCGCGGTCTTTTGCCTCGAGATGCGTCCCTCTGGTTTTCGAGGCAGTATGAACGAGGGGTCACCGAACGGCTCGTCATCGATGCCTTCGGCCGAACGTGGTTTTCTCAGACCTTCGGCCTAGAAACAGGCTTAAGTCTCAGCGGCCTAGGAGACCCATTCCCGCAATTCAATCTTCAGATGATCAGCTTGAATGGAATCGCTAATTTCCCCAACGCACACAGCTTCTTCGTTCTAGGCTGGGCCAACGAACGTTGGCCAGCCTGGAACGTCCACGAGAACCGGGTCATCGGATACTGGTTGTTCAGCCCTTTAAAGGTTTTAAGCATCACGTTCGGCCTGGCCTTTCGAAGCCCGGTTTTTCCCGCCGGTGGGCCCGGGACAAACGACGAGCTTTCGATCCTCTATTCCCTGGACTGGGAGTTCTTTCAACTGGGTTCGTTCAATGCGGGACTCACCGTCGGCAACTATTCACGCATGAGGGTTTACACGCCTGACAACGGTCATTTCACTTCCCGCCTGCGATGGCTCTTCGGCAGCTCCGGCCTTCAGCTGCACGCGTTCGCCACGGCGGGAGTCAAGGGCGTATCAGGGGGGATCCTCTCTTTCGGGCAAAATCAAATCGGAGGAGGAATCGGTTATGGATTCTAATGGAAAAAAAGGGTCAGCTGCGGCGATTCTCTTGGTCGGACTTTTATGCGGCCCCGCCTGCGGAAAATCTCTTTCACAAATGCTCTTCGCCCCATCAGCTGATCAAAGGACCGCCGAGAGTCTCTCGGCCGATCTCACTCCGCCCGCAGCGATCACCCTCGCAAATCCGGATGAGTTTAGTTTCGCTGTTTTTGCCGATGTTCAAGTTCGCGACGAGCAGAAAACGTTGCTCGGCCGGTTTAAAACCGACGTGGACCTGCTGGGCCTCGACTTCTTCGTCGTTTTGGGTGACCTGACGGAAGATGGTTCGATCGCTCAGCTCACTTATGTCAAGCAGGCGCTGGATGGAGTCGGTGTCCCCTATTACGCGACGATCGGGAACCACGATCTTTTTCAGGTGCCGGAGAAGGGCGGTTGGGCTGGCTGGAAATCGACGTTTGGGCCCGCCACCTATGCGGTCACGCTCTCCGATCGCGTCCGTTTTCTTTTCATCGACACCGCCTCGGGAGATTTGGGAAGTACTCAATTCAACTGGCTTGAGGAGCAGCTTGCGCTTCCAACCTCGGCCCGCTTCACCTTCGTCGGCTCCCACTATCCCGTCTATGACGGCATCACCCCATTGATGTGGCGGCTCGGGAGCGTTGAAGAGCGATATAAGCTTTCGAGTCTTCTGAACCGCTCCAACGTATATGCCTTCGTCGCAGGCCATCTTCACACCTTTGAGTCAGCGCAGGTCGGCCAGGTTCGTCACTTCATCACAGGCAGCATGTATCCGTACGAACTGGATGGGGGAGAACACGGCTACTTGCTTTTCAACTATAAAAACGGAGAAATGACTTCTCGCCACGTCGTTTGGGATGACGTGCCGAAAAAGGGGTTCAGCGCCACAAATGATATCCACCTGTAATAGTTGGATTTTTTACTAAAAAACATCCCGACCCCAGAACATTCCCGACGCCTTCACAACAGATCTCTGGAGAATCGCCAAAACCTATGAGACTACACTTTTCACTCGCATGAATCAGATCAACCCTAGAGGTCGAAATCGACGGCGCCGTTACCGCGCTCGGCCCCAAGAAGGGGAAGGTGCCGTCCAAGTAACCGAATCAGGTGACGCTTTCGAAGCCGTCACCGGGGATGCGCCCTTGGTCGCTCTCGAGGGAGGTCTACCTTCGCCCATGCTCACGTCCCCTACTCAGCCGACCCCTCAACCTCCCGCCCTCCTGACGCTCGAGCGCCGAACCGTCCGTCAATTCGCCCGGATCGCGCTCTCGCGAGGCCGACACTACTTTTCAAATGGCCGAGTCTCGGATCCGATCTGGACCGAAAAAAAATGTGAACTCGCCATCCAAGGCATCGAAGGCGCCTACAAAATTTCATTCGACTTCTCGCAAGCCCTCGAGTCAAGGCGGTTGCCGGCTCATTGCGATTGCCCGGCTTACGCGCGCGGCATTCTCTGTAAACATCTATGGGCCGCGATCCTCCAAGTTGACCGCGTCACACCGATCAATACATTCCCCGAAAGCGGGACCCTCAAACTCGTGCACTCCGTGCCTCGCCCGCCTCGCGAGAGCAGAGAGCTGCGCCCCGTCCCTCATGGAAACGGGCATCCTTCCGTTCGTCCGGTTCACAATACGGATCGCAGCTTCCACCCGAATAATTGGCTCACCCACCTCAATCAAGTTCAGGGGGTCAGCAACAATCCTGCCGGGCGTATCGTCGCGATCAGCTCTTCCGCCTTCTTCGTGATCGCCGCCACGGAGACCAGCGCCACGGGAAAACTCATTCTTGATCTTTGGACCCGAAATCGCGCGCTCAACGGCGAGCTCGGCCCTTTGCGCCCTCATCTCATTTCGAAACTCGATTTTTCGCATTTTTCGGATTCGAAAGACCAGGAGACGCTTTCTCTTCTCACTCGCAGCAGCGAACCCCAGGTCTTCGCACCTTTTGGCCGAGCCTCCTCTCATGTTTCCTCTCGCTTCACCGTCGACCCCGTTTTCGAATCGCATATCATTCAGCTCCTGGCCAACGCCGGGAAGCTCTTCCTCTCCCGCTCTCCGAACGGCTCGCCTGACTCGGCAGAGCGTCCGCTCCGCATGGATCGCAGCAAACCCTGGGATCTCGAGCTCCGGTTAGAATCAGCGAACCTAGAGAACTACCGGCTTGATGGAGTTCTGAAACGGGACGGCGAATTCCGCAGTCTGACGGCCCCTTTTGCCATCTTCCGCAGTGGCCTCATCCTGTTCGATGATCGGGTCGGCCGTTTCGCGGAATCCAGCCATGCCCCCTGGGCCGTGCTCCTTCGAAATGCCTCGACTTTTTTCATCCCAAAAGCGCAGGGAGAGACCCTGCTCACGCGTGTGCTTCTGGATCCGAATGCCCCCCACCTCACCTGGCCAGCCGATCTGGGCTGGATCTCTTCCACGATTGAGCCGCGTCCGCGCGGAGTCTTTCATCCCCTCGGAAATGACTCAGCGACCGGACGTCTCACCCTGACCGTGAGCTTCGACTATGCGGGACGAGAGGTGGCTCTTTCTGAAACCAAAAAAACGTTGGTCGACGTCGCTCAAAAGCAGGTCTACCATCGGAATTTTGAGTTCGAGGAGAAGACTCTGCTTCGGGCGCTGGAGATCCTCCGCGATCCTCAGGGGACGGGCTCCGTTGCCGTAGCTGAGCTTCATCGGGCCGCCAGCGAGCTGTGCCGCGAGGGTTGGACGATTCACATCGAGAATCAGAAGATTCTCATCCCTACTGACTTTTCGATGAACGTCAGCTCCTCCACCGACTGGTTCGACATGAAACTCGAAGCGAGCTTCGGCGACGTCTCCGTCTCAGAAGCGGAACTCATGGCCGCGCTCGAATCGAAGAGTGGTTTGGTCCGCCTCTCGGATGGCTCGCTCGGGATGCTTCCACAGGATTGGCTCGCTCAATATGCCTCGGTCGCCGAATTCGGAAGAAAAACAGACGAAGGCACCTTTCGCTTCAACCGCTCACAGGCGCTGATGCTCAACCTAGCCATCGGGGACGACCCTCATCTTCGCGCCGACAGCGGCTTCATGACTTTTCGGGATAAAGTCCGCCAATTCCAGGGGGTCCAGACCGCACAGACCCCAGACGGTTTCCATGGCGTCCTTCGAAACTACCAACAGGAAGGGCTCACCTGGCTTAAGTTTCTCGAAGAGTTTGAGACCGGTGGCGTCTTGGCTGACGACATGGGACTCGGAAAAACCATTCAGGTTTTGGCCTTCCTGAAGACCCGGGCGGGCAAGAAAAATAAACCCAGTATCGTGGTGACGCCCAAGAGCTTGGCCTTCAACTGGCAGGATGAGGCGGCTCGCTTCGTCCCCGATCTGAAAGTAGTCCGCTACGCGGGCTCTGGCAGAACCAAACAGCTCGAGGAGATGGCTGGGGCGGATCTCGTCATCACCACCTATGGCACCCTCCGGACTGATATCGAGAAGCTGCGAGAGACCGAGTTCGACGTCGCGATCATCGACGAAGCCCAGGCGATCAAGAACGCGAAATCGAAATCCTCGCTTGCGGTGAAAAAACTCCGGGCCCGCCATCGCCTGGCGCTGACCGGTACTCCGATCGAAAACTCTCTGAACGATCTCCTCTCGATTTTAGCTTTCACGAACCCGGATCTATTGAACCGATCCCAACAACAAGATTTAGCGAAGGATACTCAAGCCACGCTGGCGAAACTTCTGAAGCCCTTCATGCTTCGCCGCACGAAGGAAAAAGTACTCACGGAGCTGCCAAGCAAATCCGAGCAGGTGCTGTTCTGCGAAATGAGCGGCACGGAGCGCCAATTCTACAATACGATTCGCGATCGCTACCGCGCGTCTATCGCGAAAAAAGTCGAGCAAGGCGGCATCAACGCTTCCAAGCTGCATGTGCTAGAAGCCCTTCTTCGTCTTCGCCAGGCGGCCTGCCACTCAGGCCTGGTCGACGCGGATCGCAAGGTCGAATCCAGCGCGAAGCTGAGCCAGCTTCTCAGTCACATCAAGGAAGTGACTCAGGAAGGCCACAAGGCTCTCGTCTTCTCTCAGTTTACGAGTCTACTCGCTTTGGTTAAGCCCATGCTTGATCAGGAAAAGATCGTTTACGAATACCTCGATGGTAAAACACAGGATCGAAAAACTCCGGTCGAACGCTTCCAAAACGATCCGAATTGCCCGGTGTTCCTCATCAGCCTCAAGGCCGGCGGTACGGGACTGAACCTCACGGCGGCCGACTACGTCTTTATCTTAGACCCCTGGTGGAATCCGGCGGTCGAGGCACAGGCGATCGGCCGCGCTCATCGTATCGGCCAGACCCAAAAGGTCTTCGCCTACCGGATGATCGCCAAGGGCACGGTCGAAGAGAAGATTCTCGAGCTGCAAAAAACCAAGCGGGATCTCGCCGAGTCGATCATCTCGGAAGACCAGGACTTCGTGACCAAGCTCACTCGCGACGACCTCGAGATGCTCCTCGAGTAGAGGCGCTCGCTCAACTCACTCAAAGGCCGAGGATGACCCGGACGCGCCCCTCAGTTGCAGCCATCGTTTGAGAAGAAACCGAATCGAGGCGTTTAATGAGCCTTTCGGTAGACATTGAACGGATGTCCTCACACTTGATGTAGCTCACGTTCTTGAGGCCCCCCTCAGGCGGCTTGACCTCGACATGAGTTTGCCAGCCGCGCTGGGTGGACGTGATCGGTACGACGACCACGAGCCCAAATGGGCTCTGGTTGAAACGATCGACCGAAAAAACGAGACAGGGCCGCACACCAGCCTGCTCGCGGCCTTGAGTGGGGTCTAAGTTGGCGAGCCACACTTCGCCTCGGGTGGGAGTTGGGATCTTCCGAGTCATCTCTCAATCCTCGGAGCCATCAGCCAGAGTGGCTTCCCAAAGCGTGCGCTCGGCAAGTTCCTCATCCCAGGCTTTCGGGTCGGCCTGGGTAGCCAATACCTGCCTGTCCAGATCATCGAAAAATTTCTGCCGCCGATAACTTTCGACAGCTTCCTCCAAAACGAGCTGCATGGGCTTGCCCGTTTGCTTGGCGAGCTGCTTGAGTGCAACGTGGGTCAGTTCACTGATTTTTGCGGTAACAGCCACAAATACACCTCAATCCTAGTGTATTAAATAATACACCATACTGTCTACCTGGATTTACACCTCTCAATGTGCCTGAAGTTATTGATTTTTTTCTGACCAGTGTGCGAAGCAAGCCGGAGCGGACTCAAATTCGTTCTCAAGATCTTGAACACCTCGCCGAGAAGAAGATTAGTGAAAAGCTCTTTCAGCGAGTCAAAAAATAGGCGCGCGTTCATCTCCAAACTCAAAGAGCTTGTTACTCTGCTTGTCGTTGCACAGATTGTGACGCTGCCGAAGTCGGCATTAGCCCAAAAAATGGTGACCGCCCAAACAACTCTCATCGAGAACTTTGCGAAAACCCTCAAAAGGCCGCTAACTGTTTCGAAATCTCTCATTTCCTACATCAATACAGATGTCTTTGTCCTAGCTCCCTCCCCCACCACGGCCGCTCTTCCAGGTAACGCGAAGGATATCATTACAGATGTGATTGTAGACACGGATACGGTCTCGATCTCAGAAGCGGACATTCATGCATTTGTTCAAGAGTCCGACCAACTGCTCCGGACTCGAACCGCCGGAATCGGCTTTAGACTGAGATACATCTACTTCGCCTCATTTCGCTCTTTGGATCCGGCCGCGAGATCAAGCGAAGAAGTAAATCCAACTCAGGTGCCCATTGAACTCTACAGTGGAAGAACGGCTCCAGAGTATGCCGTGATGTTTCATGACAACGTTTTAGCGGGAACCTATGGCGGGTACGCAACATCGTCTTCGCTTGGAGGGGCCTATTGCAATCGTTACCGCGATATCAATCGAACTGGACGATCGACCTTGTTCTCAACCGTGATGCACTGGTCCCACATGTATAATGCCTGTGGATACGATCGCACGGATCCCATTCACCCGGTACGCACCAGAAACGTCTCTGCTAACGGTGAATGCCGAAACCGAGCGGGAGTACCGTGCGTGTATAATTCCACCTTGGATCACTTCGTATGCTCAGATATGTTGCCGACTGATTTGTATGCCCGGGCCAAGACTACTTTTGTCGCAACGACAATGATCCACGAAATCATGCACCACTTCGGTTTTCGTATAACCTTAGATCATTTTGGCACCGCTGAGTGTGTCGAACGGACCGCTGGAACTTCGCATGCGGGTACTTACAGCCCATATCCGCCCGAACAGACCTATTTTGGCCAATGTCCTGACCTCTATTCGAATTTCGTCGCTGCATTTGATGATGTCTGCAACGGATTTACTACCGCCCCATACGGACACCCCAGCTTAGCAAGGCTGAGCGACTTTATTACACTGAGGTACTCGGATGGATTTGCGTGGCGGATTCCACGAGATGGAGATGGAATCCGTTCTTGGTCCGGATTCATGAACAAGTCACGGGAACGCATTGAAGCCGCAATAAGCGACCAGAGTCAGTACTTCCATTTTCTATCGACGGATCGGGTGTTAAAGGCCCCTGTTGGATACATTTCACAGGCTAGCTTTGGCGGTGATTGTAGGAGGCTTGTCACCGGTCAAAGCTGCATCACCTTCAGTGACGGCTACACCTGGGTAGTGCAAGATCGCCATTTTGGCAGACGCACCACGGCTACAGGGACATGGGATGGGCATGGGGCGGAGCTCATCCCGGGTGAGAACTCCACCTACAGGCACATCCTTGGAACTTCATATGTGACGTGGGGCAATACTAATACTCCATCCTCTCCCGCTGGCTACACTTTTTGAACCCGGACGTTTGTACTGTAAACTGAACGGTTACTCGCAATTCAGAATAAGCGCCGCCGAAGTTTTGCAAAAACCCGAGGCTTGATTCCCGTGGCGAACCAGCTCCCTGAAGAGCCAACATTCGATTGACCCTTAGATTTCACTGCCAAGATCCTCTGCAGCTATCGCCGTGCAACCACCTTCTGCGGCCATTCGACTCTCTCTCGAGGAGCCAACTCCCTCGGTAACGCTTGCAGACATTCTGGACGCATTAAACTCGATCTTTATCACTCCGTCGTAGGCATCCCGCCCCTGAAACACGTAGAGCAACTGCGGCGGGAGAGTTTCGAGCTGGGATGTCGACTTCAATCCGATCACTGACCAAGAATCATTGTCGAAAAAAGCGGCCTTATGGCTATTTAGGTTCACTTCAATCGTATACTCTTCGACCCCTCCTACATGGGTGCACCTGTAAGTACCGTTCGCTGCAAGCGCGGATTGACCAACCAACACGGACACAACAACCAAAAAAAACATTTTCATCATCGCTGCACCGCTATGGCACACCATACTAAAAAGCAATTGCCCTTTCCTCCTTATTTCAGAAAAAACGTCACACTTTGTGATGAGAAGTATTGAGAAGGGGAACAAGTTTCGTGACAGAACGCTTGCCTGAGAAGTACTCAATCCCCATGATAAAATACATTTTTCTCAGCCTGTTGCTCGCATCCTCTGCCGTCGTTCAAGCGGAAGAAAAGAACCCTCCTTGTTCAAGTGTGCAATTGGATTTTTTCCGCGCATTGAAGGAGTACGGCGGATGGACTTCGGAGCTATGTCATTCCAATCCATCAGACCCATGTGTGACGATTATGATTTCAACTATAAATCAATACTCGAAAACTCTAGAGGCCCTTCCTCAATCACTTACAATAGGTAAATGCAGAATTGAGATCATCTATTGGAACCCGGGATGGGAATCCGGCATCACGATACACAACTGACATGATTTCAGTTCTCAAATTTTCAGACTACCGGCACTATTTGAAAGCCTATATCGCTGAGCAAGCCGATCTGGACAAGTCTTGGTCCACCGTTCGATTTTCAAAAAAGTGTGGATTCAACAGTCAAAGTGCGTTTCGAATGGTTCTGACGGGAAAACGAAATCTTACATGGGGTCAAATCTGCCGTATTATTGGGGTCATCAAACTTGACCCCACAGAGTCCCATTTTTTTGAGTCGCTCGTTTGGCTTAACCAGTCGAGAGAATCCCATTTGCGTACTTTTTTTCAGCGGCGCTTGAACTCCCTTCTCCAAGATAAAAAACCCCTTAGAAGTCGACGCCTCTCTTCAATGCCTCATGCCTCGGACTGGAGATTGTGTGCTTTTATCCTATTATGCAACGGTAAGACGTTGGAGCAGATCCAGAACAAGTCAGATGAACTGAACTTAACCGAAGACCAAGCAAGGTCATGGTTAAATGATCTTGTGAAGAAGGGGTTTTTAATTCAGGAAAATGCGACTTACCGGGTCCCGGAAAAGCATTTAATCGCCTTTGACCCAAAAGATCTCCGGAATTTTCAGCGGGACTTCCTGCTCCAAAACGTTGCGATATCCCAGAAGCTAAGCGAACAACTATACGACAAGGGAATGAAGCTTTATTCGCACGCCGTCGAATCACCTAATCTGGAAATCCTCCAACAAGAGGTCCTCGATTCCCTGACCCGAATTACGAACGCCGCCCACACCGACGAATTGACTGAAAAAAAGATCTACCAAATCAATATCCAGCTTTTTCAGGTTTCGAATCCTGTTACTCGTTAGGCCGAGGCGCTGGCCCCACGCAATTCAGAACAAGCGCCGCCGACGTTTTGCCAAAACCCGAGGCTTGATTCCCGTGGCGAACCAGCTCTTGAATGCGGGCTTCCACCGTGCGGACATACACAGGATCACGAAACTGCAAGCAAAGCGTGCGCTCACCCTCGTGGCCCCACGGCTTCACGGTCAACGCGGCCAACCGGCCTCCACGAATTTCGTCAGACGCCAAACTTAAAATGGCGTCCTGCGTCTCTCCATCGATTCCGTTGCCGGGGCTGGAAAAGACGACCTCAATGGCCACCGGGGCTCGAAATCCCCCGCTCTCGCGCTCCTCGGCTTGGGAGACGAATGGAACTACGGACACTACGAACGCCACCGCTAAACTTCGATAAAACAACATGGGACTATTTCCTTTCTTGAGTTCTGGTTACTGGATAGAGGGACAAACTGAGGTGATAGACCTCGCTGCACGGACTTCCTCGGCTGAGGAATTTCGACAAGCTCCTACGGAATTTTTTAATACGCTCTTTCGCATCCATCAGCTTCGCCGGATCGATCGCCAGGGTCATCGCGGTATGGTCGCGTAAAGCAATCGGCACTTCCTCGATGGCCTCAATGGATTTTTCCAAAATCTGCCTCTGGAGCTTCTTCTGGGCAGCCGACGTGAGCTCGGGGGTGACGACCGTTGTCTTCGGCGTGGAGATGTCGATCCATTTTCCGTCTCCCTCGCGAATCTCAAGCATCCCGACGCGCCTCAACCTCTCCAAAGCCGCCCGCACCTCAGGCACCGTAATCCCGAGGCAGGTCGAAACCCACCTCGCGTCGGCCTTGAAACCTTTGACTCGCAGGAGCTCAAGGATCGCAAAGTGATACCAATCGGAGATCACTTCGAAGCGATCCTCCTCCAATTGGAGATAATTCTCTTTCTCGGACTCTGAATTCTGATCACAAGCCAAAGGAGAGAGAATCGCCTGGACTTCATTTGGTTTTAATCCGAGCTTCCCCGCCAGCGTCCTGAGCGCTTGAGGCCCCAATTTTCTGCGGCCATGCAAAATTTTCGAGAGAGTGGAAAAGTCCATCTGCAGGGCGCGGGCAAACGCACGCAGCGAGTAACGTGGGTTCGCTTTGCATCGCCTGACCAGCTCGCTCTGAAGCCGCAACCGAAGAATCTCCTGACCCTCTAGCTTCTGAATCCCTGTTTCTTCGACTCCGCTCTTCATAGGCCGCTCTATAGGGCGAGACATGACACATGGCAAGATATCAGACCACAATCCGTGGGCAAGCCGTACCTTGCCCACGTACTAGAGCCAGAAATGAAGTTGTAACCAGCCGACCGGATTCGCCCGGCCTGCGGAATACGGAGTGAACTGGACCCCGACCTGAGCGGAGAGTTCGAAATGCGGGCGAGGATAATAGAGGAGCCCGCCGGCTAAATCGAAGAAGGCCGGAGCCAGGTCATCCCCCCAGCGCGTTCGAAGAAAATCCTCCACCGCATAGAGGTGAACACCCTGGGTAAACTCCCAGCCAAATTTACTCGCCTGGGCCAGCCCGGTTCCGCCGTCTCCATGAATCAGCCCGTCTACCTCGTTCAACCCATACAGATGCGTAGAAAAGCTCGTCAAAGCATGAACACCGACGGCCGTCTTACGGCTCTGCTCACCCTGGCCGTAAGGCTTCGAAGTTTTCCCGGAGAATCCGATTCGGGAGTTGTCCCCGAGGGCCAAACTCAAGTCGGCCGCGACGCCCCATTCCCTTTCAGATGCGGGACGATCCAAACGCCCGGTGATCGCCGTAAGTGTCCCGGCGGCGGAAGCTTGGGTCCACATCGCTTCGACATTGTAAGATTCCGCTCCCGGCCCAAAGCCCAGGCCAAAACGGGTGGCCCACAGATGGTCCGGGTTCATCAAACCAAAGACCGGATAAAAGCGCCCGGCTCGCAACGACAACGCCTCCTCACGATCTTCAGGGAGAAGCTGGGCTTGCAGCCAATGCCTTCGACTGATGAGAAAGTCACTCCACTGAACCTGGCCACCCGACACGGGGTCTTGCCGACCCAAGGTAGCCAGCGCGGTAAATCGACTCACCTTCGCGGCGGCCTCGAGATCGACCTGCATCACCACAAAACGAGCTTCGAAGGCCTGAGTGGTATCTTGGACCATCTGTAATAACCGGCCCTGTCCGCCCAGATTCAACCACTCGGGCAAACGCACTGTACCGTAAAGAAATTCACCCTCCGACGACTCTTCACGCGGCGCCTGGCTGAGAAGCTCGCGAGAAAGAGATCTCCCATAGGGAGTCAGCAAACCGCCCCCACCGGGGCTGACGTGGCACGAAGTGCAATTCTGATACGAATGCCGCACCATCTCGGGAAACGCGTACACATCCGAGCTCGAAATCATGAGCCACAAGCCAATGGCAAGAACGCGAATCATTTGAGTTGGGCATCGACGGTGACATCGACGCGATCGGCAATCGTAATGCCTAGGTATTTTGGAATCGCAATTTCAAACTGACTCAAAGAGATGGAAAACGAAGCAGAAAAAGAAGCTTTTCCTTCCTTCATAACATACCCAGCGAGCGCGCCCTTCACCGGCACTTTTTTTCCGTGAAGGTCCAGTTCGCCCTCGAACAATCCTTCGCCTGACGATGGGAGATCTCCTTTCACCTGCAGCAGGATGAGCGGGAATTTTTCGGCATCGAGGTACTTCTCCTGTAGGTGTCGATCCCTGAGCTCGATTCCCGTCTTGAGGCTCTTCACGGGGAGAGAGAATGTCCCCGTGAATCTATTTTTTTCCGCTTGGACAACACCTGAAGCGTCTTCTGATTTTCCCTTCACCTTGAGCGCGCTCGGGCGCCCGATAGCCTGAAACTCAACCCGCAGACCGGAGCCGCTTGCCTTGAGTTCCGAGCCCGAGGCATCGAAACTCACGAGCAGCGCGACCATCAGCAGCCCCCCCCTCTTTCGTTGGATCATTCGCTTTCTCCTTCGCGCAGCCACCGCATGAAAAGACGAAGCTCCGCCTCCTCCAACGGACGACGAGGGGGCATGTCCCTCCGAATAAAAACCCGATCGATGATGAGGTCTAAGTTCTTTCGAACCTCCGTGACCGAGAAGAGGTCCACGGCCTCCCCTTCTTCGTGGCAATCCCCGCAGCGAGGCGTGAAAACATTCCTTTTTAGTTCGGAGAAACTCAAGCCGCCCGGAACGGGGGGCGTTGTTGGCAGGGGGGTAGTCTGCACAAACTCCGGCGCTCCAGCATCGAGCCAGCTCCTTAAAAGGATCGCTTCATCCGATGAAAGGCTGCCGTCTTTGGGCATCGTTCGAGTCTCAAAAACAGCGCGCCGAATGGCCCGCAAACGAGCGACAACCGCAGGGTAGGACTCGAGCCCGATCTCGCCGGCGTTCCCGCCACGGACCGAGTGGCAGCTTTCACACCGCGGCTCGAGCACCCGCGCCCTGACCTCCGCATATCCCGGGGAAGCGCTCGCTTCCGTGGCGGATTCGCGCTTGTCCCCGCCAGGGGTACCCTCTTTCTCTACACGGAAAGAGCACCCAGAGAGGACCAGGAAAGCTAATCCTAATATCCAATAGATCCAATAGAAAGACTGGCGGGCAAGCAAAATTTTGACTCCTCAATGGAGACTCTCTTAGCTCATTCGCCCCCGCCAACCAAACGATCCACACCCTCTCTCTTGGCTTGAGTCAAAACGGCCCATCCTCTTCAGAAAGACAGGCTTCGAACTCTCTTCACCAGTTCGCACTAGGAATGGCGGGTACTCTCGATCAAGATCAAGACACATTCCCCATCATGCAGACTCGATTCTACGTAGAAGGTATTCACTGTGCTTCATGTATCGATCGCCTCGAGCGATTGCCCGAGCGCGTGCCTTTTGTGCGGGCGGCCCGCGTTCATTTCGGGAAGTCGATCCTCTCACTTGAATCGACCGCGGAGGTCGATCTCAGCCGCATCCTCCGAGAGATCGCGCGCATGGGCTACCAGCCCCGCCTCCTTCCTACGAACGGCGCACAAAGAGCCGAGGCCGAGGCGCGAACCCAGGAGAATCGGCTCGATCTGATTCGCCTCGGGGTTGCCGCCTTTGGAGCGGGCAACGTGATGATGCTGGCCGCGGGAGTTTACACCGGCGCGACGGGAATCTACGCGCGGACCTTTGAGACTCTCAGTTGGCTCCTCTCCCTCCCGGTCATCTTTTTTTCAGGCGCGCCCTTTCTCAGATCCTTTCAAGAACTCTGGCATAGCCGCAGAATCAGTATTGATCTTCCGATCGCCTTCGCGATCCTCAGTGGTTTCCTCGCAAGCAGCATCTCGCTGATCAGAGGGCATGGGCCCCTCTACCTCGACTCCGGTACGGCGCTTGTTTTCCTACTATTAGGCAGCCGCCTTTTTCTGAAGAAACTGCAGCGCGACGCGCAGAGCAAGATTGAGCTGCACTCCACGGTGCTCCCTCCTTGGGCGAGGCTCCTCGACGACAACGAGCGAGAGAGACTCGTCCCCTCTCAAGAACTTGCGCACGGCAGTCTGCTCAGGGTTTACCCAGGAGAGCTGATCGCAGGGGATGCGGAGGTCATCAGCGGAGAAAGTTTTGTCTCAACCGCCGTGCTGACGGGCGAACCGAAACCTTCCGCAGTGGCGCCTGGCTCCCTGGTTTCGGCCGGCGCCCGCAATGAGTCGGCGCCGCTCACTCTTCGACTCACGAAAGACGCAAGTGAAAGCCGACTCTCGCTGCTTTTGGAAAAAGCTCGAAGGGCGCAAGAAGGCCGCCCCAGCTGGAGCCGACGTTCCGATCGAGTGGCACGTATTTATGTGCTTACGATGCTTGTAGCGTCAGCCTTTCTTTTTCTGTTTTTTGACTTAGAAAGGGCCCTCGCCCTTCTCGTTGTAACATGCCCTTGCGCACTCGCGCTCGCGACTCCCCTTTCCGCAGCGCGCGCGATGGCGAAAGGGGCCTCCCAAGGAATCTTCTTCAGGTCGGCAGAGGCCCTGGAGAAAGTTTTATCCATCCGAGAGGTTTCACTCGATAAGACCGGAACCCTCACCCTCGGTTCGTTCGAATGGGAGGGCCCGCTCCCCTCCCCCGAATTCGCCTCGATCTTGCTGGCGCTTGAAAGTCGATCCCTCCATCCGATCGCTCGAAGTATCGTGAGAGCGTTGGCGCCCCTGAATCCACCCCTCCCCGAGGTTCTCGACTTTCAAGAGCTTCGCGGCAAGGGCGTTCAAGGTGTCATTCAAGGGCACTTTTGGGAGATCGGAACATCCCCGACGAGCACTCCCCCTCCGAATGAAGATTCTCGGACTCTTCTAGAGCTTCGGCGAGACGGCGCGGCTCAAATGACCATTCAGCTCCGAGATCAAATTCGGGAAGAGGCGAAAACCACGGTCACCTTTCTCAAACAGCGCGGACTGAAGATCAGTATCCTTTCCGGCGACCGCGTCGGGACGGTTCAGGCCTGCGCAAAGGAGCTTGGTCTCAATCCAGACCTGGCCTTCGGCCATTTGAACCCCGAAGAAAAAGCCGCACGAGTACAAACTAATGGCCGGTCCCTGATGGTCGGCGACGGCATCAACGACTCGCTGGCACTGGAGTCCGCCTTCGTGGGCGTATCGCTTCGAGCGGGAATTCTCGATGCGTGTCCGACCGCCGACGTCGTCATCACCGAAGGAGGCATCGGCCGACTCCTCGACGTGTTCCAGCTTGCGGACCGTACCTTTCGCTCCTATCGAGTTCAGCTGGCCACTACGATTGTTTACAACGTTCTCGCCGGTAGCGCGGCGGCCGGGGGGCTCATCTCGCCTCTTGTCGCGGCCCTGATCATGCCGGTAAGCTCAGTCACGGCCATTGCCCTTTCCAGGAGACTGACATGAGCATTATTCTGCTGCTGCTTCCCCTTGCTCTGGTTCTGTCCTGTATATTTTTGTATTTATTCATCACTAACGCGCGCGCCGGAGGGTTCGATGATCTCGATACCCCACCGATTCGTATTCTTGAGGAGGATCGAAAGTGAACTCGAACCCAATCCAAACGAAGGAAATCACCTATAACGACAGCGTTGTTCGTGCCTTCGTGATCGCAACCCTTTTGTGGGGAATTGTCGCATTCCTGGTCGGGATCATTATCGCGGCCCAGCTCGCGCATTGGCCTCTGAATTTTGGCCTCCCCTGGTTGACCTTCGGACGGCTCCGCCCCTTGCACACCAATGCGGCGATCTTCGCTTTCGCGGGGAATGCGGTCTTCGCGGGGATCTATTACTCGTCTCAGCGACTTCTCAAAGCCCGCATGTACAGCGACAAATTGAGCTGGATCCACTTCTGGGGTTGGCAGCTCATCATTGTTGCCGCAGCGCTCACTCTCCCCTTTGGAATCACGATCGGCAAAGAATACGCCGAGCTCGAATGGCCCATCGCCTGGACCATCAACCTTGTCTGGGTCCTCTTTGGCTTGAATTTCTTCATGACCATCAAGCATCGACGCGAGCAGCATCTTTACGTCGCCATATGGTTTTATATCGCGACTATTATCACGGTCGCGCTGCTCCATGTGGTCAATTCCATCAACCTGCCTGTGTCACTCTGGAAGAGCTACCCGGTCTATGCGGGCGTACAAGATGCGCTGGTGCAGTGGTGGTACGGACACAACGCGGTGGCGTTCTTCCTCACGACACCCTTTCTCGGCTTGATGTATTACTTCATGCCGAAGGCCGCCGAAGGCCCGGTCTACAGCTACCGCCTGTCGATCATTCACTTTTGGTCCCTGGTTTTTATCTATATCTGGGCCGGTCCCCATCATCTTCTCTACACCGCGCTTCCTGAATGGGCGCAGACGATGGGCATGGTTTTCAGCGTGATGCTCTGGGCGCCGAGCTGGGGGGGCATGATCAACGGCCTCCTCACCTTGCGAGGATCCTGGGGCAAGCTCCGAACGGATCCGATTTTGAAGATGTTCGTCGCAGGACTCACCTTTTATGGAATGTCGACCTTCGAAGGCCCTCTGCTTTCGATCAAATCAGTCAGCGCGCTCGGGCACTACACGGATTGGATCATCGCGCACGTGCACGGCGGCACCTTGGGTTGGAACGGTTTCATGACCTACGGCATGATCTACTGGCTCGTTCCCCGGCTCTGGGGCATTCCGCTCTATAGCAGACGCCTTGCAAACGCTCACTTCTGGCTAGGAACCGTCGGTATCCTCCTCTACATGCTGGCGATGTATACCTCTGGCATCACGCAAGGCCTCATGTGGCGAGCCATCGACGAAACGGGTAAGCTTGTCTATCCTGACTTCGTTCAGACCGTCGTGCGAATCATCCCACTCTACTGGGTGCGCATGGTCGGCGGCCTCTTCTACCTGACGGGCGCACTTCTCGGCGTCTACAACGTCTGGAAGACCGTCCGAGCGGCGCCGAAGAAGCTTCCAGTCTCCAAGGCAGTCGTTCCCATCGTCCAACCCTGGAACTCCGCGGCCATGCCAGCAGGTCCGGGGCTTCACCGACGACTGGAGGCATTGCCATATTTGTTCTCCGTTCTAACGGCCACCGCGGTTCTGGTCGGCACGGTCATCGAGCTCCTCCCGACCTTCATGTCGGCGGATTTCGTCGAATACGCCCCGACGAAGAAGCCCTACACCGGGCTTCAACTTCAGGGACGCGACATCTATATCCGCGAGGGCTGCTACAACTGCCACTCGCAGATGATTCGACCGCTGGTGGCCGAAACACTTCGTTACGGCGAACCATCGAAGCCCCAGGATTCAATGTATGATCACCCCTTTCAGTGGGGCTCGAAACGAACCGGACCCGATCTGGCTCGGATTGCGGGGAAATACCCGGATCTTTGGCACTTTCGACACATGATCGACCCCCGGGAAGTCGTTCCCGGATCGATCATGCCCATCTACACATGGCTTGCGACCGACAAGACGGACTTTTCAGTCATCCAGAAAAAGCTGAAGGTGATGAAAACCCTCGGCGTCCCTTACGACGATTGGGCGATCATTCACGCGACTGAAGATGCGCAGCAGGAAGCTCAGGCCATTGCAAAGCAACTTGAGGAGCAGGGAGCGCCCCCCAAGCTAGCGGATAAGGAAATCATCCCGCTCATCGCCTATCTACAAACCTTGGGGAGGTCCTCCCCATGAAATCCGAGGTCCTAAAAAACTTCCCTCTGCCGTGGCTTACGGTGGTCGGGCTACTGCTGTTCGCCTCGGTATTTGTCGGAATTTTGATCTGGACTCGCAGGCCCGGCAGCACCGCGCTCTATCGGCGAATGGCCAGTCTTCCGTTGATCGAATCTGACTCACAGGAGAATCAATCATGAGTGACAAAAAACTTCACGAGTATGACGGTATTTCCGAGCTCGACAATCAACTGCCCCGCTGGTGGATCAACGGCTTTTACCTCACCATCGTCTTCGGCGTTCTCTACGGTGGCTGGTACCACCTCGGAAACGGCCAGTCGATCCAGGAGGAGTTCGAAGCGGATCGCAACGAAGTCGCGGCTCGCGTGGCCATTCACGCTCCCAAGCTCGCCATTCCCGCGGATGAGGCTCTGGTCGCATTCTCCAAGAACAAAG
Organism: uncultured Bacteriovoracaceae bacterium; assembly: GCA_964363305.1. Classification (GTDB taxonomy): domain Bacteria; phylum Bdellovibrionota; class UBA1018; order UBA1018; family UBA1018; genus CAYIHX01. The sequence continues at coordinate 165,539 of CAYIHX010000001.1, read as the reverse complement.
ACCGACTTGCAGCAGGCAAGAGCAAGTTCACGCAGAACTGTGCCTCCTGCCATGCAGTAGACGGGGGCGGCGGGATCGGTCCGAACCTGATCGATCGTTTCTGGATTCACGGAGGCAAGCCACAAGACCTCTTCCGAACGATTCAAAAGGGCGTGCTCGATAAAGGGATGCCCCCCTGGGAAGCGCTCATGAGCAGCGACGATCTCATTTCTGTAACGGCCTTTGTGATCTCGCTACGCGAAACCCCTGCCGCTCAACCGAAAGGACCTCAAGGGATAGAGGAAAAGTAAGTGACGGCCCCATCGCGAGAGCTTCCCAAAGATCGCCTGGCGACGACCGACCCAGAAGGTCGTCGCATCTATCTTTACCCCGCGGACGTGAAAGGCTTCTTTCGCAAGCTTCGGGATCTCTCCCAGGGGGCGCTCATCGTTGTCTTTCTTCTCGTTCCATGGGTCAAAATTCACGGTGCGCCCCTTCTGCGTCTTGACGTAGCAAATCGTCGATTTACCCTGTTTGGCACAACCTTCTGGGGGCACGAAGCGCCGCTGCTCCTGTTTCTTCTTCTTGGGGCCGGCCTGCTTCTCTTTTTAGTCACGGCCATCTTCGGACGCGCCTGGTGCGGCTGGGCTTGCCCACAAACCGTATTCATCGATGGGGTGTATCGGCGCATCGAGCGTTGGCTGGAGGGCGATGCCGTTACGCGGAAACGTCGCGATGCAGGACCGGTAAACACGCACTATCTTCTCATCAAGACCGCAAAATGGGCGATTTTCGGCGTGCTGTCGATCTTCATCGGAAACAGCTTCTTGGCCTATTTCGTGGGAATTGACGAACTATTGCGAATCGTCACCCTACCCCCTGCGGAGAACTGGGCAAGTTTTCTGGTAATGGCGGGCATCTCCGGCCTGACCTTATTTGATTTCGGTTGGTTTCGAGAGCAGTTCTGCATCATCGCCTGTCCCTACGGACGGTTTCAGTCCGTGCTCTTGGACGATAGCTCGGCTGTAGTCGCTTATGACCAGAAACGGGGAGAGCCCCGCCGTGGAACCGTTGCACCTGCCTCGACGGCGATCGGCGATTGCGTGGACTGCTTTCGGTGCGTTCAGGTTTGTCCGACCGGAGTGGATATCCGGAGGGGGGTACAGCTCGAATGCATTCACTGTACGGCCTGCATCGATGCCTGTGATGACGTCATGACCCGTATCGGAAAGCCCAAGGGCCTCATCCGCTACGCCACCCCGCTCCTCGCCCGAGGCGAAGGCGATGAGCAAAAAAAATGGCGCCCTCAGCTTTCTATCCGAGCCGCCATCTATGCGCTCGCGCTTTCAGGGGTCACAGGAGGACTGAGCTATGCGATTCTTCATAGAACACTTTTTGAAGTGACTTTGACGCGCGCGATTGAAACCCCCTATCAGCAGCTCCCGGGCGGTCGAGTCACGAACCATTTCAAGATCGACCTCCGCAACCTTTCCACGTCGGAAGGCCGGGTCCGTCTCCAACTCGCGGAGCCCCTCGAACGACAAGGTATAAAACTTGTCTTTGTGAACGCCCCTCCGAGCATCGCGCCCGGCAAAGAGCATCGAGGCGACCTCTTTGTCGAGTTTCCGAAAACAATCCTCCAGACTGGCCATGGCAAGCTCGAGATCCGGGCGCTGGTGCTCGATGCGGCCGATCACCCCATCATCGAGCCCCGCCTCATCTCCGCGCCCTTGGTCGGTCCTTACCGGTAGAGCCGGGAGTCGCTTTACCTCTGCGGCACTTCGTGCAGTAGCCGTAGAATACGAGCGAAAGGTTAGCCTGGGAGAATCCCGGAACCCCTTTTAATACATCTTCAATCCGGCCGAACAGCTTCGTATTCCTCCCATTGGCCTTCCCACATGCTTTGCAAATGTAATAGTGATGAACCTTGCGATCAAAAACATACTGAAATCGTTTTCCTACCTTGGGTAAATTCAACTCCTGAATGATATCCAAAGATTTCAGCGTTTCGATATTGCGGTAAATGCTGGAGCGGTCGATCCCCTCCAGCCGCAGGACCATGAAGGCCTGAATCTCCTTCAATGAAAGCTGACGAGAATGGTTATCCAGAATGAACTGAACAAGGAGGCGCCTGGCGGGGGTGATCCGCATCTCGTTCGATTTCAGAACCGCAATGAGGTCTCGATGTTTTCGCATGCTACTTGCCGCAACCTATTTCAAAAATACAACTTCCGCCACAAGCTTAGGACGGTACGGCAGAACGTTTCGCGGGCGGCCGCCTTTTGACCCAAAGATTGAGAGTATCCGATCCCGCCCGCTCACGAAGCAAGCACCGGTACCCCACTGGAAAGTCTCCTCCGAACCCATGGTAGGTCACAACCCTGGTTCCAGGCCTCAATAGCTTCAGCTTACCCTGAACCAGGCTCACATAGGAGGCGAACCGTTCCTCACTCAAAACAACTTCCTGGTCGATCCTGATGGTTGGCGCCCGGTTCTCATAAAAAGGATTAAATAAATAAAAACTATCGAAAAAATCCCAGTCCAAATCACTCATATCACCTTGAATGAACGTCGCGCGCCCCGCCTGAAAAGACCTTGCCGCGCCTTGCGCGACATCGACCAGGCAAGGTCGCTGCTCCACGCCGATGAACTGACCAGGAGTAGTGATGGCGCCCACAATGCAGAACTTTCCACAGCCGGAGCCGACATCCAAGATCCGCGACTTATGGCTGGCCACTAAAAGCTGAGCAGCGCGGCGCGCGACACGAACCGGAGTCCAGTGGATATCCGAAAGAGCTTGAATATGCCCTGGAAAAACCCCATCAAACCACTGATCCATCACCGGCCGTCCGGAACGCAATGCTCGAGCAATGCTCTGTGTTACCGCTATCTTCCCGTTTGAGAAATCAACCATCCTCAAAACTTCCGCCCCATGACCATTATTTTCTTTTTCTGAAAAAAAACTCATGCGTACATAAATCTATATGCAACAGTTCGCTATTGCAACCAGGTGCATTACTGTTTATATAATGTACTTCTCAGAATGCAGAAAAGTCCTGAAAATACCGAATGGCTTCCCAAGAACCTTCGCGCGTTCCACATTCCGAACCGGCTTCAATCGATGACCTGATCCATGAGGAAAATCGTCGTGACCCTGTTTAAAAACCTGGAGATGCCATTCGACGCAAACTCGATATGCATCCTCGTCTTAACTCTTCCGCTGCTCGTGAGCTTGATTTCCCCGCTCAAGCGAACGAATAAATTTTTCTTCTATGCCGCCGCGATATCCGTATCCATCCTCAATGTCGCACTGCTGCTTTATATTGGCCATTCGGCGAACCCATGCCGCATCAGCCAGCTGTTTGTTTTTTCTTTTGAGCGGTTTTCATGGATTTTTTGCATTCTGGTCAATGCCTGTTGGGCCCTGGCCCTCCTCTATTCATCTTCCTACCTGCGTTACCGCTTCGAGGAAAAGGCCGAGACTTTTCACCGCTACCTCGCCGCCTCGGTTTCGCTCGTGCTCGGAGCCGGACTCGCCGCGAATTTCTTTACCCTGATATTTTTCTATATTCTCTCGATCCCAGTCATCTACCCGCTCATCACCATTCGCGCCAACCGCGAAAGCCAGAAGGCGGGAGCCATCTATCTCCTCTCTACTCTCCTCCCCTCGCTGCTGATCATCTGCCCGGTCGTGCTGCTCTTCTTCCCCCTCGCCGCGCCTTTCTCCACCTATACGATCCAGTCGCTTGGATACGGCACGGGAACCGCCTCGTTGCTGCTCGGTCTCATGGTCGTTGGGTTCTCCAAAAACTGCGTCGCGCCCTTTCACATGTGGCTCCCTATTTCCGCGGTTGCGCCGGCTCCGGTCAGCGCGCTGGTCCATTCCGTGGGGGCCGTGCAGACTTCGACGATCGCGCTGCTGAAGATCACGACGTCCGTCTACGGAACAAAGTACCTCGCCTCGCTAAGCAACCACTTCCTGCTGACAGGCTGGATCACTTACCTCTGCGGCTTCACCGCGCTCTATACGGCCTACCGCGCGTGGACGGCGCCAGACCTCAAGCAGCGGTTCTCGTTCTCCACCGTCGGGCAGCTTTCCTACATCATCACGGCGATTTTATTAGGGACGAAACAAACCACGATAGGCGCGACCCTTCATATCGTGACGCACTCGCTCGCCAAGATGAACTTGTTTTTTTGCGCTGGAATTTTCGCGTCGATCTTCGGAACTACGAATGCCGCCGAAGTCGCTCGATATATCCCTCAAAAAAGATGGCTGGGGGCAGTCACCGCCCTCGCGGGCCTTTCCATCTCGGGGTTTCCCTTTCTCGCGGGCTACTACAGCAAGGATCTCATGTTGCTTGAGGAGCTTCATCGTCATCACTACGCGGCGGCTCTCTTTCTTCTCCTGGGAAGCTTAATCAACTTTGCGTACATCTGGCCGGTGCTCCGGGCCACGTTCTCGAAGGCGGATTCGAGCCTACCCAGTATCCCACCGATCCCCAAAGCGATGGCGGTTTCGGTCATCGCTTGCACGATCCTCATTCTTTCCTTCTCCCAGTATGTTTTCCTCATCATGCGGGTGCTGGAGTAGGCGGAAATCCAACGCTAGAGCTGGGGCCGCGCGAGAAACGAGACCACTCGATGAAGAAAAGGAGCGGAACACGGCGTCCTTTGATCGACGGCGACGACCGAGGGCGTCGCTCTCGCGAAGGTGAGCCGATTGAGCTCCTGCGCCACCTCACGGGAATCGATGATGACTCCCGTCTCGCGATTGATAAACCAGGAGCGAGGATCCCAGTTATGGCTCCCGACATAGACCCAGCGATCGTCCACGACAATCGTCTTGGCATGAAGAGTGTCAAAATTTTGAAACTCGAAAATTTTGATTCCTAAAGCCAGGAGTCGGCCCCTGATGCCCTCATAGGCGGCATGAGCCAGGGGTTGGTTGCTTGAAAAGACGGAGTTGGTCAATAGGATCACTTCCACCCCCCGTCGCCTCGCTTCCGTCAGTGCATTGAGAAGATTTTCCGTCGGAATGAGGTACGGATTCTCGACGACGATTCGACTCCTCGCGCGCTGAAGGAGATCGATGATCCGCTCCTCCCCCCCTTGAGCGAAAATATCGCCCGGCACGATCGGATCGGATACGAACGTGGCGGCCGCCCGGAAAGGGGGTTTTCGCCGCCACGAGTACGGAATACTGAGGGCTTGGCCCTCCGCCCGCCGAATCACGGACACCGAAAAATCGAGTTGTGCCGCCGCGTCAATCTGAGCGGCCAAATCAGTGGGGCGGTTGCGGCGAGGAAAAACGAAGGGTGAGGACCAAAGCTCCTGAAAATACCGCCAAGCCTCGCGAGCGCCGTCCCCCTGGACGAGCACCTCGCGGTCGAGCATCCGCCTTCCCAACGAATTAACGTGAAAATAAGGGTCTTTCACGTTCAAACTCCCCAGCAATGCTGAACTTCCATCCACCAGAAAAAGCTTGTCATGCATCCGGGCGAACCAAGACACTGGGTTTCTTCCCACCTTAATCGGATGGAAAACCGCAAACTCAACACCCTCTGCAGTGAGATGATCCAGGATCGCTGGGGAAATTTGGCTTCCGAAACCATCCAGAACCACTTGGACTCGGATGCCCCGCCTCCGAGCCGCACGCACCTCGGCGAGGAGGGCCCGAGCGCTCCGATCGTTCCCGAAAATGTAAGCGCTCAGGCAGATCTCCGATCGCGCATTTCGGATCATATCGATCCGCACGCGAACGGAATCTTCCGGGCCCCGCAGAATCGTGATCTGGTCGCCCTGGCCGCGATCAAGTGACGGAGAAGAATACGCGAACACCGCGGAAAGAAGAGCGGTCAGGACGCCACATAAATGGCAGAGAAAAAGCAGGTAGCCCACTTTCGCGTATCGGAGCTCAGGGAACCTTGCTGAAGTTGTGCCCTCTCTAAAAACGGGTTCCCAGCGTTTTAAGGGTCGAGAGATCCCGATCGTAAACCCCGTACCAACCCTGGGCCTCGTGAGGCGGATCTCCGAGCACGGCATCACCTTTACGCCAATGACCGCCGGGTTCCCGCGGCCTGCCTTCGCCCGACCAAGCCCAGAAACCCACCCCCTGAAGAGAGGAAAGTTTATGGGCTTCGGATAATACCGCTCCGAAAAACCGATCGCGCTCCGTCGTCGAGGACTCGACTCGGTAGGAGCCGCCGTCACGGGCGATTCCGAATTCCTCAAGAACCCATGGCTTGCCTAATCGTCGAGCCAATTCTTCATGCCGAGCTAGATACCGTTTCATGAAAGCCACGGCCGGAGGAAACGTTTTGTCCGCGTGAGAGGGGTCGTATATTCCCCAATTCTGAACCCACAGATGAGCCGTCATGTAATCAATGTTCTTTGACGCATGATTCCTCAAAACGTCCAAGCCCGCGCTTCTTGGATCGGCAGTTTCTCCTTCAGTACCGACGCTTAGCAGGTGATTTGAATCGAGAGCTTTCACAAGCCTTGCACTCGAAGAGATCCACCGGTTGAAATCTGTTTCATTCCGATCCCCTCGCGGCTCGTTCGCTAACTGCCAGGCGAATAGAGTGGGATCATTCCGATACGCTTTGCCTGAAACAGTATTCACCCGTGTCACCATCGCGCGCACACCACGTTCGTAATGTGCGATGGATTCAGGTTCGGAATAAAAACGCGCCGAAAAGGACTGGTAACCTGCCCAGTCACCTCCCTCTGCCGGCGGAGGATACGGGATCCTGAGCAGTGGAAACGCCCACGAACGAAGCTGCGCAAATCCCCCGCTCCATGGCCAGAAATTTCCGAGGACGAGCACCACCGTGAGGTCTCGCTTTCCTGCCTCGACCAGCAGCCGATCCAGACCTCGAAGTAAGTCCTCATCAAACACAAGAGGTGCCTCACGCACCGCCGGCGCCATTCGCCATGGCGCAGAGGAAGGCCCCTCAAAAGCCGCCATCACACGAAGATTTCGCACACCATGAGCCCTCAACTGATCGAGTTCGCGACCCAACCGCTCAGGCGATGCATGCGCGACATGGAGCGCACCCCAAAAATTCGCGCTGACAAAATGGTACGGCAGCCCCCCGCGCACGAAGGAAGTGCCTCGAACGCCGACGAAATCCGAAGCAAAAGACGAATGAGCCAGGAAGGAAAGAATGACAAGCGCGATCATGGGACTATTGCCTCGCAGTTCGGTACGTAGGTCAAGCGAGAGAATCCACCCTGCTCACAGCCCCTCAGGCGAACGATAACGCGCGTGATTGATCCAATAGAGCAGCACCTGGTTGGCTAACCGATAACTCTCTCTGTTGCTGCCGGCCCGCTCCCGCGGTCCGTTCGACATAAAGCTCGCAGCGATAATCAACTGCTCAAGATCAAGCTCATGACCGACATGTCCTTGACGGACAAGCTCCTCATGCGCCTTCGCGAGTGAGTCAGCGATCTGCGGCCACGGAATCAACGCCTCGGGCTCTCCGCGAAGATCATAGCGAAGCCTCTCGAGCGCCGTATCCAGGATCTGAGTCGAATTTCGCTGCGAAAGGGTCATCACACCTCTCTATCGACCCGAAAGGGGCAATCCCTGAAGTGAATTCACATCACTTGTCAGTTCGCGCTTTTTATGGCCAAATTTCGACATGAGTTTAACTTTTCTAGAGTGGGAAGATCGGTACAGCGTGGGATTCCGGCTCATCGACGAGCAACACAAGCGACTCTTCATCATCTACAACAAAATCGTAAAACTCAAACAAGACGACCAGCCTGATTCCCCGAAACGACAAGAAGTCCTTGAGCAACTCGCGAAGGAGCTTTCCGATTACGTATGGGTTCACTTTCTGACCGAAGAAGAAGTGATGAAAATCTATGGGTACGATGATTTCGAAGCGCACAAAAAACTTCACGACCAGTTCGGAAAGTCGATTCAAGAGATGTGCAGCGATTTCTCCAAGGGACAATTAATTTTGATGGATGCCGTAATCAAAAAAATCCACAACTGGCTGGTTCACCATGTCACCAGCGAAGACCAAAAATACAAAGGGTTTATTAAGTAAACCTACGGGTCGCGCTTAAAACCCAATCCCGACTCCACCCATCAGGAAATTGGAGAAATCGGTCCCTCCGATCATCGGAAAGGGCGCACGGGGCGTTTCAGGAACTGCGCGATAGGCGAACACGGGAATCGACTCACAACTTGAGTCTTCTGCAGCACGCACCCACTGAAATGAATCGATCTCGGCTCCCGTCACAGGGTCAAGCACCGCGAGACTCACCACGCCCCGGGCCGCATCCGGGATGGTCACATAAACCGCACCCAGAGCTTCAGCATTGCGCGGAGCCAGGGAAAAATACCCACCATGAAGCGTGTAGGTGCGTCCATTCGCACGAACCACCTGGACCCCCTCTTCGGGACGGGCAGAGCTCCAGGAAATCTGGTTGCCATTCATTTGGAGGCGAAAGGTCCGACCAGCGCCGAGCAACCCACGAAGTGAGTACTCATGAAAGTTACGACGCATATTCAAGCCGACCGCAACAGGCCGCCCAGGCTCGAGGCAGGCCAATCGAGGGGCATCAAAAAGAAAGCCCCCGACATTAGAAAGCGTCACCAAACCCAGAGGCTGCTCGGCCCGCGCTGATGCGCCCACGGTCAACAAAGCTAGAACCACCATCGCCCCACGGAGAGTCTTCATCATGAAATGGCTCGTATCCGGCACAGGCCTTCCGGGTCAATTCATCCTCAGCTCTTGCTCACGGCGTGATTCAGCGCGGACACCGAACTTCAATCTGGGTCCCGCCCTCGAGGGGTCTCAAATCTGCAACAGTCCGATCAAAGCCCTTCGCGAACCCCAGAAGCCACTGATTTTGATAACGAAACAACGGATGTGCCGCTTTGAGCGCATTGCACCCTCTGAAATTTTCATCGCTGACAATCACCCACCGCAGCCTCGCCTCCCCGATTCGGCCGCGCAGCTGCTCACAACTCAAGGTCACCACGGCACGAGCCGTGACGAAATTCAGCCACATGGCAGCGTCCGCAACGCTGCCTCGCGGTTCCCCTCCCGGTACCCAGACGATCTCGTCATCGCAGCCACCGGTCTGCCGAATGTAGGGAGCGAACTTCCGCAGCGCCGGAAAGGGCTCGGGTGCGAAGGGAATCGGAGTCAATGCGGCAATGGATAGAACGAACAACGTCAGCGCAAGGAGCACCTGCTTAACGAACGGCAAACGCTGTTCGAGCCTATTTTGAAAGGGAATGGCCGCCAGCAACGCCAAAAAGGGAAGAGCCGGAAGGAAATAATGCGACATCAAAGAGGTCATCGGCGCGAACGTGAACCAAAGAATCAAAATCACGGAGAAAGCCAGACCTCCGAGCCGTGAGCGCGTACGCAGGGTCGTCACGGCTCCCGCAATCGCCAAGGGCAACCAGGGCCAAAACGATTTGAGGATATGACGAGGAAAAAAGAGGGGGTCCAACCGGCCGCCACCGCGCCCGTGAAGAAGAGTCCCTCCGAGCTGGCCCTGCCAATAGTCCAAGACGATATCGCTGCTGCCGGTCAAGACGATAAGAGCCAACCAGTGAAGGGCTCCTACACCCAGCGCCAAGAGCGCACCGGCAGCGGGCTTGGCGAAGGCGGAAAGCTTCCTCGTTTGCCACCATCCAAAAAATACCATGGACGGAAAAAGGAGAAGGCAAACCGGTGTTTTTACCCAAAAACCCAGCCCCGCAACCAACGAGGCCTGCCACCATCGACCTCTCAACCACAGCACGAAACTCAGGAGGATCAAAAATACCAACGGTGGATCCAAGCTCACCGCTGCGGCACTCAAGACAAACTCTCGCGTGGCTGCGAAGACCAAAGCCGCGACAATGCCGACGCCTGGCGCGCCGAGCGCAAGCGCTAGCTCGAAGACCATCACAACGGCCAGCGCGCCGCTGACTGCTGTCGCTAGGCGTGCCGACCAAAACGAGGCGCCCAAGGCCTTCATCACCCAGCCATTGATGAGAAAAAAACCGATGGGATGGTCGTTGAAGATATGAGGTGGAGGCGGAGTGAGCGCGGAAGACTCTCGCAACCGTCGCTCCTGTTCGACGGATCGCCGCGCTCCGGCCTCACCCCAGCTATACTCGTTGACGGCGGGAATGGGCACCGCCGGGACCAAGACGTTCGGTCCTGAAACCAATGCGCGCGATACCGTGGCATGAATGTTTGAATCGATTCCACGCAAAGAAACTTCATCCGCCTTCCCAAAGAAGACCGTGAGCGCGAATAGAAAAAGCAGGATCCGAACGGAAAGATATTTGAAGCTCATGGCAGACTGACCTCCTCGGGCAGGCGATCTGTCTGCCCATACACGATGGCATGGGCCGCGGACTTCTCGATCGCGCTCTTTCGCTTATCGTATCGGGTAATCATATCAGTCGAGGCCCAGCCGGCAAATTCTTGAATGGCACGATCCGGGACCTGATGATCGCGCGCATTCGAGATCGCCGTGGCCCGGCAGGAATGAGGCGACACCCGCGCTGCGATACCCGCGAGCTTCGCGTACTTCGTCACGATGTAGAAAAGGGACGATGGATCAAGCGCCCGTGCCTCGGCTCCCCCTTTGGCCCGCCTTCGAAAACCGATAAACAAAGGTGAATCCTGCTTCTGCCCTTCTCGCGCCGTCATTCTCAGGTAATAGCGAATCGCCTTATGAACCGGGGGAGCGAGCGGCACAATTCGCTCCTTATTCCCTTTTCCACGCAGGCGAAGGATCGGAATTCCCCGCTCCACGAACAGCGAGGACATGCGCAGTTCGCATACTTCCGAGCGCCTCAACCCGCAGTAGAACAGCACCATCAAAACCGCATAGTGCTGAGCGCCGACGCGAGTGTGGAGATTGGGCTGTACGAGTACCTTTCTCACCTCTTCGTCCGTAAAGCCGACCGTCGTCGACAGCTTTCGTGCATTCATGAAGCGCACCGCCTCGGCCGGATTTCGATCGACCACGCCGTCAGCAACCAGCCACCCGAAAAAACTCCGTAGCGTCGCCAGATGGCGATCGACCGTCGTGTGCTGCAGGCCCTCCGTGAGCAAAAATTCCTTATAAGCCACCAACACGGATCGGTCGATTCGCTCGATGCCCTTCTCCAGTCCACGTCTCATCAGGTACTGCACGAATCTTTTGAGATCTTTCGCGTAGGCCCTTCGGGTATGCGGCGATCGCTGATCCAACAAGAAAGCCTCGAGCGACTGCTGGAGACGCGCGTCCGGCTTGACGAGTTCGCGAGTCATGAGGCCGCCCCATTCAGGAGCCGAAACGGGCTGCTGAACGAGCACCGTTCTCGCAATCACGGCTGGAAGGAGCAGCTTTTTTCGCGGCCTCTGAAAACGACGATGAAGCAGTTTTCCTAAAAACCGCCCTCGTTTCTTCATCTTTGCTTACGCCTGTAAGCCTTTACGAATGCCCGAACCCGCTTTAAATCAAGGGGCGCCCCGGCTTTTCCCGCCCGGCGAAGATCGGAACCGACGATGACCCCGTCAATCTTGCTTCGAACTTCCGCGAGCCCGTCGGCCGTCATGCCACTCCCGATATAAAGAGGAATGGAATGCGCGCGCGCGGCGCGAGAAGCCTTCTCGAGGCGAACCGGATCTACCGCGCGCCCGGTCGTCGCGCCGGTAATGACCACTCCATCGGCACCAGCGCGCAAGCCGACCTCTTCAATCGCCAACGCGACATCATCGACCGAAAGCGACCGCGCGTGCTTGACCAGCACATCGCCGAGAATTCCAATCGCTGAATTCAATCTGGCCCGCTCTCTCAATAAAAAAGCCGCATCCGCCTCGATGATCCCCTGGTCCGTTGCCGCTACACCCGAAAGGATGTTCACCCGAATGAAATCGCAACCGCTGACGGCGGCGACGGCGAGAGCATCCCGACCGGCATTTCTCAGAATATTCACGCCCACCGGAATTTTTACCGCCTCCCGGATCGCGGCCGCAATGATCGACATCGCCGCGACAGTTTCAGCCGGAACCCGATCTTTATAAAAGGGCGCATCCCCGAAGTTCTCGACGATCAAGCCCTCAAAGCCCGCGCGCGCCAGCGCCAAGGCTTCTTGAACCGCGCGTTCGCCCGCGATAGAAAGGGCGTCCACCGCGCTGAAACGGGACGCGCCCGGCGAGCCCGGCAAGGGAGGAAGATGAATGACTCCAATTAAACGGGGAAGGCGACGAGCCGCTTTCAATTATTTCTTCCCCTTGAGGCCCTTCCAGAGCTTCGACCAGCGAGTGGACCCCTCCACGGCCGCCTCCGAGGCCGTCAGGGGCGCGAGTGCGGCTTCGGCTTCCTCGCGGGTCAAGCGGCCCGCTTGAATCGCCTCTTCAACGATCTTCCGCGCCTCAAGATCGTCCATCTCCGCATCGGATGGCACGGGCATGCCAGCCGCCGCCGCTTGCTGCATCAGCGCGGGTTTCATCTCTTCCATCTGCTTTAAGAAATCAGAAGGAAGCAACCGCTCCAGCTCTTGGGCATCCTGCGATACGTCTTGGCCACTCATCGCTCTCTGCATGATGGCCTGAAGACGCACAAGCTGCGCTTTCGGGAGACGCTTCATCATATTAGCCATCTGCGAAGGGTCAAAACCGGGCGGAACCCCTGGCGCACCTGTTATCGCCGGAGCCTTCGCCACCGTAAGCTTCGGAGCCGCGTCCACACCATGGCAGCGTTTAAATTTCTTCCCGCTTCCACAGGGACATGCCTCATTCCGACCGACCAGCTGAATTTCGCTCATGCCTGAGAGATAGCAGATCCTTTTTCAGTTCGCTGCTCGAATCAGTCGGCGTACCAAGGTCAAAGACGGCTGAGCCCGACGGACACTCACCTTTGCGGCCTCGCGCCATTGAGGAGGGAGTGGTCGGTCCATGTGAATGGCGGTGGATCCTGAATCCGAAGCAAGCTGATCGCCCCAGGTCAAGGGCGCCGCGCCTTCAGCCGGGACCCACATGAAGTCGGGATGCTGGGCTTGATACCATTCTCCACCGATAATTCGATCAGTCTCATCAAGCTCGACATCATACATATAACGAACCGTCCGGGTCGGCTCCTCAAACGAACTTTCGTCCTCGGCCTGCAGCGGCTCACTCTCTACCCCATAAGTAAGTTTCATGATCACCCCGACCAGTGCGACCGCCTTCGCGGCTCGCTTGGCCTTGAGACGATCTTCCTGAAAATCGGAGAGGCGAACCTGGGCCTCCTGCAAAGACGAGGCGCTCTGACGCGTCTTCGGATTAAAATACGTGTACTCGTATTTCACGACCGGCTGATTCCATACTTCGTAATCAAAGGCGGCATCGATCACAAACGAGCGCTTCGCGACTCCGATCTGGGTGACAACGGACTCATGCCACGCTCCGGCATTCACGTCGAAGCAGTCTGGCTTCTTGGGCCGACCCCACTCATCCATCTCAGGCTCCTTATCTTGGCATCGGCGCCCGATAAAGCGGGTCTCCGCCGACGCCTTCGCCCAAAGAAGAGTTGCGAGAGCCTTGATGTCGGCCGGGAAAAACTCCAGTTGAAGACGGCCGTCCGCTGAAGGGACCACCACCTTCCTTACAGGGCGCCGTTCCATGAACGAAGCCGGCGCCCAACCATGGCAATATCCCATCCAGGTCTCGACCTTGCCGTCGCTATCCGCATACATCCGTCCCTCATTCCACATTTGCCGGGTCAGAGTATCCTCATCATCGCCGATCCAAAGCCCGTACTTTTCAGCCGGCGACAGCATTCTCAGCTTCTGCGTTCTCAGCGGGTGCCTTTGAAAATACTCATACAAATCCTTCCAAAGCACCGTATCTGGACGCTCCGGGTCAGCGTAACGAGCCGCAAGCCCTCCCCGATAGATCGCCCAGTAATCATCCGACCAGGGCGTTACGGCAAGAGCGGCGCTCCGCAATCCCAGTGCATCCATCTCGACCAGACTCTCCAACGGACGACCGCCATCCACCAGCTCCGAGGCCTGATTGGCCCCGTCAATATCGATCAGAGCCTTCGACCCTTGAAACAAAGTAGCCCGCTGCCGAAGACGCATCTCTCTCTGCATAGGAGAGGTGAAGCGAGCCGGATACGCCCGACCCGCAGAGTCCGTATGGATGACAGGGAGTTCGCCAGGTCGGCCCACAAAAACAGAACCCTGTGCCATTGAGGACCCGAACAAAACGACCCCAAGAAAGAAGCTCTTCATTTTGCACCTCCGCCAGGAATATTTTCGTTATGGCACTGACGGCAAGACACGGAGACTTGAGAAGCGCGAATGAAACTCTCGCGCTGGCGCGCATCCGCAAGCCTCCGCAGGAATGCCGCGCTTTCCGCCACGCTGACCAGCGGAGTCGTCACTCCCCCGTGCACCCCTCCCAATTCGACCAACTGCCGTGCGATCCTCTCCATTTCCCCGGCAGCAGCCGAGATCGTTTCATACCTCTCGCTGCCTGACTGACTCGCCGATTCCAGAAGTTGAACCTGCCCCAACATGGCGTGCATGTTCCGGCAAATGAAGGGGTTATGCTCCCCTTCGTTGCAGCGCTTCGAGATCTCGGCCCAACCGAGCTGAGTGAGATCAGACCAACGGCGCCCCTCCGGTGAGGTCGGTGTGTGGCAACGTTGACACTGCAATTGAAAACGGTTGGCTAAACGGACAGCTTCGAGGTTCCCCTCTCCCGCTTTTCGCTTCACGAGACGCACCATAGATTGCAGATCATTCAGCGGAGCAACGTGGCCATTCCCACCCGCCGAACGCAACACCCGGCCAAGCAAGGAATCGAGATCGTCTGCCATGCAAGCGAGATAATCATAGTTCACCCGCACGAGTTCGCGCTGCGTGTCAAAAGCGTATAAAAGATTGCGAAGGTGGCGCATCTGCAAACAAAGCTCGGTATTCCGCCCCGGTTCGAAACACGGTTCAACGTCATCCGCATGCGCTTGAGCCCCGGTAAGGGCGACAGAAAGCATTAAAATCAAAATCACAAAAAACCCCCACATAAACGACCGGTATGAAGCGCATTGCACGTTCTCTGCCAACGAATCAAGGCATTCTCGTGGGTCCCTCCCGTTGCGACACCCCTCGCCCGGCCCGAAATACCCCAGCTAGGAGACAGATCGCCTCGCCTTCGCCTTGACCAGAAGCGCCAATCTCCCTACCCTGAGACGACCATGCACGCCGCGCCTTCGCTTCTTCCCTCTCTTCGCGACTTCTGGAAGACCTGTACCGCTCTTTTTCTTGGAGCGCTGGCCCTCTTCCTTCTCGAAATCAATCACCCCGCAGGCGTGAACTTCGACGAGTTCCACTACGTGCCTTCGGCAAAACAGTTTCTTGCCCTCCAAGAGAACCAGAACTGGGAGCACCCCCCGCTCGGCAAAGAGCTCATGGCGATCGGAATCGCCATCTTTGGAGACCAGCCCCTCGGCTGGCGCTTCATGAGCGCGCTTTTCGGCGCCTTCACCTTGGTGGGAATGTACGGCCTCGCGCTTTCTCTCTTTCGAAGCCAACGAACGGCCCTCTGGGTCGCGGCGCTCACCTTGCTCAATCACCTCCTTTATGTGCAGGCCCGAATCGGAATGCTCGACACCTTCATGATGGCGTTTCTGCTGCCAGCGCTAGCCTGTTGGATCGAGGGCTCGCGCGAGGCCTGCTCGTCCCGATCGCGCACCCAGGTTCTCTACCTCGGCGGGATCTTGTTCGGTCTCGCGATCGCGTGCAAATGGTCCGCGATCGTACCGTGGCTAGGCCTGCTCGCGCTCTCTGGCATCGCTCTCCTTCTTAAAAGTTGGGGCGCGCACTTCACTTACAAAAGCCACCCCCACTTTTCAGAAAATGATTCTGATTTCTGGACCGACCTCGGGTGGGGCGACCTCACGTGGAAGAAAGCCTTATTCACTCTCTTTATCCTTCCCTTCTTCGTTTATAGTCTGACCTTCCTTCCCTTCCTCTTCTTTAATCGCGCCCCCGCGTATACGCTCTGGGATCTCGTACTCATGCAGCCAAAAATGTGGGACGGACAGCTTCGCGTCGTGACCCAACATCCGTACATGAGCTCCTGGTGGGGTTGGCCCTGGCTTATGCGCCCGATCTGGTATGCATTCGAGAAAGACCCACTCGACCCGGGTTGGGTACGAGGGGTTCTACTCATCGGAAACCCCTGGATCATGTGGACTGGTATACCGGCTATTTTGTTTTGTGGCTGGGCCTGGGTCCGTGACCGCTCCAGGCAGGCCTTCTGGATCCTCTTGCTTTATGGCCTGTTCTACCTGCCCTGGGCGGTGATTCCTCGAAAAATCACTTTCTACTATTACTACTACCCGGCCGGCATGACCCTCAGTCTCGCGGCCGCCTTCGCGCTCTCGCGCCTGCCGTGGCCCAAAGCCCACCCTCGCCTCGCCCCCGACCTCCCGCGCTGGCTCTACCTGGCCATTGCCTTTCTGGTCTTCGTCTATTTTTTCCCGGTTCTGAGCGGCATGCGGATTCCCGCCGACTCGTTCACTCGGTGGACTTGGTTTCGGAGCTGGATCTAGCTTTTGAACTACCGACAAACTCCACCCTGGCATGTAGCCGGGACCGCTTGCGCGAGCCGAATACGATTCACGCCGTCACGGATTTTTTGGGCATCACGAACACCACTGAAACTCAGTTCGACTCGCCGATTTCTTGCGTGAGCGAGACCATTTTCGGCGGAGTCCAAAGGCCGATTCTTGCCAAAGCCTGAAGAAATAAGCGAACGAGCGGAAACACCGGCCTGCATCAGTTCTCTTCTCACCGCGAAGGCTCGGGCTTTTGAGAGCCGGTCGTTGTATTCATCCGAACCCATCGAATCTGTGTGACCATCGATCTTCAAAGACCCCCAGCCCTCCTCATTCTCGGCGAGAAAAGCGCCCATCTTGCGAAGAAAGAGCTTCGACTCCGGCTTCAACTCCGCGCGATCAAATTCGAAATTTACAAGCTGATCATCCAACGTCATCAGAAGAAGAGGAACTTCCACCTCACGAAGCAGCACGGTCTCTCGTTCAAGAGTCTCGCGTTCATGGTGATTGCGCACCACTCGGGTTTCTCGCTCCCGAATCACGGTCTTTCCGCGCACGATCGGAATACCGATCTCAAGAGCGGCGATGCCGTAAATGATTCGACGATCCGGCACCGTCAAAGAGACCCCGCCTGTGGCGGTCAACCGAAACAACAGATCTTTGGTTTCAAAGGTCAGTCCCGTTTTCGCGCCCACAAAAACGGGCGGCGTATTATCGCGGCTCTCGGTGAAATTCGCGTTCTGCCCGATCACGACCGAGGCCATCGGCCCGATATCGAAAAATTTTCCCAACCTGATTCTTGGACTGAAATCGATCATCCCCGCGCGCGTGAGCACGGACGACGTAGAAACACCTGTCGTCGTCCCACTCACCACAAGCCCTTTTCCCGTCACGCGACTCATCAGCCAGCCCAGGCCCAACTCCGCAATGAAGCGTTCGTTATGGACCGCGAAATTCAATTTTCCGATCAGACTCGGACCACCCCGATTGAAATCGTTTCCCCGGGAGGAGGCCGAGACATCGAAGTACCCTCCGCCAGCACCCAGAAAAATCGCAAAACCCGTGCCCGAAGGCTCGTCGACGCGAATATCGCGCGCACTCGACTCTGTTTTCTCTTCAGAAGGAAGGTTTGCCACTCGCCGAGTGACACGGACCTGCGGCTGCACGGCGGCGACCTGTCTTCGGACCGGACGAGCCCAGCCGAGTCCTCGTGTCTCGGAGGCCTCAGCCATCAGACCGGTCACCATCAAAAAAAACACCACGGCGAATCTCATGACTCACTGTGGTGCAAAAGTGGCACCACTCCGATAACTTGTTGAATCTTATAATTTTTCTATGGCTACTGGCCAGAAGAGCTGCATGAAATGGTCGACAGCTGTCTTATCTTTCGACAGTCACTTTTTGATGACGAGTATGTTCAACTCAGAGGGCTTTGTTTGTGGCGGGCTTTGCAGCCAGTCGCAAAAAATAGCCACGCAATAGGAAGCCGTAGAGGCGCGATCACAGGTCCGGCAGAGATAGAGGGTGACCCCCCGCGTGACCGTGAAACCGCCGCCTGCGCGGACCGAGTCGCCGATGCTACCCTCAAATCAAGTGATCGCGGGGCTATTATGGGGTCGGTTGACATGATCCCATAAAAGGGATATATTTATTCTGTGAGTTGGAAAGTACGGATCACAACTCGGGCAGCCAAGGACTTGGCTAGGCTACCGGCTAAGATCAGCGATCTGCTGGACCTACTTGCTCAGGACATCGAGCTGACTGGGCCTGTCCGGGGTGATTGGCCGAACTATTCCAAGCTTGCCGATGGCAGCCATCATTGCCACCTGACGTACCGGTAGTGGATGGAAAGACCCAAATTACGGAGGTGTACTATGTCGGGGGTCGCGAAAGCGCGCCGTACTAACGGCGTTGAAATTCGGGTAGGTGGAAGAAGGCCGCGATTATTTGTTGTGCCCGCGACTCGCGTGAGCGCTCTAATGAAGACGCTTTCGCCATTTGAGCAGGACGACAGCGTACCTATCGAAGTAGCGCTCCCCGATCACCGCGACCCGATCAAGGGTCCGGCCACCCGGTTGCGTGGTGCCCGTGCAAAAAAGGGCATGACCCAGCGCGACCTTGCGCGGCTCACAGGTATTCGTCAGTCCCACATCTCCGAGATGGAGCGCGGCGATCGTCCCATCGGAAAGAACGTGGCGCTTCGTCTCGCCGCAGGCCTCGGTGTTGACTATCGCGTGTTTCTCTAGCTTGAGTTAGGTCAATATTTAAATCTGTCATTCAACGAGCGAGATTGCCGCCGAACTCACCTAAAAACGCCACCGACAACTTCGCGAAGGCGGCTCCGAAATCAGGTTGCACGGAATCTGGCAAATCACGTTCGGTATGAATGCGAGAATTCAGCCCGTCAAAGCTCGACTCGAAGGGAAACGCTGACCGAAAGCCCGCACGAGTCCAGCTCGCGTGATCACTGCATGCATATCCGCACTCCGTGTTCGACCAACGGACCCCCACGTACAGATCCGTTAAAGCGCGCATCGCGTCGCTGAGTTCGAGATTCGTGTGATCCGTGATGAAGTGCATCTCCGTCTGCGGACCCGGCACCATGGTCATGTCGAACTGCAACACCGCCACGACTGCCACCCCACGATTCTTATAGTCGAGGGCGATCTCCTGGCTACCCAGCAATCCAAGCTCCTCCCCAGCGTAGGTGATGAACTCGAGCGTTCGCTCAGGACGAACTCCCGACTGCGCCACAATTCGAAACGTTTCAAGAACCGTCGCGACCCCCGAGGCATCATCATCCGCTCCCGGAGCGCGCCCCCGCCCGCCAAAATCCCACTGCCGAATCGAATCTTCATGCGCGCCGATGATCAGTACCTCATGCGCTCGGGCGCCTTTTCCTAAAATCCGCGCGCGGACGGACGGCTGTCCGAAGTCACGATGCCGAATCAGATCGACCTCGATGTCCGTTCTGCCCGCGGCAAGCACCCGAAACTGGCTGGCAATCCACTCGGCAGCCTCTACGCCGGTCGAAGATCGGGCATGGCGCGTGTGATAAGTATTCAGCTGCTGAACCGTCGCCATCATCTTCTGCGCATCGATTTCATCCACCAATCGCGCGATCCATGGCTTGCGCTCGGACCCGACCCCGACCGAAGCCGTCTCCAGCGAAAGAGGAGCGCCTGGCGAGAAGATCTTACGACCGAGCACATCCCACTGAGCTGCCGTATGAGTCACATCAAAAAAACCCGCGCAACGACCCGCTTCATGACTCTCCGCCGAAAGCACCTCGATGCCGCCCTCGCTCAGCCACTTTCGATCAGCCATCGAAGGCCCCGTTTCGATGAGCCGAACCTGGGGCGTCTCCGCCCCCCATGCCAAAAGCGAGAAAAGAAGAATGAACATTACGAGGCTCCTCCGTTGAGCGTTGAGCATTCTAAGTAGTTGCAGTGTAACGTCCATCGAGGATGTTTGACTAGCACGCATTTTTCACCAGGGTAGTTTCGGGATCAATAAATGGTTTGAACGTCCACCTGGGCCTGGGTGGACAAAGCTTCAGCACTAAGCTAGCCACGTTCGCAGTATGAAATTCACCTTCCGTTCTCAATTGTTTCCGGTCTGTATCGTTTCTTCGCTTTTTTTTCCGTGCTTCGCTGGCGCGATCGAACCTGAATCTCTCGCTCTGGGTAAATACATTTCTTGCGCGATCCAGAACGGAAAGGCGGTCTGCTGGGGGGAGTCGCTCAACATCCCTTCCCTGAAATCGCCACGGTTGATCGCGTTTGGCGCTTACCATAGTTGTTTTTTAGATGACGACGGGATTCATTGTTTTGGGGACAATACCTACGGCCAGATAGATATTCCGAAAGGAATTCAATCGCCCAGTCAGCTCTCGGCGGGCGGATGGCATACCTGCGTGTTGGATGAGGGCCAGGTGAAATGCTGGGGGATTCGGGGTGGAGCAGATGACGACGGGCGATCCGAGGTTCCATCCGATCTGGTAAATCCGATCCATGTGGCCGCCGGACGCTACAATACCTGCGCGATCCATGAGCTAGGAGTTCGTTGCTGGGGGAGAAACCTTGAGGGGCAGAGCGACGTCCCGACTGGTTTGGTACAGCCTCGACAAGTGGCTTCCGGAGACCATCATTCGTGCGCACTTGACAAGACGGGGGTGCATTGCTGGGGATTGAATCAGTTTGGACAGACGACAGTTCCCGCGAATCTCGTTCATCCCCGTTTCATCGCCGCCAGTGGGTACTATTCCTGCGCGATCGACGATGAGGGAGTCAAATGCTGGGGCAGAAATAACTATGGACAGCTCGATGTTCCCCAGAGTCTTCGGCGTCCTCTCAAAGTCGTTACAGCCATCCACCACGCTTGCGCCGTCGAAGACACTGGAGCGGTCAAGTGTTGGGGCCGGAACGACTTTGGTCAGGCCGAGGTTCCAGCTGAACTGAATAGACCTTTCTCGGGTAGTTGACATCGCTGCTCATAAGTTCCGCATATAAAGACCGCACTCTCGGTCTCGGCGAGAAATGCGAACCCAGGGGCCGCGCTATTTTATCAGCGGCACGAGCTGAGCGAACGGCGTGAACTTTCCTCTCATCGACTCTCGCTCTTTGTCCGCGAAGTAAACGCCTCGAATCAGCGGCTGAGTCTCCTGCTCGAGGAAGGAAGGCGCGGCCATCTCATCCAAAATCGAAACCGTCGTTGACGCAGCCTGTAACCAGGGCGGGCTCTCGCCCACCAGGGTTGCCGACATATAATGAGCCACACGCTCGCCCGTCTTAGGATGATAGATCTTTCCCGGACGATCATAGGAAGAGGCATGGGCCAAAGCCAGCCGGTACACTCCGGGGTTCGGCTGCACTCGAAAGAGGCACGCCCCCAAATGGTCAGGATCTTCAACGCAGAAGCGACTCGACTCCCCGAACCCCCGCCCCGCGATGGACATCACGCCCCCTCCTTCGACAATCCAGCCTTCGGGGGCTAGCGATTCCATCTTTTGGGCCGCTTGTTCAACGGCATACCCCCGAGCCAAGCCCTTCAGTACGACTCTCACACCGAGACGAGAAAACTTCACTGCCTGGCCTTTTTCGTCAAAAAGCAGATGCCTCATCCCGACCTGGTCCTTCACCGCGGTTCCGATCTTCGCCATGAATTCTCTATTTTCGCCATAAAGGCCCGCCTGATCCCCATAGCGCTCCATCTCGCTCGCAATGGGCGCGAAAGTGACATCAAACGCGCCACCGGAGCGAACTCCCATCGCGCGCGCGACTTCCAGCATCTTCTTCAGATCCGAAGACAGACGAAACCAACCGAGATGCCCGGTTGCATTCAGGCGAGCGACCTCGCTGGTCGAAAGCTGCTCTTCCGCAATGCCATGCACACGCTTCACCTCGAGCAGACAACTCTCGACGGCTTCCTTCGCCCGTGCGCCCCAGGCCTGGCAGGTGAATATTCGACCGAGCGCACGGATGCGTTTGACTTCTGAACCCGGCGCCTTCCGTGCCTTCTCCCAGGGGTGCAAGACCGGAACGCTCGAACAGCCCCAGCCCAAACTCAGAAGTACGGAAAGGAACCCACTTTTCAAGAGCGAGAAACGCATGATCCCTCCTGAAGGCGGTAAGGGATTTTCGAAGCCTCCCCTTTTTCTTGAAACTCCTCCGTTGTCTGCAACCAGAGTTCTCCACAAGGAACCGGCAGCCTCAACGCTTCTGGGTGTTCAACCGCGACGTCGAAAGGAGTGTACCAGAGCCCAGCCGCTAACCCGCTCCAGAGTTCAGTCGCCGTTGAGGATATCCGAAGTATTTTAGCCGAGGGAAATTCTCGTGCGCTTTGCATCAACGCTTGGCGGAAGGGACTCTGCTCAAGGCCGCCTCGCCGAACACGCACAAACATCCCCAACACGAGAACCGCAGCTACGACCGTACTTACACCCACGACCCACCGCACCTCCCGCGCTCGCCCTCGAAGGCTCTCCGAAAACTCCGAAGCGATCGCCAGCGCGGCGAACGGATAAAAGGGCACCAGGTAATGCTCCAGAAATGAGCCTGCGATCGAAAAACCGCCCAGGATGCCCCATGAAAGCAAAAAAGGAATTCCGGCTGGAGCAAGCGCGTCTCGTCCGCGATTCCTTCGCAGCCAACGAACGCTGGCCCAGAGCCAGAGCACCAGCCAGGGCCAGTACTGCTTCAAAAGATTTCGGCTCGGCGCGAGCAGACTCTCCGCCGATCGAGGGGTCGCTCGACCGACCACCGATTCGCTCCAATAACGGGACAGGTAACTTGCGCCCTCGAGCCAGAAAAACCACGGCAACAGAATCACTCCGCCGCCGATCGCGAGCGACAGCATAAAACGGATCGATTCACGCCGCCCCTGGCCCCAGAGCAAAATCAGTACGACTGGAACAAGGATCAGGGCCGGTACACCCTTCATGAGTAACGCCGTAGCCAGACTCAAACCGAGCACTCCGCCCCTCCGCACCGCGCCTCCTCGACCATTCAGCCACTCGAAGAGTTCAAAACCCGCCCAGGTGAGAAACAACGCAAGAAAAGGGTCGAGCATGAAGGTCTGAGTGTATTTTACAAAGCGGGTCGAAGTTAAAAGAATCAGGCTTGCGCAGAACCCCATCCAGGCTCCGCCCTGAATTCTGGCCCAGCGATAGATGATTCCTCCGGTGAGAAGGGCGCAGAGGCTCGGGAGAATTCTCAAGGTCAGATCGGAAGCGCCCCAGAGCCGAAACCCCAGTGCTGAAAGCCAGATCGCCCCCGGGGGATGCTGATAGAAATCCGAATAGGCTTGCGAGGAATAATGCAGCGTCGCCCAATCGCCCGAAGACAAAACGTGCTTCGCCAGGGCGCCGTAGGTCATCGCATCGACGCCTGGCGCCGTGTCACCGACCTGCGCCCAATAAATCAATCCCCAAAGAAAAAGCAGCAGCCCAAGGGCCACTGACTCGTTGCAGAATTTTCTGAAAAATCGTTGCACCCTTGCATTCTAGACCACTTTGACAAGCCCTGGAAAGGTGCTACCGAGTAGGGAAACCATTTCCAGGAGGAATCTTTTATGAAAAAACTCATTCTAGCTCTCACCGTCCTCGCCCTTTCGTCCCCCGCCTCAGCGTCGGAAAATCTTTGCGCCCGTGCCCGTGTCGCATTTCAACTCGGACTCACTTACTGGCACGTCGCGTATGACGAAACGATTCGAACCGGTGATCCTGTAGAAGTTGTCGTGAAGTATCGTCAAGGGAACGGTCGGTATGGCCGACGCGTCGACGTCACCTTCAGCCTCAGCCCCCTCTTAGTGGAGACGGCGAACCAGTCCGTCATGACTCTCGCGCTCGCGCGCGATGTAGCCGTCGAAGGAACTCCGCATAGCGAATTCACCACTGAGACCGCTTTCGCCTTGCTTCCTGGAGAGCGCCAAACTTGGGCGAACCGTTTCAGTCTCGGCCTTCAACGCCAGGCTTTCCGGGTAGAGATCAGCAATGTCCACGCCTGCGAGTCCACTCAGGACTGAAACGTTTTGTGGGGCAGGCTCTCGAGACGCGAGGCCTGAGAAATCACCGTATAGTCGAGCTTTCTCTGAAGCTCGCGAATCGTGGCCGCCCCACCGTAAGTCAACCCCGAGCGAAGACCTCCGATCAAATCGGCGACAATCAGCTCTTCGTCTTCCCGGTAGGCAACCTCCGTCGCAACGCCTTCCGCGGTTTTCCACTCCGGCATGCCACCCATGAAGTCTTCCTGGGCCTCTCGGCTCGCCATTCCACGGTACATCTTCACTTTTTTTCCGTCAGCCTTCGTCGTCACAGGGCCCGGAGTCGGCCGCGTTCCCGCGAACATCCCGCCGAGCATCACAAAATCAGCGCCGAACGCCAAGGCTTTCACGATATCGCCAGCAGATCGAATGCCCCCGTCCGCGACGAGCGAACGATCCACTCGCGCGCAGTCTTGAATGCTCGACAAGGTCGGAACCCCAAAACCTGTTTTTATCCGAGTCGTGCAAACCGACCCACCACCGATGCCCACTTTGATCACGTCCGCACCACAGGCGGCGAGATAGTCGGCTCCGGCATAAGTCGCGACATTGCCCGCCAGAATGCACTCGTTCTTCAGCTGCTCACGCAGCTCTTTTACGGTCTGCCCGACGTAACGGGCGTGAGCATGAGCCACGTCAACGCAAAAGTACTGCGCACCAGCATCACGAAGCGCGAGTGCTCGCTCGATCTCCTTTTCCGAACAGCCGATCGACACAAACACCGGATACTTCACTCGCTTGAACTCTTCGATGTTTTCTTCGATCGACAAAAACCGGTGCAGTACGCCAATCCCCCCTTTTTCGCCCATGAAATTGGCCATTCCGCTCTCGGTAACGGTATCCATGTTCGAGGTCATAATGGGGAGGGCAAGCGTAAGCTTTCCTGTTCGGTCGGTCACCGAGATATCGACGTCTCGTCGAGACATGTGATGATTGTACCCAGGCACCAGAAGGATATCGTCAAAAGTGAAACTCTCACGGCTCATAGGGCTCGATCCTTAGCGCAGAACTTTCAAAAATGAAATGACGCCCCCTTGCGGAGTCTGAGGAACCTGCGTACTCTGATTGGGTGCGACAATGGATTGTCCTCACTCTGAGCTGCTCACTCGTTCTTTGCCATGGTGCGCCTGCCCATGCGCGCGATCTTCAGGGCCGCCTCGGCTTGGGCTACAATTCCCAGTTTGCGAACGCAGGGAGTGGTTTTGCTCCCTTTGCGACCCCGGGGATCAGTCTCAAATACGCCGTCACCCGAGACATTGCGCTCAATCTGATCGGCGGCCTCACCACCTCCACTCGCCTCAACGCGATAGTAGGCGGCAAGGTCTATAAAACGCTTTTTTTTGAGACCAATCTCAATTTCTACACCATGATCGGATTCGGACTCGTCTCCGGAGGCGGCAATGGCGGGATTGACGCCTTCGGGGGGTTTGGAGCCGAGTTCTTCATCCCTGGAATCGAAAGCCTAGGGATCCAATTTGAGACCGGGGCGGGGATCGACAACCTCTCCGGCTCTTTCGTCTTCAAAACGATCGGCGTGAGCATTCTCAATGCGGGCATCCACTTCTACTTCTAGTGCTTCTAATGCCTTGGTCTCCCTACTCTGCGCGCTCGCACTCAGTGCGGGCGTGCTGGGTCGAGTTCCCTCGGCCTGGGCCCAGGCCTCCGGCAAGGATGACAAAACAAAACAGCCTGAGGAGGATGATTTCGCGCAGACCCCTTTCACCGAATATGGTGAATTCAACGAGGAAGAAGACGAAGCCGCCGACACCGCTTTTTTTCAGCGCGGGCGTTTCTTCGGGCTCAGCGGCGGCACCGGCTTTCAGGGCATCGTGGGAAACCGTGGACTCGTCTGGCAGGGCGGTTTTCCAACCATCGATCTAAAAATCCACTACTGGTTCGACTTCAACTTCGCGCTTGATATCGGCGGCTACTTTTCAAGCCACTACTTCGATCCTCCCTCGGGGACGGACCGCACGACGGTATCCTTTCTACAAGCCGGCATCACCGCAAAATACTACTTCGACACGAAAAACCTCCCGGCGCCCCTGAGCTTCGCCGCTCCGTATCTGCTCGGAGGCTTTGGGAGCTACACGAAAATCGAAACCCTCACCTCGGACGGCACGCAAGCCAGCGAGAGCACGGTAGGCTTCAATGCAGGCGCCGGTTTGGAATTCGTCATCAAGCCCCGCAAAGTCTATTTCACGCTCGAGAACCGATGGCACTTCATGAGCTTTTCCGACACCGGAACGCAGATCTATCAAAAGCGCGGCATCCAAGACCTTTCCGGGGCCTTTTTCACGATCGTCGGATCCCTTTTGCTCACTTGGTAAGAGCGGCAGCCTGAGCTTTTTCATAGCTCTTGCGGACCTTCGGACCTTTTCGCTGCTTCGCCAGATGGAAGTTCAAGCGAATCGGGCTCCCCATGAAACCCCACCGCGCGCGAATCCCGTTGACGAGATTTCTCCGCAGGCTGAAGTGAATCTTGCTTGGATCGCTCACATGACAAACAAAGCTCGGAGGCCGTTTTCCGACCTGATGAGAAAGATAAAATTTCGCGTTGGCCGGATTATTCGCCTCGGCAGTCGTCCGAATCCAGGTCGTAAATTCGCGAGTAGGAATCCGGGTTTGGCGCTGATTAAGAATTTCATGAATCAACTCTCCCAGGCCATCCAACCCCTGGCGGCGAAGTGCGCTCATGAAAACAATCGGCGCGTACCGAAGATAGGCCATGTCCTTGCGAATCCGCTCCGACGCCGCCTCCTTGGAGAAGTTCGGATTACGCGCCTGAGTATCCCATTTATTCACGGCTAGAATGACCCCGCAGCCCACATCTTCGATCAATCCGCCGATCTTTTCATCCTGGTCGCTCCCGCCCTGCTCACCGTCGATCACCAGAATGGCCACGTCGCAATTCTCGAGCGCCTGACGTGCCTTGACGACAGAAAGCACCTCAATGCCCTTCTCGGTCTTGTTTTTCCGGCGAATCCCCGCGGTATCCAGAATAATAAATGGGTACCCATCCATGTCTACCCGCGAATCAACGCTATCCACGGTAGTGCCCGCGATCGGGCTCGTCACCATACGGTCCTCACCGAGAAGCGCGTTGACCAAGGTACTCTTTCCGACATTCGGCTTCCCGATGATCGCGACCCGAGGGGTTCGAATGACCTCCTCGTCTTGCTCCGGAAGTACATCCATCGGAACACCACGACTCACCAGCTCCTCGACGATCCTCTCCTCGAGATCATCGATCCCGCGATTGTGCTCAGCCGAAACCCCGATCAAAATCTCAATGCCTGTTTCATAGAACTGATCGACGTTCTCCTCGTGATCATCAATGTCAATTTTATTGATCGCCGCGATGATCGGAACCTGTGAACCCGCGCGACTAAAAAACCCGGCAGTGCGCAAGACTCGCAAAATTTCGCGGTCATGGGGAATCAAGCCATACTGCCCATCAAACACCGCCACGACGAGATCCGCCTGAAGAACCGCCGTTTCAACCTGTCTGTTGATTTCTTCGGCAAATCGATCTCCGCCCAGGCCTCCCGTATCGATGACCAGAAACCTTAAGCGCTTTCCCCCGACAATAAAGATCGCGTCTTCTTCGATCCGATCACGAGTAACCCCCGCCTCATCATGAACGAGTGCGCGCTTGCGTCCTACAAAGCGATTGAAGATCGAGCTTTTCCCCACGTTCGGGCGCCCAATAATGACGATCTTCGGTGTTTTCACGGGCAACATCGCGCTCATCTCCTCACGCCAGAAACTTTAGGACCGGAGGGAGGACGTTTTTTCGGCAGGACATATCCAAGCCGCTCGAGTCGTTTCTCATCCCGCGACCAATCTTCCAACAGTTTCACCCGCAAGCCGAGATGCACCTTTCGTCCCAAAAAGCTCTCGATCGTCACCCGCGCGCCCTGGCCTATTTCTTTCACCATCGTGGCGCCCTTGCCGATCACGATTCCCTTCTGGGATTCCCGTTCCACATGAACAATGGCTTCGATTCGGTTGGGGACGACTTTCTCGTCAAATCGTTCGATTTCAACGGCGCAAGAGTAAGGAACTTCATCTCCAAGACGAAGCAGCAACTGCTCACGGATCTTTTCCGCCACGAAATAACGGACCGGACGATCTGAAAGCTGGTCCGGATCATCATAAAAGAACGGGCTCTCGGGAATTTCGTGAAAACTGCGCTCCATCAAGGCGGGAACCCCTAAACCCGTCTGAGCCGAAATATCGAACTCGCCCGCAAAAGAAACTCCGACTTGCCGCGCGGACTCCCGAATTTGCTCCTTGAAGACCGGAATCTTCAGGGATAGCGGCGGCCGTTCGCAAAGATCAGACTTATTCATCACCAAAAAGATGGGGGCACGGGTCGCCTTTTTTAGCAGCTCGAGCACCACTTGTTCGTGCTCCAGTTCGCTCCGCGGGTCGACCATGTACCAAACCACCGAGGGATCCTCGAGCGCGCCTCTCGCTTGTTCGACCATGAACTCGTTGATCCCTCCGGTCTTAGCCCGGTGGATTCCAGGTGTGTCGATAAAAACGATCTGTCGCTGCCCCTCGGTCAGGATTCCCAAAACTCGCTCCCGAGTCGTCTGAGCCTTGGGAGACACGATTGAAACCTCTCCCCCGACCACTCGATTCAAGAGCGTTGATTTTCCTGCATTCGGTCTTCCCGCGATCGCCACGAACCCGGCGCGAGTCTTTGCTTCCAACATTTTGAATATCCCTATCCCATCGTCGCGATCGCCAGGCGCGCCGCGTTCTGTTCTGCTTCTTTTTTTGACGACCCGTTCGCGACAGCCAACGGCTTTCCGTTCATTCGAACCTCTACCTCAAACTGTTTAGCGTGATCCGGCCCCTGCGTCTTCAGGAGATGGTAAACTGGGGTAACCTTCCAGCGAGCCTGAATAATCTCCTGCAGCTGAGTCTTGTGATCATAGAACGCCATCAGCTCCCGCTCTTCGGCGAAAAGCGGAGAAAAAATATGTCGAACGACCGGGTAGACGGCGCTAAAGCCCCCGTCAAGATAAATGGCCGCAATCAACGCCTCAAAAGTGCTCGAAAGGATAGAGGGCTTCAAGGCCCCCCCGGTGGCGGTTTCGCCCTTTCCCAGTCGGATCGAATCATGCAGCTCGACTGACTTCGCCACCTCCGCGAGGGTCTTCTCGTTGACGACCGCCGCCCTCATTTTCGAGAGTTGACCCTCGCGGGAGTTCGGGAACGACTCGAGAAGGATATCGGAAATAACGACATCAAGGACGGCGTCTCCGAGAAACTCTAGACGCTCATTATCGCGCAAGCCAATTGGCTTCTCCTGAAAAAACTCATGCCCATACGAAGTATGGGTCAAGGACTGAAGCAGGATTTCCGGGTCACCAAAGCTATAGCCAAGGCGATCTTGAAGACGTTCCAAACTCATGAAAGAAAATTTCCTTCTGATCAGACCGAGAATAAATACGCTCGGCACCTAGCGCCTCTCCTATCAGAAAATACCCGAAATCGCAGAGCTTTTTGACCCAGATTGTCGCATCGAGGAGCTGCGACTCAATTCATTGAATTTATTCATTTAATCTATTTAACCGTAGTAACCGCGCGCGATGATCGCGAAGTCTCCAGCAGACTCCTCGTACCGCAGCTGTCCCGGTACCAGGCAAACCCGCGCATTCGTCAGATCGCCCGCGGGAGCAAGTTCAGGCGGAATCAAAAACCGAGCGTAATTTCGAGAATACCCAGGCACCCAGCCCTGCCTCCCATCGGGGCCAGTCGTTCGATTTTCCAGCAGAACATGCTCGACCCGTGGCGCTCCGAGCATCTCCTCATAAAACGCTCGAAGCTTCTCCTCGCTCAGTTTCTTCAGCGCCCGCGCCCGCCTGTCGCGCTCAGCCGGAGAAACCGATCCCGGCAATCGAGTAGCCGGAGTTCCCGCTCTCTCACTGTAAGGGAAAACGTGAAGTCGTGCCCAAGGCAACTCCCTTAAGCAATTCAAGCCCCACTCGAATTCCTCCAGAGTCTCCCCAGGAAAGCCCGTAATGACATCCATTCCCACAAAAACAGGACCGGCCTCGCGCGAGGGGACCCTGGCAATTTGCCGGAGAGTTTGCTCGACCTGCGTGGCCGTGTACTTCCGCTTCATGAGCTTTAAAATCCGGCTATGCGGACTCTGAAGCGAAACATGAAAATGCGGACAGAATCTCGGCTCAAGGGTCATGAGCTCGAGGAGCCTCGGCGAAATTTCAATGGGGTCGAGCGAACTCACACGGAGTCTCTCCAGTTCAGTTTCACTCAAAATCGCCGCGATGAGATTTTCGAGCTGCACCCCATCTGCCCAATCTGCGCCATAATCCCCGATGTTGGTGCCGGTCAGAATAATTTCGTGCACGCCATCCCGGACGAGGCTACGCACTTGAGCAATGATCTGCGAAATCGGAAGGCTTCGACTCGGACCTCGTCCGTAGGGGATCACGCAATACGTGCAAAACGCGTTGCAACCCTCTTGAATCTTCATGAAAGTTCTGGTTCGGCGAGTCTCGCCTTTCATGCCCACGGGCGGAACCACCAATGAATGCTCCGCAAGAGGCCAATCACGATCCATCGGATGCCGCGACCTCATCTCTTCGTAACCCGAAACCCCACCGAGACGTTCACCCTGCTCAGGCCGGAGCGGCTTTTCCAGTGCGCGAAGGACCAGGTCAACCAGGGTGGGCTTGTCCTGGTTCCCCACGACGTAATGCACCCCCACGGAGGCGGCCAGGCGCTCGGGTTCGACCTCAGCGGCGCAACCGGTCACCACCACTCGAGCTAAGGGATTCTCTCTCGCCAGGCGCGAAGCCAAGCGAC
>CAYIHX010000001.1:87622-134599 GCA_964363305.1 uncultured Bacteriovoracaceae bacterium | reverse complement strand
CACGGTGCAAGAATTCACGATGCAAAGCCGAACGTCCGGATCGGCCTTCGAACGAGCTGCGTCCCAACCTCGACGCTGAAGCTCGGCTTCGATCTGCTGGCTGTCAGAAAAATTCGCCTTACAGCCCAAGGTCTTGAGAAAATAACGCGGAATCGGTTGCACGGCCTTGCCTATAGCCCAGGCTGCGATCTAGATCGACGTCGAACTGGCGAGGGCCCACTTAGCAGACTGAAGGGGGTCTACCCGAGCAGTCCCCAGGACCTCCCCCTCTCGGTAAAAAACGACGACCTGCCCCGGTTCCAGACCAACCACCGGCATCGTAAGCTCCACTGTGAGAGTCTGGTTCGAATGAAACACGACGCGCGCAGGGGCGAGCGGAACCCCCGGGTCAAACCAGATCTCACATTCTAAACCTCGCAGCTCATCGTTCGCTCGAAGCCACCAGGCCCCATTGGCAATAAAGGCCGACCGCGCGAGTTCGGAGCGCGGGCCGATCACCACCGCGTCCTGTGAGGGAACCACACCTAAAACAAAATACTCCTCCCCTTGAGTGAGCGAACCGAGGTCGATCTTCTGCCCGACTCGGTACCGGTACTGCCCACCGTGATCAGAAAGCACGCGACCCGGCTTGGTACGAATAATCCCTGGCCGAAACAAAGACTTAGCCACCCTATTCTCAACTAACCCCTGAGAAAAAGCCGGAGCCCCAGCCCCCTCGAGAGGGCATTTCGATCGGGCTAGATCTTCCAGTCCGCTCTCTTGAAGCAACCGGAACGTTAAATGACGAGTCAAGTCTCCCAGGGGAGCCAGCATACGACTCAAATGGGCGAGATCAACGCCCGCAAAAAGATAGCTCTGATCCCTCTCCAGATCTGATGCACGTCCGAGGCGTACCTCCTGGGCGAGTTGATCATAATGGAGCTTGACGTAATGTCCCGTGGCAAGACCATCGAGCCCCAGCTCCTCCACCTTCTTAAAAAGTGCCGGAATCAGCACCTTCTGATGACAACAGGTGCAAGAGGCGGGTCGATAGCACTGCATGGCCGCATGCACGAGCGGATCAATCACCTCGGCCTCGTAGAGACCGGCGGCATCGACATGAATCAACGGAATCTCAAGAACCTTCGCGACACGCGCCGGGTCCCGCCGTACCCCGCCAGCACAAATCTTCTGACCCAACTCCCCTTTGGCAACATGGATACCCACCAAGTCAAAACCCTGACTTCGGAGCAGTGCCCCAGCTACCGCGCTATCAGGACCTCCACTCAAGGCGAGGAGAATACGCTTCTTTGTCGTCATCCTCCTCCAGTCTAGGCACTCTGGAACGCCCGTGCAACTTCAGTCACCGCCAAGGAAAATTTTCGCAGCTCTTCGACGGACGTCTCAGTGCCCCAGGACACCCTGACGCTTGCGCGCGCCTGAGCCTCAGTCAACCCACAGGCCATCAGCACATGCGAAGGCTGCTCTGAACCAGAAGAGCAGGCCGCCCCACTGCTGACTGCAAACCCCTTCAAGTCTAAGGCCGCCACCCAGCCCGGACGCTCAGCTCCAGGCACTCGAAAATTCAGCGTACCAGGGAGCGCATTGATACTGTCACTTCCGGCATTAAATATAATTTGTGGAATATGGGCTTTCAACAAGAGGAGAAGCTCTGCTTTAAGCTTCGCACATCGTCTGTGCCATACCTCGGGCGCCACGGCTTCGGCAGCACAACCGAGCGCCACGGCGTTCAGCACGCTTTCTGTTCCTGATCGAAGGCCACCCTCTTGGTGGCCTGGCCAGGGATGGTTCTTTCGCATCAGGGTACGCACCCGGGGATGGACCCAAAAGACCCCAATACCGGCTGGCGCACCGATCTTGTGCCCCGAGAAGCTCGCCACGTCTGCCTCGCAGGCTGCAAGACGAACCGGAAGCTTCCCCCAGGCCTGAGCTCCATCCACGTGAATCCACTTCACCCCACGTCCACGCGCCTCGGCGATCGTTCGATCGAGATCCAGTACGGAACCGGTTTCATTATTTACCCAAAGCAGCGAAAGCCAATCAGTCTGCGCCTCCAGCTTGTCGAGTTGGGTCCGACCAGAAGAATCGACGGCCAGCTCTCGCACCCGTCCGCCCTGAGACTCGAAAAATGCCCGTCCCGCTCTGACGCAGGAGTGGTCAGCAGCCCCCCAGGCCCCCACCAGCGTGCCCTTTCCAAGCAAGGTCAACGGGAGCTCATTCGCCTCCGTTCCGGAAGAACAGAACACCAGCTCATCCGCACGGCTTTCGGGTAAACCCAGACTCCGAGCCACCCGCTGCCGGGACCGACTGAGTATCACCCTTAACTTTCTTCCCCAAGCATGGGTACTCGAAGGGTTTCCCGTGCTCGAAGGGCTCGACTGATTTAAAAATTCAAGGAGACCTGACTTGACCGACGACGCGAGCGGAGCGCCCGCATTGTGGTCAAGATAGATCGCGTGGCTTGCCTGCATGAGTCGACGGAGCCGTGAAACCCGAAGCATCGAGAACCGCAGATGCCGCTTTTGGAAGCTCCTGTGTGCCGCGTGCCTTACGGATCAGGTCACCGACGGACGTGGTCATCAGGTACTCCTGCATAATCACGCCGAGGTTTTCGAAATAGGTCTTCGTCAAAACGAACTCAACCGTATCGCTCTTCACGTCGCTCGACCCAATGAGGTCGCGAGCCGGGTTGATGTTTTCACCCACGCTGAGCAACACATCTTTGATCGAGATTTCGTCCATGGCGCGGCTGAGAACATAGCCCCCACCCGGACCACGAACACTCTTCACCACCGACCCCTTTCGGAGGCGTCTGAAAAGCTGCTCGAGATAATGGAGCGAGATCCTCTGTCGTTCAGAAATCTCCTGAAGTCGAACAGGACGACCATTTGAATTAAAAGTCAGGTCCAGAATAGCCCGGACCGCATATCTACCTTTTGAAGTGAGGCGCATAATTTTCTTCTTCTCCCTATTTCCCTCTCACCGACCCTGACTGAGGACGTACCATTGTGTATCTTGCTCGTCAACTAATATTCTTGAAGAATTAAGTCTTCTTTACCGCACAAAGCGGCGTCTGAAGACCTGTGAGTAGAATTGATCAAGCCATTCATATACCCACAACTATTTAACTTTACTGAATAAAAATAAATACCAAGCTACCCCACTCTCCCTCCACTGATCCGATTGAGTTACTCGGTATCCCGGGAAAAGTTCAGGCCCCCTCGTCATTTACCGACAAGCTGTTCAGTGACAGAACAACTCAAGAGCGTCCTCTTGCTCTACGCACTCATGATTGCAACAAACGCCGTAGTGTGCGCCACACTCTGGTGGGCGACGAAAAATCGATTCTATAAACGACTTTTCGGGGTGTGGCTCGGTGTCGTCGCCGGAATGGTCGTCAATGGTTTGGTGGCCGAGAGGGGAACCCTCGCCACGTTTGCTGGGTTCGCGACAAGTCTCCTCTCGGCAATCCCTATGATATCTCTTCTCGCCGATCTAGGGGGAGTACGATTTCGTGCCCTCCCCTACCTGTCAGCCATGGCCCTCGCCCTCGGCATCGCAGTCGCATGGTCCATGAGTCAAATGGATGGCCGGCTCGGCTATGCACCCATTCCCCTGGTCATGAGCACCCTTGCCTCGCTCACTTCGATTCGAGTTCTCATGATGCCGTCCGGCACTACTCCTACTGCCGTTCGTGTCTATGCTTTCATGCTCCTCCTCATGGGTCTGCACGCAGTCGACTTTATTTTTCTCTTCAATCAGCCGGAATTCCTCATTTACGGCTTCCTCATTTCAGCGGCGCTGCAATGCGGCGCGGGAATGTGCGCCCTCGCCGCAGTTGGAGAAAACTTCGCCACCGAAAATTCACGCCTTCGCTTCATTGCGGAGTACGAAACAAGCCTCACTCATTCCGCGCGGATGCGCTCGCTGGGGGAGATCGCCGCAGGAGTTGCTCACGAGATCAACAACCCCCTCATGATCGTGAGTAGCACTCTCGACTATCTCATCTTGGATGACGGTACGGGTCTTCAACCCGTTAAACATAAAACTAACATCGAAAGAGCGCGAAAACACATCGACCGAATTTCTCGAATTACGCACGGTCTTCTGGCTTTCTCCCGACAAACGCCTGAAGGCGAGCCACCGCAGAACGTGGAGCTCGCGACCATC
The DNA here is from genome assembly GCA_964363305.1 of uncultured Bacteriovoracaceae bacterium. Classification (GTDB taxonomy): domain Bacteria; phylum Bdellovibrionota; class UBA1018; order UBA1018; family UBA1018; genus CAYIHX01. The sequence goes on along the minus strand of CAYIHX010000001.1, from coordinate 130,429 downwards.
ATCACTTCCGTATTTAACCTTTGCGGTGAGCGCGCAAAAAAAGAAGGCACGGACTTTTTTGCGGAAATCGAGCCCGGACTTACCGTGCGCGGCAGGCCAAATGAATTGACGCTCGCTCTCTTTCAACTCGTCAGCAACGCGCTCGACGCCACCCGGGGCCTGACTCCTGAGCGTTGGATTCGAATCCAGGCAAAAAAAATCATTTCGCGTCCCACTCAAGTCAACTTTTCAATCACCGACAGCGGAGTGGGAATCCCTGGCGAGATCGCTAAAAAGCTTGGAAAGCCATTTTTCACAACCAAGGATCCGAGCAAACACGTCGGACTTGGGTACTCAACCGCTTTAGGCCTCATTGAAAAAAATTCAGGGCAACTCTCGCATAACCCCGACTCCCCCCACACGCAGTTCACAATTATTTTCCAACAAGGGAGAGGGATATGACGAGCGGAAAAAAAAGCCCTGATCAAACGCAGTCTTCATTCAAGGTCGATCACGACGCTACTGGCGTGAACGACATGCCCAGCGTCACGCGCCTCTTGAATCGTAAAAAGCTCGGCATCGAAAAACCACAGACTCCCCCAATGCCTCCACTAGCGCCCCCCCCCGCTTTTTCGGAGCACACAGTGCTCGAGGTTGCCGTGCCTCCCTCAGCCTTTGAACCCTCCACCGAAATGGGCACACCGCTCCCCCCCTTGGAACCACCGATGGAAATTACTCTCTCTCCTGAGCTATCCAGCGCAGAAATCCAATCCGCTCCTTCAGTACGAGTCGCAACAGTCACCACCGCCCGAAAACGAGCCTCTGCCCCGTTGGCGACACCCCTCATCGAATGGACGAAGGCCACTCTCGTCGCCGGACAAGATCCACTCGGTCGGGGCCTGCTCGCTATAATTGCCCTCGGCGCCACCTCAGGACTTTTTTTAGCCGGAAGAAGCGGTCCCACCGGTAAACTTGAATTCGTTGCGACGGCCACCTTCGCTCCAGGGAAACGACGAGACATCTGGCTGGGCGTTAAAACCCAATCCGATCTTTTTCCCGAACTTTGGCAAAAGCTTCTCGGAGACGGGCTCGCCGAATTTTCACCCCCAGGGCAGGCTACGGATATCGGGAGTTTGCGCAATTTGGTTCGAAGTGCCTTTGGCGCGCTCGAGACCGAATGGATGACCGTGTTACGGGTTGGATCGCCCACCTATTGCCGTGGAATCCTGATCTTATTCTCAAAAACGAGTCTGCGCGCCCAAGCCGCCGACGCCCTGAAATGGATTCACTCTTCCGTAGTGGTCAAGCAGGCTGCCTGATCTCGACCCGTACTTGCCGAAGTGCCTGCTCATTCGAAACGAAGTCCAGAGCGACCTTCCAAACCCGATTCCGCTCGGCCTTGGACAACTCACCCCAAAGTCTAGCCTCTAAGCCCGGCCAAAGCGATAGCCACTCGACCAGCGCGATTCCTTCTTCGTCCCAAAGGTAATCAAGCAGCCCCGCCTCTTCAATCTCCTCTTCCGACTTAAGACGGTAGAGATCGAGGTGAGCCCCTTGAATAACGCCCCCCCTCAAGGGATAGAGATGCACCAACGAAAACGTCGGGCTGCCCTCGGATGGACGATCCGCACCCAACGCCTCAAGAAGGAAACGCGCGAAAGTTGATTTTCCAGCACCGAGCGGACCTTCCAGCAACACACGATCGCCAGGACCCAGCTCCCGTGCAAGCGTTTGCGCTAACTGGTCCAGGTCGAACTCAGAGCAGCGTGGCTCGGCTCTCCACAGGGAGGGACCGGGTGATGGGGATTTTGATTTTTTTAAAGGCATTTCCTATATTCTCTACGATGTCTGGCGCCGTCATACTGCGATGGCCCCGATCTTCGGCGGCAAGGTCTCCAGCCAAGCTATGAAGATAAACTCCTAACTGGGTCGCCTGAAAGGCATCCATTTTCTGTCCGAGCAACCCCCCGATCATTCCCGCAAGCACGTCCCCGCTGCCGGCCGTGGCCATACCGTCATTTGGGTAGTGATTCAAATAGATCAGCTCATCCGTCGACGCCATCAGGGTCGCCGCCCCTTTGAGAATGACCGTCGCATGGGTTTTTTTCACCGCCTCACGGAGAGCTCGAATCGGGTCCTGAGTCACCTGCTCCTTCGGCCAGTCGAGGAGCCTCGCCATCTCTCCCACATGAGGTGTCAACACGGTCGGTGCGCGCCTTCTCACCAGCAAATCATGCATTCGATGATCCGCGACCAAATTTAATGCATCCGCATCGAGTACGATCGGACCCGAGTAATGAGCGAAAATCTCCTCGAGAACCTTCACCCCTTCGGCCCTGAGCCCAAGGCCAGGACCTACAACAATGCTCGAATACATGGAGAGATTTTTCCGGTAGATCTCAAGATCAGGCCCTTCAAGCTTCAGGGGAAGTGCCATCGTTTCGTTCGGCAGCTTGATGAGCAGCGTTCCAAAAGAGTCTTCCCAGGTCGCAACAGTGACCAACCCGGTTCCCATCTTATGCGTCGCACTCGCCGCCATCGCGATCGCACCGAGGCGCCCGGGACTTCCACCCACGAGCAGCGTGTGACCAAAAGAATTCTTGTGACCGTATCGATCCCGCTCGTTCAACAGCTCCCGCATCGGCTGGGGCAGAAGAAGAAACTTATCCCCCTCTCTTCGAAAGCGCGCCGGAAGAGAAATATCGACGTTGATCAGGGTGCCCCGCCTCCCGGCTCCTGGCGGCAAAAAATGGCCGAGCTTGGGAAAACCAAAGGAAATCGTCAACGAGGCCTGAACCGAAGTGCCGTGAATCACGCCCGTGTCACCACTCACTCCGCTGGGGATGTCAAGAGCAAGAACTTGATCGCACCCGAGGGTATTCAGGCACTCAACGACATCATAGAAAATTCCCTCGAGATTTCCTCTCAACCCAGTACCAATCAAACCATCAACGATGGTGAAGGGTCCCTGCGCACTGCTGAAAAACGATTCGAGTTCCGAAACATTTTCAATGGGCGTCATCTTCGCCTTGAGCTTTTTCAGAATTTCAAAATTTCGGAGCGTCGAACCCTTGTAGCTCTTCTCGTCGGCCACGTGAAAAATCCGAACCTTGCGATCCAGGCAGATCAATCGCCGCGCGACGACAAAGGCATCCCCCGCATTATTGCCCTTACCCGCGAACACCAGAATCTCCCGTTCCCGGCCCGCCTGCGGATACTGCTCCAGCAGTACCTGGGTCGCCGCACGTCCAGCGTTCTCCATCAGGACGATGGCGTCGATCCCATACTCCTGCTCAGCGATCTCATCTAGAGCCCGCATCTCCTGGCTGCTGCAAATTCTCAAACTGCTTGTGCGACTCATTATGGGGCTCCTACGGCGGCAATCATCTCCCGAACAGCGCCCTTCAATCCAACCAGCGCAGCTCGGCATACCAAATAGTGACCAATATTAAATTCCTCGATCAACACCTCACCGCCCGGTCGGCACATCGCTGCGACCGGTCTGACGTTGGAAAGATCGAAACCATGCCCCGCATGAACAGCGAGGCCGCACTTCACGGCTTCGAGTCCAGCCAGGGCAATTCGATCGAGTTCTTTCTTCTCCATCGCTCGCGATCGAGCTCCGAACGCACCCTGCGAAGCCAGACAATAGCGCCCGGTGTGCAACTCAACGGCGTCCGCGCCAAATTCAGCCGCCTGCCTCATGGCCTCAAGCGAGGGCTCCACGAAAAGACTCACGCAAATTTTCGCTTTCTTCAGCTGAATAATCGTCTCCGCCAAACGCTTCTTTCCACGTTTCAAATCGAGTCCTCCCTCCGTGGTGACCTCGAATCGACGTTCGGGAACGATGCAAACCCAGTCCGGTCTCACCTTCAGGGCGAACCGTGTAATCCCAGGGTCAGTCGCCATTTCAAGATTCAAAGAAGCCCCTCGTAAATTCTTTTTCAGGTCCCTTACGTCCCCATCCTGAATATGCCGCCGATCCTCCCGCAGATGAACGGTGATCTGCTGGGCACCGGCGGCCACGACGGCTTGAGCGACCTCGACGAGGTTCGGGTAGGGAGTTCCGCGGAGCTGCCGAAGTGTCGCGAAATGATCGATATTGACGCCCAGCCTGGCGATGCGTTCACCTACCATCATCTTCATCCCATATGCCGCTGAATTGAGGAGGCGATATTCTTCGCAATCCCCTGGATAAGGCGAACATCTTCGCCCTCGACCATGACCCGAGCCTTTGATTCCGTCCCTGAATAACGAACAAAAACCCGACCTCGATCGAGGATCTCCTTTTCTCCGTCCGAGATCGCCTTGGCAACGTCAGGAACCGATTCAAACGGCGTCTTCTTGGAAACAAGAACGTCTTCACGTACCTGCGGAAACAAACGAATCTGCCGCTTTAACTCCGAGAGCTTCTTCCCCGTTCGTCTCATCGCCTCAAGAACCTTCAAAGCGGCGATGATCCCATCTCCCGTCGTCGAATGATCCATGAAAATGACGTGGCCCGACTGCTCGCCTCCGAGCTTGTACCCCCCCTTACGCATCGTCTCGACGACATAGCGGTCTCCCACCTGAGCTCGAATCATTCGAATTCCGGCCTCGCGCAGGGTCACTTCCAGTCCGATATTGGACATCGGAGTAGTGACCACGACCCCGTGATCCAATGTGCCGGCCGTCTGCATCTCTAATGCACAGAGACCAATAATCTGGTCACCGTCCACGATTTCGCCGTTCTCGTCCGTCAGAATGCAACGATCCCCGTCGCCGTCGAGCGCGATGCCAATATCCGCACGATATTCAGTCGTCGCGCTCGCGATGCTCTCCGGGTGGAGCGCTCCACACTTATCGTTGATATTCAGGCCGTTCGGGCCGACCCCCCGCTTCATGACCTCCGCCCCGAGTTCCTCAAACACAAATGGGGCAACCTTGTAAGCGGCGCCATTGGCGCAATCCAGCACAATGCGCATCCCCAGCAGGTCAAGATCCCGAGGAAATAGTGATTTCAAAAAAACGATGTACCGGCCATAAACATCGTCAATGCGATAGGCCTTGCCCACGAGATCTCCCGTGGGTCGGTACTTATCCATTTCCTTCGAAAGAACCAACCGTTCAATCTCCAGCTCAATGTCATCAGGAAGTTTGAAGCCATCAGCCGAAAAAATCTTGATCCCATTATCATGATAAGGATTGTGTGAGGCAGAGATCATGATCCCGGCGTCGGCCCTCATGCTCTGAGTCACAAAGGCAACGCCCGGAGTCGGCAAAGGTCCGATCAAAATCACGTCGGCACCTACGGAACAAATTCCAGACGCCAGCGCCATCTCGATCATATAGCCGGACAGCCGAGTATCCTTACCCACCACGATTTTCGGACGCCGAACGGTACGACTCGATTCGAGCGGCTTCAGACCGACTGGCACGGAGCTTCTTGCCCCCGCATTCTGCAAAGTCATCAAGACATGAGCAACGGCACGCCCCACTGCCATCGCTACTTCTCCCGTCATCGGGTATTGATTCGCCAACCCACGGACACCATCAGTTCCAAAAAGCCGATTCGCCATAGGGAATTTATAGGAAGTGCAGAGAAGAAAGTCGACTACTTCGTGATGACTTTCACACGATCGGGCAGCACACGAATCACTTCAAACCCAGCAGGCAGCTCGACCTGCACAGAGAGCTCACTCCCAGCGGAGGGAGGCGGATCGACACGAACATGAGCTCGCACCAGCTCGCGATCCATTTTTGAAATCAACGGCACGGGCCCGCGTGCCAAAATCGTGACTGATGAGGGAAGGAACGCCCACCGAGAGGCCCCTGTGACCCTGACCGGAACGTTTTTAAAACGCACGCTCGTCATCTCCGCCTCAATCGTGACCCGAACAGTGGGAAGCGGTTGATCCGCTTGCACGCCCTGGCGAACGAGATCGATGAAGAGAGTTTTGTCCGTAGTTTCAGAGAGAGAGGAAACATCGATCGGAACGGCTACCAATTCGCTCACTCCGGAGATCTTCGATTCGGGCCCCTTGATTCGCAATGTGGGCGACGACAAGGTAAGCCCGGACACATGGAATCCAGCAGGGGGAGTTCCGCGAAGTTCGGCGCGAATCGGAACGTCTTTGCGCTTCTGAGGCTCCAAACGGATCATAATCGCCGCAGGATTGACCGACACCACCTTGACGCCGATCGGCACCCGGATATTGTCCGAGAAAAAGCGATGGGTAACAAGCCCCGGGGACGTTCCCACCAGGTTGATTCGAATCGGCTCCTCTCGTCGATCGAGGATAGTACGAAGAAAGGCTTTCGGTCCCGCCAGTCGGAAAGACACCTTTTCCGGGAGATCATTGGCGGGAACGACATCCGGCGACGTCAAGACCTCCAAAGGAATATCCTTCGTCACCTCAACCGTGCGTGAACCCAAAACCACCGACCAAAGAACGCCCGCGATCATTACTGAGATCAACTTGGTTCCAATATTTGAGCCGAAAATCGCCCCCAGGCGATCCAGAAGGTTCACCGTTCGCCCTCCCTGCGTCCATCGCCTCTGCGAGGTCTCACCGCATTCAACCAACCCCGGAGCCGAGACGGCAAATGAGCTGTGGGCTTTGCCAATTCCAAAAGGGCTGCGAGCGACTGGCGCAACTCCTCCTCGTTCAGATTCATCGTGATGCGGCCATTTTTAACCAAATGGCACTCGCCCGCTTCCTCCGAAACAAGGACGACAATAGCATCGGCATCCTCGGTCAGGCCGATCGCAGCGCGATGTCGGGTTCCGTAGCGACGATCGATGTTCGGATCCTTGGAAAGCGGCAAAAAACAACCTGCGGCCGCTAGACGTCCGCCATTGATAATCACCGCACCATCGTGAATGGGCGAACTTGGAATAAAAATGGAGTAGAGCAATTCGCACTTCACCCGAGAATCGAGCTTCGATCCTGTGTCGATGAAATTTTTCAGGCCCGTCTCTCGCTCGATCACGATCAAAGCACCGATACGCTCTCGCGCCAAACGATTTGCCGCCTTCGCAACCTCATCGATCATCTCACGCTCTTCTTCAGCTGAAGCCCCGGAAAAGAAGGGGTTTTTTCCGACGTGAGTCAACGCTCGACGAAGATCGTCCTGAAACAGCACGATCACGATTAAAATGAGATAATCAAAGAAGTAAGAGAGCAACCAGTGCGTGGTGAACAGCTCGAACGTACTTGACAGAAAGAAAGCGATCCCCAGGATACCCAGCCCCGTAAGCATCTGCATGGCGCGCGTGCCACGAATCAGCAGCAACGCACGGTAAACGATCATCGCGACGATAGCGATATCGACCAGATCGATCCAACGAATTCCTGCGTGTAAATTTCTCAGGAGGTCGGTCACTCGTGGCCTCCCTTCAAGCAGGAACGGGCGCCGGAGAGGGTCCTCCCCCTGAGGTCACAGGTTCACTTCCCGAAGTCGTCGGCGGCGGGACGCGAACAATCTTCTCCCCTCGCATCAACGTATCGATTTCAGCTCCATCGATGGTCTCCAGCTCAAGGAGCGCCTGCGCGACGACGTGCAAGACCTTCACGTTCTTCTCCAGAATTTCGCGCGCCCGCGTATAGTTGCGCTCCACAATGCCCCGTACCTCGCGATCGATAGTCTGCGCCGTGGCCTCCGAATAGTCGCGCTGCTGCTGAATATCTCGACCGAGAAAAATTGAACCGCCTTCCTTCTGTCCGAAGGTGAGAGGTCCCATCGCATCGCTCATGCCCCACTCGCATACCATACGACGCGCAAGATCGGTCGCGCGCTCGAGGTCATTCCCCGCTCCGGTGGTCTGTTGATTCAAAACCAGCTCTTCCGCAATTCGTCCACCCATCAGAAAGGCGATGCTATTCTCCGCCCGCTCCTTCGAAAGATTCAGACGATCCTCCGTCGGAAGAGTCATCGTCACTCCGAGAGCCATCCCGCGCGGAATAATCGTGACCTTATGCACGGGGTCAGTCCCCGGAATGTACTTACCGACCAGCGCATGGCCCGCTTCGTGATAAGCTGTCGTGCGCTTCTCCTCATCAGAGAGCACGAGGCTCTTGCGCTCGACACCCATCAGGACCTTGTCCTTGGCACTCTCAAAGTCGGACATCTCTAGGAATTTTTTGTCCGAACGCGCCGCCAGCAAGGCTGCCTCGTTTACGAGGTTCTCGAGATCCGCCCCCGAGAATCCAGGCGTTCCACGCGCAATCACGTACAACTCAACATTCGCGGCCATGGGGGTCTTGCGAGTATGCACTTTCAAAATCTGCTCGCGTCCCTTCACGTCGGGGGGAGAAACCACGACTCGACGATCGAATCGCCCTGGGCGCAGGAGCGCCGGATCCAGGACATCCGGACGATTGGTCGCGGCAATCAAAATAACGCCCTCGTTCCCCTCGAAACCGTCCATCTCCACGAGAAGCTGATTCAGCGTCTGTTCTCGCTCATCATGCCCACCACCGAGACCCGCTCCGCGATGGCGCCCGACCGCATCAATTTCGTCGATAAAAATAATGCAGGGGGCATGCTTCTTCCCCTGCTCAAACAAATCTCGAACTCGAGAGGCACCGACCCCCACAAACATCTCGACGAAATCCGATCCTGAGATCGAGAAAAAGGGAACACCGGCCTCCCCGGCGATCGCGCGAGAAAGAAGAGTCTTCCCCGTCCCCGGAGGCCCCATCAAAAGGACCCCTTTGGGAATTCGGCCCCCCAATCGCGTAAATTTTTTCGGATCTTTCAAGAACGCGACGATTTCCTCCAACTCGGCCTTCGCCTCTTCCGCTCCGGCTACATCTTTAAACGTGACCTTGAGCGTATTCTCAGAAAGGAGCCGGGCTTTGCTCTTGCCAAAGCTCATCGCCTTGCCGCCCCCGACTTGAATCTGGCGCATCAGCAGGAAGAAAAGAAACCCTATGAAAATGACGGGCACCCAGGAAATCAACGCCTGCTGCCAAACCGGAGTTCGGTCGGCGCGCTCGTAATTCGGGATGATGTTATTTTTTTCAAGAATCTCGAAGACCTTGCTGTTCTCGGTATCTCCGATGGTCTCGAAGGTCTTACGCCCATCCGCCGTGGGCTCCTTGTAGGTTCCAACAATCAGATTGTCAGTCTTAAAGGTGACATCCGCGATCTTGCTCTCCTTCACGAGCTGCACAAATTCACTGAACTTGATCTGACGCGGATTCTTGCCACCCTGGTCAAGGGCCTTAAACAGCCCCGCCATCAACAGCAAAAGAACCACCCACAGAGCGACCGTTTTTTGAGTACCCTTCATTTGACTCCCACCATTCCCGTTTTGAAGTTAGCACGCACGGAAAAAAACATCAAAAAAGCAGGGAGTTCCCCTTCAGGTCTTTTTTGCCAATCGGATCAGATGACGCCGGTATCCAGGAAAAAGCCGCTCGATGACTGGCATCAGCTCGTGACGCATCTGACTACGCAGGAGGTGCCCCTCTGCATTACTGCGATCTTCTCGCCAGAGAACCCCCTCCTCACGAAGAAAAGCGCGCAAATCCTCCTTAGAAACCCGTAAAAGAGGTCGCAACTCTCCGTCCTGGGTCACCGGAAGAATCCCGCGTGCCTGGTTTGGAAATCCACCGGTCAAAAACCGCCAAATCAATGTCTCTGCCAAATCATCCGCATGATGAGCGGTCAGCACCCAGCCCCCTTGCGCCCGATGGCGAGCATACTCGCTCTTTCTCAGCGCGCGGGCGTACTCCTCCGGAGAGACACGAGCTGGGCGGGTTTTTGGATCGAGTAGACGAACACCTTTCACCGAAATGCCCCAGCTGGCTCCCAGCTTCTTGACCCAAAGCTCGTCGCCGTCCGACTCTTCCCCTCGCCACCCATGATTCAAATGCAGGATGGAAATCCGGTCCGGTGACACCACTCGACGCCCATACCGAATCAGAAGATGCGCCAAAGCCACCGAGTCGCTGCCGCCCGAAACCGCGATAAGGATATCCGAATCTATCGGCAAAACCAGCCCGCAGTCCCTTCGCAGTGAAGAAATGACCGCACGAATGAGTCGCCCGCCCATCGGACCGGGAACCGGATACTTCGTCACCCCCGTCAGGCGTGAACCACCCAAACCGGGCACCGGGCCTCGCGCACCACCTGTCGCGCGACGCTGCCCACCAACGTCGCTTCGATGACTCCTGAGGAAGAGCACATCGCGATGAGCTGCGCTTTTTTAGCGCGCGCCGCACGAAGTACACCTTCTTTTATCGTCCCAGGCTTTCGATCCAGCAGCCACTCAACCTTCACGCCATCAGCCTTGCCCAACTCGACCCAAGCCGTTGCTCGCCGATCAGCCTTCGTCGCCTGCTCTTCCGCAAAAAGAGGCATCACCACCGGTACCCCGCCGAGCAAGAGACTCCCTGCCGACAACAGTGGCTGCACGGGCAACACCAGCTTTTGATAGAGTACAACCTTCGCCTTGAGGCGCCTCGCTTCACCCAAGACCCTCTTGAAGTGCTTTTCATTCGACGAGGAAAGATTCGACGGAAACAGAATGGTCTTCACCTTCTGGGCTGGAAGATTTTTAGGATTCACGAAAAAGAGCGGAATCTTCGAGCGCAACAGCGCTGTTTCAGCAAAGCTTCCGAGAAAAAGGCGCTCCAACCCCTCCGCCGCGTGCGTACTCATCAGAATCATGCTCGCGCCTTCCGCCTGCGCGGTCGCAACAAGCCGATCGACTGAATGGCGAGAAAAACTTCCATCCTCAATGACCACACGGGACTGCCCCACCTGAGCCTGAAACGGCTTCATCGTCTTTGAAAGCGCCTTCTCAGCCGCCACCCGATAGCTTTCGAGACTGGTCTTCAGCTGATCATCCAAAACCCCCAGAGCAAGCGGATTCGAACTCAACACGTACACAGGAATAATTTCAGCTTCTTTCCTCGAGAAAAAAGAGCGAATCCCCTTCATCGCAACCGCCAGCGATTTTTTGCTGCTGCCCACGCCATCAACCGCCCAAATCACCTTAGTCATCGCAGTTTTCTCCTAGCTCATTGATTCGCGCGAAGCGGCTGTAAGGTCAAGTAAGTAGCTCGCGAGACAATCTGACGCAGACTTGAGCAATATCTCCCAATCAAAATCAGTCGCGGGTGCCACCTCGGTCTCTTCGACGGCCCCGCGGCAGTGGCATTGGAATTGCTTCGCCTCCACTTGAAAGGAAACCACAGATCATGAACCTTCAGCCTATTGGCAGTCTTGGACATAAACGTCTCCTAACCATCGACTATGATGCGTCACTCCAGGAAGCTCACGTGAAGATGAGAGAACGCCATGTTCGACACCTTCCCGTCACTGACGCTCAGGGGAGGGTCATCGGCATGCTCAGCGATCGCGACCTCAAAAGGGCGATGGTGCCCTCTTCCGGTCCCGCCACCGGTGATGAGTTCACCGTGGTGTTTGATTCTCGACATCGGGTGTCCCAGTACATGAGTTGGCCAGCACGAGGGATTAGCGAGGAGACGCCCCTCATTGATGTGGCTCGTACATTACAGCGGGAGCATATTTCCTCGCTCGTCGTTGTAGCCGGGGCTGAGGCGCGCCCGGTCGGGATCATCACGACTGATGACCTCGTGCGCTTCCTGATCAGTCTCCTCGAAGGGGAAGGCCCTCATGCGGAGTCGTCAAAACTTCCCCTATCGGAGTTCTTCGAGCGCTTCCGTCCGTCCGTGGGATATCTCTTCTGACCAGGTAAAGCAGGGTGACCGAGGCCACGAGAAGTAGGCATGCGTTCACCTGATGGAGGAGCGCGAGCGCGAGCGGTACGTGAAGAAGCAGCGTGATCACGCCGAGGAGAAACTGCAGCCCGACCAGCGCCCCCCAAACGACGAGAGTCCTTCGAAGCCGTGGGCTGCGCTCGAAAATAGCTGCTCTCCAGGCGCCGATGCCGGCTAGCAGGAGTACCCAGGCCAGCATTCGATGGATCCACTGTATCATCGCCGGGTTCTCAAAGAAATTGACCCAGAGGGGATGCAGTCTCAACGCGTCAGGATGAAGCCAGTATCCGGCCATCGTTGGAAAGGTCGGGTAGCCGTACCCCGCTTTCGTGCCCGCCACGAATGCCCCGAAGACGATCTGCACCGCAACCACCGAGAAAAAGACCGTCACAAGCGTCGGCGGGGTTGACGCCGCCTGCTTCTCGCTTTCAGTACTGAGTTTTAAAATCTGCCAGTGAAGATAGCTCAGCAAAAAGAGAGCCAAACTGAGATGCGCCGCGAGACGATAGTGACTCACCGAGGTACGCTCCGATAGCCCACTCTTGACCATATACCAGCCGAGCAAACCCTGTAGGCCCACGAGGAAGAGTGGCGCGAGCAACCTCCAGGCCAGACCGCCTCGGAGTCGTTCCTGCATCCAAAACACCAGGAATGGAAAAAGATAAGCAAGCGCCAGGAACCGTCCAAGCAACCGGTGCGCGTACTCCCAATAATAAATAGTCTGAAACTGGGGCAACGTCATGTGCGGGTTGATGACCCGAAACTGGGGAATGACTTGGTAACTCTTGAACGCAGCAGCCCAAGCCTCCGCTCCTCGAGGTGGGAGGATCCCCGTAATTGGCCTCCACTCCGTGATCGACAACCCGGCGCCCGCAAGGCGCGTCGCCCCGCCCGCTACGACCATCCCCACGACCAGCACCGACACGCAGCGCAGCCAAAGAACAACCGAGCGATGATCGCACCGCTGGGGAGACCCCGGAGCCGTCATCTCAGGATCCGCCGCAGCCACCACCACAACAACCACTGTTTTCGTCGGTGCCCCGCGACACTTTCGTCACCCGGACCCGCCAGCTCTGGGGGCCCGCTTCCAAATAATCGAGCTGCACCCCGGCCGGTACTCCGATCTTTAAATTTTCAAAAAGAGGTTTCGGATCAACTCCGCTGACCAACGTAAAACTCTCGCCCTCTTGAAGCACCGCCAGGAGATTCGCCACGCTGGCATCCCACCGAGCTTCCGGTATCGTCCTTAAATCGAGCACTCTTGTCACTGAAACACCCTCACGTTGAAACCCTGCAATCTCAATTGATCGCCATAGGAATTGAGCTCATCGGGCGGCGCCGGCTCCGCGCCTCTCCAGGCCGGCTCCCGACTGACCGTGGTCAAGTGAATCTCCGCCGGCCCAATTTTTTTATAGAGAGGGATCAGTGCCTCTCGATTTTCAACCGTCCAATTCGACCCGATCGGCTTCTGAGGCGAAGTCCAAAACAGGGACTGGATTCTCGGGCTCTTCAACCGCTGAATTCTGGCAACATGCTCCTGAACACCCCCCACTTGATCGATGGGATGACTCAGGCGCTTAAACAAATCATCAGTACCGCAATCGAGTTTGATCCAAGCCTCATCCAAAAGGTCGCAAGCACTCACGACATCAGGCCGGTCGAGTTCAGAACCGTTACTCAGACAGTTCAGCACCCACTTTGCTCTCATTGCGTATTTTAATTTTCGAAGCTCCCGTACGATCTCCAGGAACTCAGGATGCGAGCCCGGTTCGCTGTTACCGGCAAAGGTCACGGAATCAAGCGCTCCGACCTGGCTAAGCGCCGCCTTCACGGCAAGGAGCACGTCCTGTCCCAAGGGAACCCCGTCTGAGGGCACTGGCTCCCGCCGCTCACCATGACCGCACTGACAATAAACGCAGCCCCAGGTACACACCTTCTTGTCCGGACTCCCCAGGTTGATTCCGAGGGATCGTCCATGACGACGGCTTTCCACAGGACCATAAATGGTCGGACACGCACCATCGAGCCCCATCTATCCATTCCTCCAATAACGAGAAGCCGCATGAAAAAAAGCTCTCGGAACGAAAACCAACGACCAACCAACAAGCCCTACCATCCAGACTCCGGCGGCATAAGCCAGATGACTGAAGTAGGAGGACGCAAGCGGCGCGGTGGCTCTCATCAACGCTGCCAACAGCAGCATCCCGCCTGCCCATGCAAAGGTCTTCGAATGCAACTCAAACTCAAGATCATGCCCGCCGTGAGCCAGGGTCACCCGAGAGGCGATCATCAAGGTCATCAATCCAAAACCACTGATAAACGTCAGATGGAGTCCATGCACACCGGCACTGGGAACCACCGCAGAGAACCAAAGCCCGAGAACCAAACCCCACGCTGCAACCCAAAGCCAGCGAACCAAGCGTCCCTCGGCCAGAGGACGCCGGTGAAGATGCCAAGCCGCGAACGCAACCCAAGACGCGGCCAGGGCGCGCAGAATGCGCCCCACTGTGAACGCAACCGAAAATTCCAACAGAAAACCGAGCAGCAAAAGAGCGGCAGGCCCCCACACGTTCAGCGGCAAACGCTCCTTTCGTGCGGACTGTCCTACGACCGATATCTTCAAGAGAGGTTGCGCCCCCCAGCCCAGAAGCATACTGACGAGTTTTCCTCCCACTCCGAGCACAAAGCACAGCATCGTTCCCTGATAGAGAAACACCCTGCCCTGGGCCGCACCGATCCACATCAGCACCACGCCTGCCAGTCCGAGGAGCAACCCCAAGGGGACAAAAATAAAATGCATCGGTGGCGCGTAGGCTCGGCGCAAAAAACGCGATCCGGAGAAAAAAAATAGAAACGCCAAGACCGCCAACGCGATGCCCTCGGGGTAGACACCCAAAAAAGAGGAGAGCGCCAAAATCACGGCGACTGCCAACTCCCAGGAGCGCGCTGAATCGGTCCCAGTAAATCGGGGAACCGCCGTCATCAAAAAGCCAAGAGCAAACGAGAACAAAAAACCGACCACCATCAGATGCGCATGAAGCCCACCGGGGTACGGAATCAGCCCAAATAAATAGAGAACCCACACGAGAGCCCCATAGACCCCGTAAAGAACTCCGATCGGAAAAAGCACCTGATAGGGAAACAACATCGAGAAAAACATCCGAAGCAACTTCCGTACCCACTCACAAGGGCCGAACAATCAGTACGGCAGCCAAACACGGCCCCCCCGATGTCCCACCTGGGGGACATTTATTCTCGATGGGCGACCGGCAGTTATTGATCCGCCGGAGGCAACAGAACCCCATCGATCACATGGACGATCCCATTCGAGCCCCGAACCGTACCCAGAACCTTCGCGGTCCCGATCGTGACCTGTCCCCCTTTGAGATGAACCACGACATCCTTCCCATTCACCATGTTCAATTTTTGACCGTCCCTCAAATCTTTCACCTGCAACACACCCACGAACACATGATACTCCAAAACATCTTGAAGAGAGACTAAGCTGGCTGGCTTCAAGAGATTCTCCACCGTGCCAGGCGGGAGCTTGGCGAAAGCGGCATTCGTCGGCGCAAAAACCGTGAAAGGCCCTTGATTGCCCAGTACATCCACGCGATCACCGGCCTTCAGAGCGGTCACCAAGGTCGTGTGATCTTTTGAGCCCACCGCAATCGCCACCACGGTATTTTGAGAGGTGTCTCCCTTGATCGTGGTCTGGCCATCAGCATATGCGGTACTCAGCGTGACGAGAAACATACAAAACAATGCGGCGTACAGCTTCATAAAATTTTTCCTTCGATATCGGTTGGTTTATACAGCGTTCTTCTTTTCTTTTTTCTCTACGCCCTTCGCTTTGGCCGGGATCACCGGCGCCTTGCCCGCATCGTACTCACGGAACAGCTCCAGCACGCTCCGTGCCTCGTCTTGGGTTAAATTCTGAGAGGCCATCGGAGCCATGTACTCCGCAAGGAGCTCCATGGCGACCTCATCCTCCTGCACCATCTGCCCAGGATTCAAGATCATGTTCATGATCCACTCCGGAGTCCGTCGAAGAGTCACGCCCTTGAGAGCAGGCCCGACATAACGCTCCTCCATCTTGTGACAAGCCGCGCACTTCGCCCCAAAAACAGCACGCCCACTGCTTGCCAGCTTCGTATCGAGCGCCCCGATCTTGACGGAGGAAACCGGCCCAACTCCCTTCGATGGCGAAACCTGAGCTCGTACGGGCTGAACCCCATACAACACACTCCCCACCGCCAAAACGATGACCCATCTCTTCATGAACGTCTCCTTGATAATCTTGAATTTCATTCCAGTTTTTCTATTTGATTTGCAATAGCCGAGCCAATCTTCTTAGACTCAGTGAATTCTATTTTGAACTCGCTCAAGACCTCAAGCAACGTACCGAAAGATGACTTAATTTATTTTCCTGAACTCATCTGGCACTCAATTTGCTTTGGTAAGAGGAAATCGAAAGAATCATGGGCGGCGATGGGGCGTTTTGTCCGTCTTAACTCTATAAAGGGGATCCATATGAAATTTGTGAATTTTGTGCGCGGCAGGCCGGGCCGGTCTTTCGTGGGACTTGTGTTGGGATTGCTGGCCGTCGGCATGGTCAGCCTAGTCCTCACTCCGAAAAATCCGGCTTTCGGAAAAGTCAGCCAATCCGTCATCGCTTCAAATGCTGCGGCAAAGGTCTGGGTGGCCCCCGGGAAGCACGACTCCTTCTACGCATTTCTTTCCGGCGGCTTCAGCGGCCAGGTCTCAGTCTATGGCCTTCCTTCGGGCCGCCTTCTGAAAGTCATCCCGGTGTTTGCGGTCAATCCAGAAAATGGCTACGGGTTTTCTGAAGAGTCGAAATCCATGCTCGAAACGAGCAATGGCTTCATCCCTTGGGATGACTCCCACCATCCCTGGCTCTCTCAAACCAAAGGAATGGACGATGGCCGGTGGTTGTTCATCAACGCGAACAACACTCCTCGAATCGCACGAATCGATCTCAGCACTTTTAGGACGGTGGAGATTCTCGAAATTCCGAACTCAGGCGGCAATCACGGCTCCCCGTATGGGACGATGAATACCGAATACCTCGTCGCCTCGACTCGCTTCTCGCTGCCAATCCCGCAACGGGACATGCCGATCAAAAACACAAAAGACTTCAAAGCCTCAATTAGCTTCATCAAAGTCGCGCCAGAAACGGGCAAGATGTCAGTCGCCTTTCAATTGCTCGCGCCGGGCATCGATTATGATTTGGCCAGCTGTGGAAAGGGCCCTTCCCATGGGTGGTGCTTTTTTACGAGCTACAATAGCGAGAAGGCCCACTCTCTTCTTGAAGTCAACGCATCTAGAAACGATAAAGATCTGTTGGCCGCCATCAACTGGCAGCAACTCGAAAAATGCGTAGCCGACGGCAAAGCGAAAAATATGCCCTCCCAGTATCAGAACAATTCATGGAGTGAATCAACCCACACAGCCTCGATCGAAAAATTCAAATCGACGAAGACCCTGACACCCAAGGATTGCCCGGGATCCATCTATTACATCCCGATCGCGAAATCCCCACACGGATCAGATGTTGATCCCTCAGGTGAATACATCGTAGGAGGCGGCAAACTGGCCGCTCAAATCACGGTCTACTCCTTTTCGAAACTTCAAAAGGCGATCGCCGAGAAGAAGTTCGTAGGGGAATTCGAAGGCGTGCAGATTCTCGACTACCCCTCCGTCATGGCAGGCGAGGTCAAGAAACCTTGCCTGGGGCCGCTGCACACCGAGTTTGATAACAAGGGCTATGGTTATACCTCCTGTTTCGTCAGTTCAGAAGTGGTGAAATGGAAGCTCGGCACCTGGGAAGTAGCGGATCGGGCACCGACCTACTACTCCCTCGGGCATCTGATGATCCCCGGTGGAAACACGGTGAAGCCTGATGGCCAGTACGTCCTCGCGATGAACAAAATCACGAAGGATCGTTATCTCCCCACGGGACCTGAACTCAACCAAGCGGCTCAGCTCTTTGATATCTCCGGCAACAAGATGGAAATGCTGCTCGACTTTCCCACGGTCGGCGAGCCGCACTACGCCCAAGGGATCGCGGCCGAGCTGATCACGAAGCGCCAGGTGAAGATCTTCAAGCTCGAGGAGAATCGACACAAATACGCGACCAAGACAGAGGAAGAGGCCAAAGTCGTACGCGACGGCAAGGATGTTCACGTTTACCTTGCCTCGATTCGATCGCACTTCACGCCGGATAACATCGAAGGAATCCGGGTGGGAGATACCGTCTACTTCCATGTGACGAATCTCGAGCAGGATTGGGATATCCCGCATGGATTCACGGTGATCGGCGGCAACAACGCCGAACTCCTGGTTCTCCCAGGCGAAACCCAGACGTACAAATGGACGCCCAAAAGCGAAGGCGTGTTTCCGTTCTATTGCACGGATTTCTGCTCAGCACTTCATCAGGAGATGCAGGGTTACCTCCGGGTCTCCAAGGCAGGATCGAACGTCGCGCTCAAGTTTGGAACGGGCAACGAACTGTAACTCGACGGCCGCTCAAAAAGAGCCGAGCAGAACGGAAAAAAACTAAAAATGACCAAATTGAATCAACGTTCCAGGATTCTCATTCTAGTCGCCTCTCTCCTGCTCGGTCTCAGTTTTTTGTTCCCCCTGTGGCAAATCGAAATATGGGCCCCTCAGTATCCTGAGGGGCTCTTCATGCAGATCTGGACTTCGAAAATCGCGGGGGACGTCCGTAATATCAACATCCTCAATCACTACATCGGCATGCACGCCATCACGCCGACAGACATTCCCGAGCTCAGCTATTTCCCAAAAATTTTCGCCGGGCTGCTGCTCTTTGGCCTCCTGACGGCCATCGTCGGACGTCGAATCCTGCACTACCTCTGGACCGGTGGATTGGTTGCTTTCGCGCTGTGGGCGCTCCACGACTTCTGGGCCTGGGAGTACCGATACGGACATGACCTCAATCCCAATGCCGCCATCAAAATGGATGACATGAATTACCAGCCGCCTCTCATCGGCAGCAAGGAACTTCTGAACATCACGGCCTGGTCACTCCCTCACGTCGCGGGCTACGCCTTCATGCTCGCGATTGCTCTCGCCGTATCCGTTTATTGGGTCGAGTTTCGACCCAAACGAGGAGTCTGAGAGCATGGAACGGTCACGTCGGCTGACACTGGGGCTTCTGTTGCTCTACTCGCTTCCGCAGTTTGCCTGCACTTCGCGAAAGCCGGAGGCCATTGAAATCGGGCGGGATGCCTGCCAGCACTGCAAAATGATCATCAGCGACGCGCGCTTTGGCGGAGAGCTTCTGACGGCCAAGGGCAAGGCGAGAAAATTCGATGCCATCGAGTGCCTCCTCGCTTATCGGAACAGCTCGAAAGAATCCGCGCCCGGCGATCTCCTGTTCGTGGCCGATTCCACGCACCCCGGCATTCTCCTTCCGGCCCCAGCTGCGAGCTTCGTGATTCACCCACAGCTCAGAAGCCCGATGGGACTGGGAATTCTCGTCGGCCCCACCCCCGAGAGCCTGAAACCATTCCTCCCTGAAAACCAGAAAGAAGTGCTGACATGGAAAGAGTTGACTCAGCGACTCGAAAAACCCAAACCCTAGGATGGGTTCCGTTTTTCGCGTTTGCCATTCTTCCGCACCCGGCACCGATGTTTGTCTGCGCCGATTGCGAATTCAAAACGATTCAAGCCGCGGTGACCGCCGCTCCACCGGGCGCCCAACTGACCATCCGGGCGGGCCGTTACCCAGAGTCAGGCATCGTCATTTCCAGACCTCTCAGCATTCAAGGCGAGGGCGAGGCGATCGTCGACGGGGAGAATCGCAACAAAACCCTTTTTTTAGTGCAGGCAAATCAGGTTTCGATTCGAGGGCTCACCTTGATGAATACCGGCAGCAGCTATACCGAGGAGCTCGCGGGGATTCGAGTGGCTTACTCGAAGAGCTGCATGATCGAGAAAAATAATTTCGTCAATACGACTTTCGGCGTCTATATCGAAAAATCAGAATCCTGCACCATTCGAGAAAACAGGTTTTCCGGAGCCGCGCTCGACGACACCTCCGGGGGCAACGGGATTCATTCCTGGAACGGGGCCGAGCTACGAATCGAAAACAACGAGATATCAGGCCATCGCGACGGGATTTATCTCGAGTTCACGAAAAGTTCGAAAATCATCGGCAATACCGTCAGCCACTGCCTCCGCTATGGCCTTCATTTCATGTCGGCGAACAACAATGAGTACACGGACAATCTCTTCACCGAAAACGGCGCCGGG
Organism: uncultured Bacteriovoracaceae bacterium; assembly: GCA_964363305.1. Classification (GTDB taxonomy): domain Bacteria; phylum Bdellovibrionota; class UBA1018; order UBA1018; family UBA1018; genus CAYIHX01. The sequence continues at coordinate 110,414 of CAYIHX010000001.1, read as the reverse complement.
GTCGCGGTCATGTACTCGCGCAACGTCGTCATGCGGCGCAATCGATTCATGAGTAATCGGGGCAGCGCCGCGTTCGGGCTGCTCCTCAAGGAAATTCACACCAGCGTGATCGAAAACAATCAGTTCACCCGCAACACGGTAGGAATTTTCATGGAGAGCTCGAATCGCTCCCAATTCAAACACAACGAATTCGTCTCCAACGGATGGGCATTGCGCATCATGGCCGACTGCGAGGACAATCGATTCGAGGCGAATGATTTCGCCTCGAATACCTTTGATGCCGCAACGAACAGCGGCTTCAATCCGAATCACTTCGACGGCAACTATTGGAGCCACTACGACGGCTATGACCTCGACCGGGACGGCGCGGGCGATCGCCCTTATCGTCCCGTCAGCCTCTCTTCGGTGATTCTAGAAAAGATCGAATCCTCATATATCTTGATTCATAGCCCCCTGTTTTCACTGCTCGATGACGTTGAGCGCGCGCTGCCCGACTTGACTCCGGCGGCCTTCAAAGATGACCATCCCCGGATGCAACCCATCCAATGGAAGGCGCCATGATCCAGGTCAGCCATCTCTCGAAATCTTTTGGGGCCCTGCACGCGCTGACCGATGTGAGCGTTGAAATTTTGCCAGGAAAAATTACCGGCGTCCTGGGCCCGAATGGTTGCGGAAAAACCACGCTGATCAAGTCCATTCTCGGGCTCGTCATTCCAAATCAAGGACAAATCACCGTCGGCGGTCAATCCGTAAGGGAGGGCTGGGACTACCGGCGGCGCATCGGCTATATGCCCCAGTCGGCGGAATTTCCAAAAAACCTGACGATCAAAGAACTCCTCGACATGCTCGAGGATATCCGAGATCTGCGCGCCGAACACAAACAGGAGTTCCTGGAGCTCTTTGGGTTGCTGCCTCATTTACACCGGCCTTTTGGAGTCCTCTCTCGGGGAACCATGCAAAAAGTCGCCGCAGTAGCGGCCTTCATGTTCCGACCCGAGATTCTCATCTTGGACGAACCCACCGTCGGGTTAGATCCGATGGCCGTGGTCCGGCTCAAGGGCTTGATCTCGTCCGCGAAGGCAGCTGGCTGCGCCATTCTGCTCGTCACCCATATGGTGAGCGAAATAGATCAACTCGTGGAGGACTTGGTTTTTCTCCTCGACGGTGCGGTGCGCTTCTCAGGATCGCTGGATTTGATTCGGACGAAAGCCGGAGTCGCAAATTTAGAAGCGGCGATCGTCAAGCTCATGGAGGGACACGCCAGATGAATTCATGGAAAAAAATATTCAAATATGAATTGATGAGCGTCACCCGTAACCGCTGGATCCCGATCCATGCGCTCCTTTTAGCCGGAATTGCCGAAACTTTTTTACGCGTCGGCGGCGATTTTTCAAAAGCCCTGGTCACCCTCTCCAGCGTTACCGTCGTTCTCGTGCCTTTGATCGCGCTTCTTTTCTCTTCCCTGTATTGGTACTACTCTGATCGATTCACCCAGCTGCTGCTCACGCTTCCGATGAGCCGATCGACGCTCTACTTTGCCCGCGCCCTCGCCCTCTCGGGATCACTGGCAGCGAGCTTCTCCATCGGAACCGCCCTCCCCTTCCTAGCTCGCGGACACCTTTCCTGGGGCCTGCTCCTGCTCACCCTGACTGGCCTTTTCCTGACGACTGTCTTCGTGCTGGTCGGAAGTCTCATCGCCATTTTCATATCGGATCGCATGAAAGGCCTCGGCGCCGCCCTTGGCACCTGGTTCTACTTTATCGTCATTCACGACTCCGTGATCCTCTTCGCGCTGCTCCTGATGAGCGATTACCCAATGGACGTACCGGCCGGCCTCCTGGGCGTGCTGAACCCCATCGGATTATCACGAATCGCGCTCCTCCTCGCGCACGACGCTTCCATGCTTTTGGGTCACACCGGAGCACTGGTTCGTAATCTGGTTGCCAGCGGCTCAGGCATCCTCATTGCGCTATTCATGGTGGCGGCCTGGTTAACCATCCCCGCTTTGACTGGATATTCGAAATTTATGAAAAGAGATTTTTGACGGCTTTTTCGTCCGTGCTAGATTTTAAACCACAGGAGCTAACCATGACCATGATTCCCCTTTCATCCCGGAAGACTATTGCCCTTATTTTCTTTTTTCTCTCGGCTCATTTCGTTGGCGGCCAGGCGCGCGCCGATCTCCCCATCGAAAAAGCAATTTTAACGGCACCGCCCCTCGTTCCGCCGGTGATCACACGAAAGGCGCCAGCCAAGGTCGTGGTCGAACTCGAAGTACTGGAAAAAATCGGCAAGCTCGCCGATGGCGTGGAGTACACCTTCTGGACCTACGGCGGCACCGTCCCTGGGAAGTTTATTCGCGTTCGCGAAGGTGACACGGTTGAGTTTCACCTGATGAATCATCAAAACAACAAGCTCCCGCATAACATCGATCTCCATGCCGTGACCGGTCCCGGCGGAGGCGCGGCCAGCACGTTTACGGCTCCCGGCCATCAATCCCGCTTCACGTTCAAAGCACTGAACTCCGGACTCTACATCTACCACTGCGCAACCGCCCCGGTCGGAATGCATATCGCCAACGGAATGTACGGGCTCATCTACGTCCAGCCCGCGAATAATCCACTTCCGCCCGTCGACCGCGAGTACTACATCGTCCAGGGCGACTTCTATACCCAGGGACCCAACGGCCAGAAAGGCCACCAGGCCTTCTCGATGCAAAAAGCCATCGATGAGCATCCCACCTATGTCGTATTCAATGGATCTGCCTCGTCGCTGACCGGCGACAACGCACTCAAAGCGAAGGTCGGCGAGAAGATCCGTCTCTTCATGGGAAACGGCGGCCCTAACCTGATTTCATCCTTTCACGTGATCGGCGAGATCTTCGACAAGGTCTATTGGGAGGCCGGTCTTAAATTTCAGGAAAACGTACAAACGACCTTGGTGCCGCCGGGCGGTGCGGCCATCGTTGATTTCGCGCTCGACACCAACGGAACCTATATCCTCGTCGACCATGCGATTACCCGCGCCTTCAACAAAGGGGCGCTCGGAATGCTCAAGGTCGAAGGCGAGCAGGTTACTTCGATCTATTCGGGCAAGGAAGTCGACGAGGCGTATCTCGGCGATGAGTCCGTCGCGTCGGAAATACGGGCTTCGAAATCTCCCACCGCTGTGACAGGAGCATCCAAGAAAAAAGATGGCAAGACGCTCTTCGACCAAAATTGCGCCATGTGCCATCAACCGGAAGGACAGGGCCTCGAAGGCGTGTTCCCGCCACTCGCCAAGTCAGATTACTTCAAAACCTTGGCTAGCAAGGATGACCGGAGCGAGCTCATCGACATTGTGCTGAACGGCAAATCCGGAAAAATCGTCGTTAACGGGAAAGAGTACAACGGCGTCATGACACCCGTCTCTGGGCTCTCTGACAATGACCTCTCGGCTCTTCTCACCTTTGTCGGCAGCACCTGGGGCAACAAGGTCAAGCCGTTCTCCGCGTCGGAGATCACGAAGGCGCGCCAACAGTCGGCCAAGAAATAGAGAATGCATTCTCGTTGCTACCCACCTTGGGGAATCTGCGTCGTGCTTGCAGGGATCCTGTCCCTGCAAGCGCACGCAGGCCCCAACGCCTCCCCCGTTGCCCTACCCGGTGGAAAATTTGCGCCCCTGTTTGGCATGGACAAAGATCAAGCGGACTTCGATCTGACTCCGTTCAAGATGGACCGCTACCCCGTGACCGAAGCGCAGTTTTTAGCTTTCGCCCAAAAGCAGCCCAGCTGGGGCCCTCAAAAAATATCAATGCTTTTCGCCGACTCCCGCTACCTCTCTCACTGGAAGAAGGCGGGCCCCTCTCCAGCCATTCTACAAAGCCCCGTCACGCAGGTCTCTTGGTTCGCGGCCGACGCCTATTGCACGGCACAGGGGGGTCGATTGCCCACCGTACTCGAATGGGAGTATGTCGCGGCGGCAAGCGAAACGTCGCCGAATGCGACCAAAGAACCGGCGTTCATTGAGAAAATCCTGGCCTGGTACTCTCGCCCCATGGCGAACCGGAAAAACTTTTTCATCGGCCAAGGAAAACCCAACTTCTACGGCGTAAACGACCTCCATCAACTCATTTGGGAATGGACCGCCGATTTTAACAGTGTCTTTCTCACCGCCGACAATCGCGCCGACGGCGACAAAATCGCAAACATGTTTTGCGGCGCTGGCTCTATCGCGGCAAGCTCCAAAGAAGACTATGCGGCGTTCATGCGGTATGCGACGCGAAGCAGCCTCACCGCAAGGAGCACAACCAAAAGCCTAGGATTTCGGTGCGTATATGAATAAATGGATAGCGATCACGATCTTTGCCGTCGGTCTCTCACTCCCTTCGCCCGGACGTGCGGACGAACCTACGGGAAAACTCTACGATGCGGGTTTGACTTTCAAGAACGAGGCCAACAAGGCCACTCCCCTTTCATCCTGGGCCGGAAAAAAAGTGGTCATGAGCATGATCTACGCATCCTGCCATGGGGCCTGCCCGCTGATCATCAAACACCTCAAAGCCGTTCAAACGGCGCTCGACAAGAAAAAGATCGTGGCGAGTTTCGTCTTGATCACCTTCGATCCGAAAAACGACACCCCGGAAAAGCTCGGCCACTACCGAGAACTCATGGAGATCAACCGTCCCAACTGGTTCCTCCTCAGCGGAACCGAAAATGCCACTCGAAAACTCTCCATGATATTGGGCATCAAGTACTCGAAAAACAAAAAAACGGGCGAGGTGATGCATGACAATCGGATTGTGCTTCTCAATGAAAAGGGCCAGCTCGTGCGAAATCTCGACGGGCTGGATTCCTCCCTCGACGAGCTCTTCTAGACATTCCGCGCACACCGTTAAGCGGGACTCGAGGTGCCCGTGGAATCCGTTGAGTAGCCGGTCACCGGTAGAAAAGATACCGACTCTCGCGAGCCAGGATGGCGAAAGCGAGAGGACAGGAAGTTCGGGGAGGTGCCTATTTTTAGATGGGCTCGGCTGCTGAGCCGGTGCCGCTCCACCCCCTGAACCCGGGGAATCGGCAGTGCGCCAGCCCTATTTTTTTCGATAGAGAATGGCGCTGCCGAATTGAGCGGGCTCAAAAGCTTCGCTCAGACCCACCATGCTCTCTGCCGCGCCAAGAATGAGGAATCCGCCCGTATTCAGGAGATTCACCATCCGTTCGATGATCTTCCTTTTGTTTTCGACGTTCTGATAAATCAGAACATTTCGGCAGAATATCCAATCAAAGGGGCCCACGATCGCCCAAGGCTCGAGTAGGTTCAGTTTCTCGAACTGCACGCGGTTTCTCACCTCGGATTTCAACTGCCAGCCGGGATTCGACCCATTCGGTCCCTCCTCCACCTTCTCGAAATACTTCAACAGATGAGTGACCGGCAAGCCGCGCTGAACCTCGAGCTGCGAATAAAGCCCCTTCCGGCAACGCTCGAGCACCCGCCCCGAGATGTCCGTGGCCGTGAAATCAAAACGCACCGGGACGCCTCGAGCGAAGGCCTCCAGGAGAAGCATGACCATCGAAAAAGGTTCCTGCCCCGTACTGGCTGCCGCGCACCAGATACGGATCGGCAACCCATTTTTTGCCGCGACCGCCTGAGGGAGGACCTCCTGCTCAATCGCCCGAAAAAGATTCGGATCCCGAAAAAACGAAGTCTCGTTATTCGTGGCCACATCGAGCAATAGCTCCCTGAAGGAACCCGAAATACCCTCGGAGCTCGCCTTGTTAAAAAGGGCGAGATCATCCGGCAACCCGAGCAGGGTGCGAATATCTTCGAGCCGGGTACGAAGCTGAAACTCATTGGTTTCCGAGTAGACGATTCCCAGCTCTTTCTGAATGAACCGCGCAAAAAATTGAATCTGATCGGGATTGAGCGCCATGACTTGCCCCTCCTTATCCGATTACAAAGCTGATCTTCTCTTTGAGAATCTCAGCCGTGAAGGGTTTCATAATGTACTCATTCGCGCCGAGCTGAAGAACCTCAGCGATCTCACTGGGATCATTCTTCGTCGTCATCATCACGACTGGCGTCTTGGGCTCTAACTTTCTGAACTCAGTCAGGAACGTGGGACCGTCCATCACCGGCATCTCCCAATCGAGAAGAACGAGATCCGGCTTCATGGAGGTTGCGAGCCCGAGAGCCTCCTTTCCGTGTTGCGCGGAAATAAGCTCATATGTCGGTCCTTGCAAACAGGTTTGCACGAACGCCTGAACAGCCCGAGAGTCATCAATAACGAGGATCTTCATTCCGAAATCATTCTCCTGATGAATTGCCCAATCGATGTTGGATCGCCCATACCGTCAAAAGCTTTTTTCTCCGCAACTGCCCCCGGCATTCCAAAGACAACACAGGACGCTTGATCTTGGATCAGCACCTTACCGCCGACGCCTCGAATACGCTCCGCGCCGATGGCGCCGTCCGCCCCCATGCCAGTCAAAACCACTGAAAGGACGGAAGCACCAAAGACCTCGGCCGCAGACTCAAAAAGCGGGTCAACCGCCGGACGAACCGAATTCACGGCAGGTCCCTGATGGAGGCGTACCATTGCGCCATTCGGCCCCTTGGCCAGCACCATGTGATAGTCACCGGGCGCGACGTAGATCCTTCCAGGCTTGATCGATTCACCCTGGAGCCCCTCCGAAGCGGGAATACCACAAACGACCTCGAGGCGCTTCGCAAGGCTCGCGGTGAAAACAGGCGGCATGTGCTGACAAATCAAAATGGGAACCCGCGGTACCGCATCCTTGAGCGCGATAAACAGATTCTCGAGCGCCATCGGGCCCCCCGTGGAACTCCCGATGACCAGGACCGCTGGCCGAAAACGAAGGAGCGAGGGCGGTAGGCCGATGTTCAACGACGCGGGAGGCGAATAGCCAACGGAAGAGGTGTCGCCCGCGGGACTCGACCGAGGCGCGGGTGCCCACTTCGAACGAAACGCTTCGATGATCGGGAGAAGGGCGAAGCGCACCTTCTCGACAGCCCCCTCGATTCCACCTTCTTCGGACTGCGCGGGTTTTGCCACGACTTCGTCCGCCCCAAATCGAAGCGCATCTATGGCGCGCTCCGCTCCCAGGGTCGTCATGGAGGAAAAGACCACCACGGTCTGCCGATGGCCCGCCGCCCGAAGCTGTTTGAGTGTCTCGATGCCGTCGAGATCAGGCATCTCCATGTCGAGGGTGATGAGATCGACGCTGAGCTGTTTGATCTTCTCGAGCGCGATCTTCCCGTTAGCGGCCGCGCCCACCACTTCAATACCGGGGAGGCGCTCGAGCGCCGTTCGGATTGCGGAACGAAACACGACTGAATCGTCAACAATCAAAACTCGCACGAGCGCCCTCCTGAATAGCGTTTCACACTACGATTTAGGTCTTGATCTGCTTAACCAATTCACGAAGCTTGTCCGCGAGCTGAGCAAGGCCCTTGGCCGCGACCAGGGTTTGCTCGGATCCGACCGCGCTTTCCGTCGCGCCCTGCGAGACGTTCTTGATGGCGCCCGAAATGCCATCAATCGCCTTGCGAGACTCGGAAACCACACGGCCCACTTCGTTCGTCGTGGCCGCCTGTTCCTCGACCGCCGCCGCGATGGACATCGAAATCGAGTTCAGCTTTTCAATCACGCTGCCGATCGTCCCGATCGCGTCGACCGAATCTTTCGTATCGCGTTGAATGGCGCCGATCTTATTGGTGATTTCATCGGTGGCTTTGGCCGTCTGCTTCGCCAACTCCTTCACCTCGTTGGCAACGACCGCGAAGCCCTTGCCGGCCTCGCCCGCTCGTGCCGCCTCGATCGTCGCATTCAGGGCCAACAGATTCGTCTGCTGGGCGATGGAGCTGATCACCTTGATCACGTTTCCGATCTCTTGGCTGCTCACTCCGAGCGTCTGCATGAGCTTGTTCGTCTCCTGCGCGCGCTTCACGGTGTCCTTCGAAAGCGTCGCAGCCTCCGAGGATGAACGCGCGATCTCTTTGATCGCCGCCGCCATCTCTTCGGTATTCGTCGCCACCGTCTGCACGCCACGAGCTACTTCTTCCGTTGCCGCTGCCGTGGTCGTTGACTCCTGCTTCGCCTTGTTCGAATTCGCGGACAACTGAGTGGCGGTTGCCATCAACTCAGAGGCCGAGCTAGCGAGGTTATTCGCCGTCTCCTCGAGCGTCACCACCAGCGCTTCGCGGTCCGTGATGACCGACCAGGTGACCATAGGCCCCATGTATTTCTTATTGTGATCGTACATCGCCGAGACCAGCAGATCCAAAGTCTCCGGCCCGAGCCGAATCTTGGCGCGGTGAGGCAATGCGCGGTCATCTCGGAGCATCTTTCGCTGATGCTCCGGATTGCGGTGAAAGAGATCGATCGAATTTCCAACCAACTGATCCACCGGCTTCGGCAGCAATTTCTCGAGCGTGCGAAGAGTCTCGCGGCTCCTCGGGTTCATATAGACTAGATTGAGATCGAGATCCGCCCCCATGATGTTGATCGGCGCGTTCTCCACCATCGCGAAAATACGGGACATTTCAGCGGCCTTTTTCAAACGCTCAAAAGCCCCTGAAAGCATCTTCCCGATGTTTCGAATCGCCTCGCTTCGGTCATCCGTCAGCGTAATTTCTCGCAACGCGAAAAAATCCAAGGCACCCACTACCGCGCCATCCATGAAAATAGGAATCGCGACCCCCGCCTTCACTCCCGAGCGCACAGCCGCCGGCGCCCGAACGCAGTCCCGGACTTGCCCCAGATCGCGCTCGAAATTCAGGTCCCGAATCTTCCACGCTTTGCCGATCAAGCCGACCCCTTCCGCGAAGGAGGCCGACTCGGTCACGGCACGAAACTCAGGGCTGACGGAGCCAGACTCGGCTACAAATCTCAGGGTCCGATCTTTAGGGTCAATGGCCCAGTAGGACCCGTAATCAAAAGCAAGCGCGCCGCGGGCCTGCTCCAAGGTCAGCCGGGCGGCCTCCTCGATCGTCTTCGCGGACTGAATCGCCACCGCGACACCGGAAATCGCGGTCGCGTTTTCCATCCGCCCCTTGATCACATCCCCTCCCGTACCCAATTCAGTCACATTCTCACCCAAACGTCCCCTGCTCGTCGCTACATCTTCCATTCCTAGATCTCCTTTTCCGCCGGAAGGCGCGTGGCCTCTCCGATGACCTTAACGACCTCGTTCACGTTCAACACGCTCAAAAGAGGTCCTTTCATTTTGTACACACCAGACAAAAATTTCCTGACTTTCTCTGAGACCGTATCGGGTGTCGGCTCAAAAAGCTTTCCATCCACCTCAACAACATCCCCGATCTGATCCACCAGGAGCGAAACCAAAGACCCCTCGAGCAAACAAACCACGTTCATTTGCACAGCGCCCTCCAAGGCGCCAGAAAGCCCAAATAATTCGCGCAGGTCGATCGCCGTCGCGATTTGCCCACGCAAATTAATCAACCCCCTGACGAAGGACGGCGAAAGAGGGATGCGAGTCATGGGCATTGACTTCACAATCTCTTGCACATTGGATACCTCAACCCCGTACATGCGTTCACCCAGAAAAAAAGTCGCGAACTGCTGACCGGTTACCTGCTCACTCGCCGTACTCATGATCTCACCTCTCCTGCTGATAAAGAAAGACTGGGTCGCTTAGACTGGAGAGCCTGTTGGATCGCCGCACTCAAAACTTTCTCCTCCAATTTCTCCAGATAAAAATCAAACCCCGCCTGCTTTCCACGCTCCACGTCCGCCGGCTGGGTGCGCGTCGTTAAGGCAATCAACGGTAGATGGGCATATTTTTTCTCCTTCCGGATGGCGAGCGCCAACTCAATGCCCGTCATGTTCGGCATCTCGATATCACTCAATACGAGATCAAAACCCTGAGCTGAATTACTGAGAATATCATACGCCTCTTTCCCATCGGCGGCCGATTCCACGGTCATTCCAAAGCGCTCGAGCATTCGCTGCACCTGGCGCCGAAAGAACGCACTATCTTCGACCAGCAAAACGCGCCCGGAAATCCGAGCCGCAGCTTCGGGTTCAGGCGATGAAGCTTCGCGACGCTTCCCATCCGGCCGATCTGCCGGCGATACCGACTCATGCGGACTGAGACGACGCATTTCATGAGTCAAAACCCCTAAAACATCGATCACATTATAGACGCGAGCCCCGGAAAGGAGCGTCCCCATGGACCAACGGCTCGACTGCAAACTGCTATCGGGATCATTCAAGGAATCGATGATATCCTCGATCGCGTCGACGGCGAACCCAAAAAGCTTGCCGCGATGATAAGCGACAATGACATAGAATTTCTCCGGCAATTCCCACTTCATATCGCCCGCGGTCGTCAAAAATTTGGCCATCGGCAAGATCGGAAGCAGCTGCTCCCGATATCGCAGCACTAACTGGGCGCCCGAGTGATCCACTTGGGCACGAGAGACCTCTTCAAGGCGGGCAACGAGCGCCAGGGGGACGACGAGATTTTTCTCCTCGCCGACCTGAAAGACCAGATATTCCTGGGAATCCCTTCGCCGGTTCTTCTCAACCAAGGCTTCGTCCGAAACCGAGGCCTGAAAGTCGTTCGCGTGCTTCGCCTCGTTGCCGATCCCCACCAACTTGCACAGGCCGAAAATATCGAGAATCAGCGCCAAGGCGCCATCCCCCATCAGCGTCGCCCCCGAGAAGACCTTCAGATTCTTCAGCCTGGAATGCAACGGCTTCACGACAATATCAGAAGAATCAACGACCTCATCCACCTCAAGCCCGAAATGGAGTCCATCTGATTGAAGCACCACGACAAAACGAGAAGCCCCTTCTTCGATGGCACCGGCCTGCCCCAGATTCAAAGCATCATGAAGAGAAATGAGCGGCAACAACTTGCCTCGCAGACGAAGGACCCACTGATCCTGCAGACGCTCGACCTGTGCGGCGCTTTCGCCTCCGGCACGCACAATCTCCAATAGCTTCTCCTGCGGAATCGCAAACGTCTCCCCATGGGATCGGACGATCAACGCGGGCACGATGGCCAAAGTCAGGGGGATCTGAATGCGAAAAACTGCGCCCTTGCCCTTGATGCTTTCGATCTGCACCTGACCGCCGATCTTCTCGACATTCGTCTTCACGACATCGAGCCCGACACCTCGCCCGGAAACCGACGTCACCTTCTCGGCCGTTGAAAACCCCGCCTCGAAAATCAGCTGGAAAATCCGCTGATCTGGCAAAGACGAGATCTCCTCTTGCCGTACCAGGCCCCGCTCAATCCCCTTGGCTAGAATTCGATCTCGATCCAGCCCCCGCCCGTCGTCCCGAATCTCGATGACCACCTGCCCGGCCTCGTGAAAAGACGAAACACGGACCCGACCCCCCTCGGGCTTCCCTGCCTTCGAGCGCTCAGCGGGCATCTCCAGCCCATGATCGCAGGCGTTCCGCAGAAGATGAGTCAGCGGATCCTTGATGGCCTCGATCAGCGTTCGGTCGAGCTCGGTTTCCCCGCCCTGAATTTCCAGATCGATCTTCTTCCCCAGCTCCTTACCGAGATCGCGCACCATGCGCTGCATCTTCGACAGCATGCCACCAATCGGCTGCATCCGTGTTTTCATCACTTCATTCTGGAGCTCCGATGTCACGTAATTCAGACGATGGACCACGCGCTGAAGCATGGAGTCCTCGGACTGACTGGCCACCTGCAAAAGCTGGTTCCGAACCAGAACGGCCTCACTCACGATCGCCATCAGATTTTCAAGCACCGCCACGTGGACCCGAACATAAGAACCCGCGTCGCCCGCCGCCTCCCCTCCTCCGCCCTGCGGAGGAGTCTGAACAGCGGACTGCGGCGCGGCCGAAGGCGTCGGCACTGAAGGAGCTGAAACCGAAGGAGCTGCCACCGGCGCCACGGCGGGAGCCTGCACCGCGACAGAATCAACCTTCGCCGCCTCACCACTCCCCGGCTCTTCGCCGAATTGAGCGGAGAGGGCCCGAGCCAGCCGCGAAGACAACTCCTGTACTGACTCCGTCAAAATCGCATCAACCGACCGCTGCTCACGAACACAAGCCAACAGTCGCTCAATCAGATCAAGCCCGGAGAAGAGAGCATCCGCGAGCTCCTGAGAAGGGGAAACAGGCTTTTTTCGAAATGGCTCCAACGCGCTCTCCATGGCGTGCGCAACCTTCCCAATTTCGGAATAACCAAAAAGCTGTGAAGAGCCCTTCATCGTGTGCATGTCCCGGTAAAGCGCGCTCATCTTCTCGGGGGAAGATTCCCCCTTCTCGACAAGCGAAAGGCCGCCCCCCACCCGCAACAGAATTTCTTCGCTCTCCGCGATGTACTCAGCCAGTGCTTCTTGTGACATATGCACTTCAGGTTATCCGTGTTTTCTCCGAATTACTATGGGGAGCGTTGAATCTAAATGAACAACTTTTCTATCCTTTGTGTAGATGATGAAGCCGATGTGCTGGCCTCGATTTCCGAGGTCCTGGAGGCGCGGGGAATCAGGTGCCTCACCGCGACGGGAGCCGAGACCGCGATGAGCATCATCACAGAAAAATCGGATGAGATCGCGCTCGTCCTCTCGGATTTCACCATGCCGGATGGCGACGGATTCGAACTTCGCCGACGGCTTCTTGAAAACTTCAAAAATATTCCGTTCGTCATCCTCTCCGGCCAAGTCACTCGTGACATGGCGCTCAGCGCGGTCGAATTGAAAATCGCCGCGTTTATCGACAAGCCCTTCAAGGGTCAAGAACTTGCCGAAGTGATCGAGAGGGAATCGCGGGACCGGGTGGCGCAATTACTGGAGGAACAGGAACTCCTGACCGGGTTCGTCTCCGACGCGGACAACCTGCTCAGTGAGCTGGAGACCCTCATTCTCGGCCTGGAAAACAATCCCCACGACCTCGACGCGGTCAATCGGATTTTCGGCATCGTCCATACCCTGAAAGGGGCCAGCGGCTTCTTCCAACCCGACAATCTCCATCGCTTCGCTCATCGACTTGAAGATTCGCTATCGAAAATAAAGACCGGAGAGACCCGCGTATCCGCCGCATCCGTGACTGCCCTCCTTGCTGCCCTCGACATCTTCAAAGCGTTAACCCTCGCGCTCAAAACCCACGACCACCGGGATGTCGACATCGACAAACTGATCGCGCAAATCGTGGCGCTCGCTGCACAGGCGGAGAACAAATCCGGACAGCCCGACATTCACACATCGACGCCCTCAGCCCGCGCCAGCGCCTTTCAAACCAACGACGAACTGAAGGTTTCGATTCGAGTTCTGGACGAGTTCATGGAACTCAGCGGAGAAATCACCGTCCTCCGAAACATGGTGAAAAAAATCACCCGCAGCCTCGACACCCAGCTCAGTGGAAACCGGGACGTGGCCCACCTCAGCGAACTGATCGAGCAAATGAACAAAACCAACACCATCATGCAAGACAAGGTCGCGGATCTTCGGCGCGTTCCGATGAAGAGCGTCTACCGACCCCTTCAAAGAATCATCCGCGATCTCGGTACCTCTTTGATGAAGGACATCACCTTGGCCGGAGAAGACGAAGGCCTCCGAATCGACCACTCCTTGGCCGACAGCCTCAGCTCCTCGCTCGTGCATATGATTCGGAACTCAAGCGACCACGGAATTGAATTGCCCGAGGAGCGCGTGGCAGCGGGAAAGCCGCGCCAGGGAACGGTAAGAATCAAAGCAAAAGAAAGCGGAGAGTTCATCCTACTTGAGATCTCCGATGATGGACGCGGGGTCGATCCGGAAAAAATCCGCAAAAAAATCGTAGAGAAGAACCTCGTCTCCGTCGCCGACGCCGCAAAAATGAGCGCGCAAAACTTGGTCGAGATGATTTTTGCCGCGGGTTTCTCGACGGCCGCGACCGTAACGGACGTCTCCGGGCGCGGAGTGGGAATGGACATGGTCAAGGCCTCCATCGAACGCGTTGGCGGCACCATCGAGGTCACCTCCGAGGTCAACCGTGGAACCTGCTTCCGCATGCGCCTGCCCAAGCCCAAGAGCATCTTGATCATCGACTCCCTCCTGGTCCGAATCGGCAAGGAGACGTTCGGCATTCCGCAGGACTCGATTTTGCGGGTCCTGAGAATCCCGGAGGCCGATCGGGAACAGCTGCTAGGAAGCCTTGAAGGCGCGCAGGTTTTACGCCTTGAAGGCGAAATGATTCCGATCGTGTGGCTCGGCAAGCTTCTTGAAATCCCGCAAGAAAAAAGCGAAACGAGCGAAATTCTTAATTTCATCATAGTCCGAAGCAAGTCGGGCCCGATGGCGCTCGGCGTGGATGAGGTCATCGACATCGAGGATACCGTCGTGAAACGAATCAAGCAGACCCTCGGGCAATTAACCGTATATTCCGGCGCCACCTTTCTAGGCGATGGACATGTCGGCCTGATCATTGACATCGAGGGGCTCGCTAGTCACTCCGGACTGAAAAACCTGGAAGCACGGCGCCCCCCTCCCGAAGCCAAAAGCGCGCCCGCCACTTCCTCCGTGCTGCAGGTCACCGAAGGAGCCTACCTGATCGTGGACATCCCCGTGGAGGGAGTTTTTGGAGTTCCGCTCGCCGAAGTCTACCGACTCGAATTCGTACCCCAAACCGAAATTCAAAAAAGCGGCGAATTCGATGTCTTCATCTACCGAGAGCAGTCCGTTCCGATTCTCAACCCCGTGGCATGCCTGGGCTTTGAAGCCACTCGCCCCATCCAAACCCGGGAGGACGGAACCATCCCAGTCGTCGTCATCTCCACCAACGGGCGACTCTTCGGCTTTCGGGTCACGGAGATCAAAGACGTGATCACCCCGGAAGTCGGACTCGACGCCTCGTTCAGAGACCAAGCGGGCATCCGCGGAAACATCACTTCACATGGCCACAACGTCTCCGTCCTCGACCTCTCCATCCTGGCGGAACAAAAACTTTCGAGTGTGATTGCTTTCCAGAAGACAGGCACATAAACTCAACCTCAGAATGACCACAACATTGATTCGCATTCTGGGCCCGCAACATCGGAATCTTTCATTTGCTCTGGCGACGACGACATTTTTCGGAGTCAGCTGCGGCCTACTCTTCACCCCCTACATGGGAATCGCGACAGTCTCGTATGGAATGCTGCTCACCGGGGCCTTCCTCGCTCGAAGAAATCCCAAACTTCATGGTTCGCTCATGGTCACCGGCGCAAGTATCGACCTGACGCTCGTGCTATTTCTCGAATTTTCACGCGACGCCATAGCGGAAGCGGTCTCACTTCAAATGACCCTCCCCCAACAGCTTCATATCGCTTTCTCGACGCTCGCCGTGTTGCTCTATTTCCCCATGGCCTGGCTGGGATGGCGCGCATATCAGGGCTCATCATCGACACGACTGGCGCATCGACGCCTCGGCTACGTGACCCTGGCCTTTCGGACGCTGGGATTCTTGCTCATGTTCAGCCTGATTAACCACGTCACTTCAGTCGCGAATTGATTTCCTGGCGCCCCACCCATAAGATTTTGTGAATGACGCTCTTCCAATCGATTATTCAAGGAATTCTCTCGTCTTTTTCCGAGTTTTTTCCCATTGGCGAAGGCGCGCACCAGAAAATATTGGAGTTCTGGCTCGACTGGCCCGCTCCTTCACCCGGTCTCATCGCAGCCGTTGCGATCAGCACAGCCTTGGCGACATTCCTCTATTCCTGGGCAGACTGGGCCAGCATGACCTCCTCCCTTCTTCAGGTCGTCTTGCTCCGTCGACGCCCCAAAACCCTGGACGAAAAACTTCCTCTTTATATCCTCGCAGGCTCTCTTCCCGCAGCTCTCGCCTGGATCTACGGGCGCCCCCTGCTCCCTGAATCCCTCCTCTCGAGCGAGGCCACGGGTATCGGACTCATCGCGGGCGCGCTTCTCTACAGCTTCTTGGACGGATACAGCCGCAAAAACCGACAAATCTATGATTGGAACCTCATGGATTCGTTGCTTGCCGGAGCCTGCCAAGCCGCCTGGATCCTTCCCGGAGGAGGGCGCATCTGGGGCGCCTCAATCGGCGCCTTTCTGAGAAATCACAGTCGCGAGTCGGCCGCGAAATACTCCCTTTATCTCTCCCTGCCCGCACTCACGCTCGCGGCGATCGATCTTTCTTCTGGCGTAACCTGGGGGGCGAGCACGGCCGACGCCCAGGGCACGTCCTGGCTCACGTTCGGCGTGGTCGCGATCCTCTCGCTCCTCACCTCGTTCCTCGCTCTCAACACGTTCATGAAGTTAGCGCGCAAAGAAGGATTGAGCGGCTGGATCCGTTACCGGGCGCTCTTAGGGGCCGTTATTCTCGCAACCCTCGGATGGCGAATGTGGACCCATTCCTAACCGACTTCAGGTCTTCGGAGCGCTAGCGTTCTCGTCAACCATCTCGCGAAGCTCTTTGCCCACCTTGAAGAAGGGAACCCGCTTCGGCGGAACCTGCACGACCTGCCCGGTCTTGGGGTTGCGCCCCTGGTAACTGCCGTAGCTTCGATTGACGAATGAACCGAATCCACGAATCTCGATTCGGTCGTCCCGCTTTAACGCATCCGACATCATATCGAACACCATGTTGACCACCAGCTCGGACTGCTTGTGCTGGAGGTGGGCCTTCTCTGCAATGACATTGATCAAGTCTGCTTTGGTCATCTTAAGAAAATGGTAAGGACAACCTCTTGCATTTGCAAGACAAAATCTGAACCAACCGCGTTAGAGGTATTTAACGATGGAAAGTCCGATCTCCATCGCGATCAGGGCGATAATAATGATCTCCAGCATCGTCGACCGACTGGCTTGCGCCAGATCAACAATCAACTCAATGCTCTCTTGAATAATTCGGATCTTGTAGTCCAGCGCCCGATACCGCGTATCGATCTCGACCATGACTTTCATCTCCTGATAGAGCTTGTCGAGCTCCACGTTTTCCCAGGTCTCGTCAGGCGAGTCGACGATGTAGAGATTCGAGATGATCTCCTGTTTCATGTTCAGGCACATGCCGATGAAGCGCACCAGTTCCCGCGATGTTCGCGGGGTCCGACCCTCCTTCTCCAGCTTCTTGGAAAACTGATTCGTCTTTTCCAAAAGGTTCTCGATGAGGATTTCGTAGTATTCCAGAGCCGTGCTTTCCGCGACGGCCATGCAGATCGTTCTCACCCCAGAAAAGGTGAGCTGCGACATGACGACTCGATCGAAAAACACCTTGGCGGCCGCCCGCCCCTCCGTGCTCGCCGGCTCGATCACCTCGACCAAAAAGTCGTCACGGGTTCGGCCGACCTCGCTGACCGCTCGAAAATGCGCTAGGCGTCCGAGAACTTTTTCCTGTACGTCATCTGGAACGTTGAAAAAGACCACCGCGCCATAATTGTAAACCAGAATGTGCGACTGGGGCGCGAGATCAAGAATCAGTTCATAGTTCGAGAAATCCCGGACACTTTGCTCCTGCAAAGTATCGCGCACGTCTTTCACTTTGAGTTTCTCGGCGATGTGATAGGCGCGAATTTTGTAAATTTGCCCAGACGCCGCGGAAGAGGTCATCGCTGCTTCACCTCGCGGATTCCCGGAAGCGACCAGAGATCGAGTAGAAACTTCTTGTTAGCGAGCCGCCGGCCGCTATACCGAAGCTCCACCCGGGTCAAATCGCCACGGTTTTCAACCTCGAAGTCATCGAGATAGAGATCATGCGCCATCAGTGAATTATTGATCGCGACCTTGAGCGCGCCGTCCGGATCGCAAAGCGTCAGATCGATCGCGAATTTCAGCGATTTCCCCATCACGCGGTCTTCGAAAATATTGGTCAATACGAGAATCGAAACCACCGCGATCGAGGCCACGACTCCGAGCACGGGGTAACCGATGCCAATCAGTAGACCGATGGCGGCCACCACCCAGATCGTCGCGGCCGTGGTCAAACCCAAAACCGTCCCTCGGGCCTGGATAATGGTTCCGCCCCCGAGAAAGCCGATCCCCGACACGATCTGAGCCGCAACGCGTGACGGATCTCCGAAGGCGCCTCCGGCGCCGACATTCGCGGAGGTGATTAAAATCGAGATATTCGCGTAAAGCGCCGCCCCGACGCAGATCAAAATATTCGTTTTCACGCCGGCAGCTTTATTTTTCAGTTCGCGCTCGATCCCGATCAACCCGCCGCAGAGCACCGAGAACAAGAGAGTCGGCCCCATCACCTTGAGCCAAGGAAGGATATTGGTCTCACCCACTAGACCCGAGAAGAGATTCCCCATCTCCTCAGTGTCGCTCTGAACCGAGGTTCCCTCAATCGGCAGGAAAAACCCACCTCCCCATCCGACCGCTCCTTGACATGCACTGCTTGGCGCGGTTGATTAAGCGAGTCACAACGCTCGTCTGCCTCTACCGGTCCCATAGTTAAATGGATATAACGGAGCTTTCCTAAAGCTCAGTTCCAAGTTCGATTCTTGGTGGGACCACCATTTTTAATAGATTTCTATTTGATTTCAATACTTAGCAATCTCCCCCTCTGAATTTACTCCGAACCCCTGCCCGGCTACCTGCCTCATCACGTCTTCGACTGGAACCGCATATTTACGCTCGATCATAACCTTTGCGCGATTGGTCTGGCTCCGATCGCATCGGAAAGATGGGGCCCGACGTTCTCTTTTGAAATCGAAGGGCACGAGCAACGCGGGAGTTTAATGGAATAGAGCGGGCGCGGAAAGTCTTCGTTATCGAGGGCGGAATATGGAGCACGCCCCCCTCGCTCTCCCTCTGGACATCTCCCATCGATATTGGAGCACCTCTCGCGGCCGCGCCCCCTGATGAAACAAAATAGAGAGAACCATTTTTTCGTAGCCACGCGCAACCCTTCGAATCTTTCGAAACGTGGGCTCGTCCATGAAGCGAGGCGCCTGAGCCTTTGGGTCCGACAATTTCCATTTCGGGATAGACTTGATCAACCCCTCGTCCCGCGCGCGCCCAAGAATTTCTCGCAAAATCTTTCTTGTGTTGAAAAAGGAAGTCCGCTTCCCCTTCTCTCTTTCCTCTTGCTCGTACTGCGACAAACGAAGCGATGCGGTGCGCAGGCTTCCCATTCGGTAATAAAATTCCCAGAGCGCCGCGATGAAGCGCCTGACTCCCCTGAATTCGGGAATCTCATTCCCGAATCACCGAAGGCCACTGTTCCGGTCCGCTCTCTGCGCGCGAGCCCCCCCCTCTGCGGGTGGCGGCGCCTCCGGCGGTCGATCCACCTTCCAGACGGTTATCCACCATTTGGGCAGGCCACGACTTCCTCATGTTTCTTGATCTGACTGTGTATAACTACGTGAAAGTTTTCGGGTATCCCTAGACGAATCCGTCTTCACCCCTGAAATCGGCCAGGATCTTGCGGTCGGCGACCCAGTGACGGGGTGCTTTCGCGATTCGGCTTGCTTTTTCCCTTTGTCTGTTAAATAATTTTAACTATCAGGCTACTTTTTAACTTAACCCACAAGGAGTCTAGCTTTTATGAAATCCATTCTCGCACTGATCCTGCTCTCTCTTTCCATCGGGGCTACCGCCTGCAGCTCGGCTGCCAAAAAAGAAGAGGCTCCCGAACTCGCGCCTGCCATCAGCGAATCGACCGAGACCTCAGCCAATCTGGGCGCGTCGAGCTCAGGTCGTGGACTTTAAATCTAAATAATTTCAGCTAGTTATAATAAAGGCACGGACGCAATAATACTGTATCATGCAGATACACTATTAAGGTATTCTCATACTATTGAGGTCCGTTTGCTGAAAATCTGGGTTCCCTCCACATCCTGGAAAAATATCACCAAGGGGGTCACGGCAGGAAGTCTGGCGGCCCTCTTGGGTGCGTGCGACCCGGCCTCGATCACCGACTCCGACACGAACGTGAGCACCGCGACGAACAGCTCTTCTTCTTCCTCACTGCCCGCCCCCACCCAACTCTCCGTAGCGCCCATCACCACCGCCAGCATCACCTTTTCCTGGACCGACAATGCCACCACCGAGGAGAGCTACCAGATTCAATCCTGCTCCGGTGGCAACTGCACCGACTTCGCGGATGCGAGCGCGAGTCCGCTCGCTGCGAATTCGACGTCACACACCGAGGGCGGACTCTCCAATGGAACGACCTACCGCTTTAGAATACGAGCCGTCACGAGCAGTCAGAACTCACGCTGGCTCACCAGCGGAAATTTACTCACGCCTGGAACCCCTTCCACCCCGGCCGGACTCAGCGTCAGCGCCAAGGGCGCCACGGCCGTCACCCTGAGCTGGAGCGCCGTCAGCGGCGCCACTGATTACGATGTCGAATACTGTGACGCCACCGCATGCGTCTATGCCGCAGCCCCCGGAAGTCCGGTCACCTCGCCCACTCTCGACATCACCGGACTCGTCGCCCTCGGGCAGTATATCTTTCGAGTTCGTGCCAACAACCTGGTAGGGGCAGGAAGCTATTCAACCACCGCGACGATCACGCTTCTCGGCGCGGGTGCCACCGCGCCCAGCAGCTTGACCGCCTCGAGCGTTACGAAGACTACGCTGACTCTCAGTTGGACCAATAACGAAACCGACGCGGTGGGTTTCGTGATCCAGAAATGCGACACCGGCTGCGTGCTCAACTGCTCCACGATTACCACGATCGCGGAAAGTAGCGTCGCCACGACCACCTACAACGTGCCGGCTTCGCTAGGCCTCGTCGCGGCCGCGGCGGTCTGCTTTCAAGTCAAAGCCACGCAGGGACCCACCGCCGCCGACCACAGCGCCTACGACGACCTCGACGTGACGATGGCGGATGATCCGACGGCTCCGACGATGCCGGTGCAGGGGGCTCTTACAGCCGCCACGTCAGCTCTGTCCTGGACGGATGGCACCGGAGAAACGGCCTACGTCATCCAATACGCACCGAAGGTAACGGACTGCACCACCGCCTTCGCGGGCACGAGCTCGTCCGTGGCGCTGGCAGCAAACGATGTTGCAGAAACACTGACGGGACTAACGGCCGGCACGCTCTACTGCGCTCGGATTCGCGGCACCAACGCGGTCGGCAACAGCGCCTGGCTCGACTTCGCCGATTTCACGACCGCTGCAATCCCCGATGCCGATCCCTCTGAGCTGACTCTTCTCTCGATCTCCGACATCGGCGGCGCCGGCATCGCTTTATCGTGGCAAGATAACTCCACCAATGAAAGCTGCTACGTAATCCAACGGTGCGACAAAACCGCCTCTTCCCAAGTCTGCGCCGACGGGGATTACAGCTCCATCAGTCCCGGCACCTGCGACGTCAGTGACGCCGCCGCCGGTACCACCTACTTCGTCGACACGACCGCCAGCGTCGCTGGAACCTATTACGGATACCGCGTCCGTGCGAAAATCATCGGCTCCACCGACCAGGTCTCCGCATGGATCACAACCTCGACCTTAGCGACCCCTGCGATCTCGAGACAAAAGCCGATCGGAACCGACGGCACCCTCTCAGCCATGGCCCATATCGGTTCAACGGTCTACTTCGGCGGGAGCTTTACGCGCGCGGGTTCGATCACCGGCCCTTCGGTCGCGCTCAGCTCGACCTCGGCCACGTCCGTCTCCACGATCGGAATCCGCTTCGAGCACACTGGCTCCACCACCACCCCTTCCCTCTCCGCGATCATCCCCGATGAAGCAGGGGGTTATTACGTCGGCGGTGACTTTACTCATGCCAACGGAATCGACATCCCCGACGATCTCGCCCACATCCTTCCGGATGGCTCCCTCGATCCCGACTGGGACGTCGGCACCGACCCCGCCACCCCTACTTTAAAAATCCTCACTCTCGCGCTCAGCGGCACCCAGCTCATCGTCGGCGGAGATTTCGCGAAAATCATAGACGCCGCCGCACTGACCGCACGAACCCGACTGGCCTCCATTTCGGTTGCAACGACGAATCCCACGCTCGATGCCGTCTGGGATCCGGCGCCGAATAACACGCCCCGAACACTCCTGGTCGAATCGACCGGCGGGATCTACGTCGGCGGTGATTTCACGACCATCGTCGCGGCCGGTCGTGCGAGAGTGGCACACCTCTCCTCTGTTTCAGGCGCGGCAACCCTCTCCACCTTTTGCAGTGGAGGCGGAGCCGATGCGGCGGTACAAACCCTTGCCTTCAACTCGAGTAGCCTTTTGATCGGCGGAAGCTTTGCGAACTTCGCGGCTACCGCGCGAGTTGGCCTCGCCCAGGTGACCGGCGTCTCCGACAGCTCACCTTGCACTCTTTCAACCTGGAACCCGGGAGTCAGCGGCGGCACCGCCACGGTGAATGCCCTGGCCGTCTCGGGCTCGACCGTCTTCGTTGGCGGCGACTTCACGACTGCGGGCGGCGCCAGTCGCACTGATCTCGCGGCCCTTTACCTCAATGTCGCCTCGAACTATGCACAGAGTTTTAATCCCGCCCCTAACGGGATCGTCTACCATCTCTCCATCTCCGGAAGCACGATCTACGTCGGCGGGGCCTTTACCACGATCTCCTCCGGAACCTCCCGCTACCGAGTCGCAGCACTCTCCACGACAGGAACACTCAGCACTTGGGCCCCCTATTTCGACTCCACCGTACGGACGATCGCATTCGGAACCACCAACCTGATGATCGGCGGAGATTTTTCGCTCGGCGCGCCGCCGAGCGTGACGAATCTCGGCGCCTTCGATACGCAGTCAGGAGAGCTCGTTTCCAGCTTCGCGCCCGCGCCCAATGGAACGGTTCGCGCATTGAAAGCGGGCTCGAACCGCATTTTTGTCGGAGGAGAATTCACCTCGATCAGCGGCACCACTCGGGGTTACTTTGCCTCGA
>CAYIHX010000001.1:44270-87612 GCA_964363305.1 uncultured Bacteriovoracaceae bacterium | reverse complement strand
TGCGATCGAGACCGAAGGAAACACGCTCTTCCTCGGAGGAAGCTTCACCCAGGTCACAGTCTCGTCCTCCACCTCGACGCGCAACCGACTCGCGGCCTTCTCTCTGACCGACTGGTCGCTATCAGACTTCAACCCGAACTCAAACGGAACGGTTCTCGCTCTTTCGTCCGGAGGGGGCGCCCTGTATGCCGGCGGTCTTTTCACGACGATCGGGGGACTCTCCCGTTCGCTCATCGCCAAACTCAACCTCACCACGGGCGTGGCGACCGCCGCCTTCAACGCAGGCGCAGTCGGAACCTCCGTTCGGGCGCTCCTCTATGACAAAGAAGGCAGCGGCCCCCTCTATGTCGGCGGCGACTTCACAAACATCGGAGGGGGCGCCCACACCTATTATGAGGTGATCGATCCGACGACTGGACTCAATCTCCCCGGGGGATTCAATGCGGACGGTCTCGTCTACGCCCTTGCTCTCGACTCCAATACCGTGCCAGCCAGCCGGGTTCTCTGGGTCGGAGGCGCGTTCACGACCTTCAATGCCGTCGCCCACGTCGGCATCGCCCGCATCACCGACCCCGGCAACACCGCCGCCGCCGCCGTCGCCGCAACGGATCCCTCGCTCAGCGCCAGCGCAACGGTGTCCTGTTTCGCAGCATCTCCAGAAGATGATGTCTACTTTGGAGGATCCTTCACCCTCCTCCAAAACGCGACCGACCGGACGCCTGCCATCTCGTTAGGCGCAATCACTGCCGGCGGAACATCACTCTAGTTCCGTCTGCTTCTCTGAGACGCGAGCCTTCGATCACGAGCGATCAGACTCTTCCACCATCGCCCTTCGTTCAAGACCAAAGGGTCGATCGCCGTAATGCCCGAGCGGACCTCAAAGTGGAGATGGGCTCCGCGAGAACGTCCCGTTCTCCCGCTCAGAGCAATTCGCTGCCCTCGTCTGATTTTTTGGCCTTTGCGCACCAGAAGTCTCGAATTATGCGCATAAACCGTTGAAACACCGCCCGGATGACGAACCACGATCATCTTCCCGTACCCGCTCATTCCGGTGCCCGCGAATAAAGCCACGCCCTCCCCAACCGAGAAAACCGGAGTACCGACCGAAGCCCTCAAATCAACGCCATCGTGAGGATCCCCACTTCTTCGGCCGAAGGGAGAGGTGATGCTCACCTGCTTGAGCGGAGGCGACCAACGTGACGCCAAACGATCCAACTCCCTGACTCGCGCATCACTCAGCTCTGACTTTCTGAAAAAATCATCCAGCAAACCACGTCGACCTGAATGCCGAGGCTGCGTCGAACAGCCCACAAAAAACAGTACGAAAAACAAGACCACGGTCGTCTGCGCTAGAGCCCATCTCTTCTTCATTTTTTCTGCGGAAGCTCCCCGGTCAGTCCCATTTCGAGAAGATTGTAATCGGTGCAGTCCAACTTCAGGGGCGTAATCGAGGCGTAATGCGCATCTACCGCGTTACAATCACTCCCGTCTTCGTTTCTGAAACCCTTGTACTGTCCACCCACCCAGAAATAAGGCTTTCCACGGTGATCGACCCTCTTGATGATATTGCCGGAATAAAAACGAAAGCCTTGGCGCGCCCAGACCACCCCTCGAACCTTCGAATAAGGCACGTCGGGCACATTGAGATTCAGCAACGTGTGCACCGGAAGCTGCTTGAGGTCGAAATCCCGAATCAGTTTCACCGCAACCTTGGCCGCACTGAGATAGTTCATCTTCGTCTCCGGCGGGGGCTTCTTGAAATTCACCGCCAAACTCACCGCCAGGGAGGGAATCTCCAACATGCACGCCTCTCGCGCCGCCGACACGGTGCCCGAATAGTAGACATCCTGCCCGAGATTCGCCCCGCGATTAACGCCTGAAACCACCAAATCCGGCGCTTTCTTCAACACCTGGCGGATGCCGACATAAACGCAATCCGCCGGAGAACCGCTCACTCCGTAAAAATTCCCCCCCATGTCGAGAAGCCGCAACGGCTTATGAAGAGTGAGGCTATGGCCGGTCGTGCTTTTCTCCTCAAGGGGGGCGACCACGACGACCTTTCCCAGCTTCGAAAGCTCCTCATAGATCGCCTTCAATCCGTGGGCGTGAACACCATCATCGTTACAGAGCAAGATTCTCATGAATTCTCCAAGGGCTCCCCTTAGCTTAACTCAATTCGATGAATTTGCAGCTCGCTCCCTGTTGCGCCAGCCCCTTGACGATCAACCCATCGTCAACCTCTCAGCAACGGATCCCGAATGGCCGCCTCTTTCTCAAGCGCGCGATTGCGCGCTTCGCCCTCCGGCGTATTCACACTGGTATAAACGCAACGATGTCCTTCACTCTCCAGCTTTCCGCACACCTCGGTTAAAAGCGAGTGCACGAGAAAAACCGAACTCAAAGTCGACAGGGGACCGGTCCGCGCATCAGACGCGACCTCGACCACCGCGTCGCCCACCACGCCGCCGAAGTCGACGACCTCATCGCACACCTCATAGAGACGTTTGCCGGTTGAATGGCGAGATTTCACCGCGGCACTATGAGCGAGACTCGTCCAGGCCACCGTGACGAGTCCCTGCTTCTTCGCCTCCAGAGCGAGATCAATGATCGCCGCGTTGATACCCGACTGAGAAACCAGCCAGAGCATCTCACCGGCAAGCGGCGCCGCGCGCGCAAGCAAAGCTTGCGCCACGCCCGGCGTCCGCTCCAAAACTCGTACAATCGGCGGGCCTGCGCTCGGCAAGAGAAAATCTCCCACCACGGGAATCACGAAGGACGGTCCACCGGCTCGATGATAGACCTCAAAGGCAAGCGCTGCCGAGTGCCCGCTGCCGAAGACAAAAAGCTTCTTTCCGGCCGGCACGTTTTCCGTCAACCACTTCTCAAGCCGCCCGAAGACTTCTTGATTGGCTTCCAGTTGCCGCTCTAAATGCGGAATCGCGATCTTTGAATATCGAGAAAAACTCATCTCAAGGCCTCCTTCATGAATCCCCGCACACTATGAACCCCGACTGGTCACCGACTCCGCGAACTCACCAATGCCGCTAAATCCAGAGCCGGTAAAATTAAACGTAAAATCAAAAGTCGGGTTCGTGCAATAACCCGTCCCGCCGGCCCCGCAACGCGAGTGCACCAGATTTACCCCGAAGCGCCAACACTGAGACGGACTCTGAAATACGACTCCGGTCGAAATCGACTGCACGGCCTTCAAAACAAAATCAAAGGCGGCCCCACCGCTCGGCATGATCGAATCCGTGATGGAAAACGTGCTACCGAGCGAAAGCAGATTTTCATTTGACCCAACTAACTTACGAAAGCGATAGCTGAGATCAAAAGATCGACGAAAGGCCATGATCCTCTGCCGCATGCCCGATTCGAGAAGGTAAGAAAGCGCGCCCGAGAACGTCCATGGCGTCTGCTCCTGGGTAATGGGGATATGGGGAATGTAGCCCACCGAAGTGGAGAGCGAAAAACGATCGACCGCAAGGCTTGCCCCGAGATCGACATTCGAAAAAGGCTTCTGGTCACTCGTCTTGAAAAGCTCGCGAAAATTGATCGTCTGGCGAATATACATTTCCGCGAAGCGCGCATAGTTCGGAGAAAGCGACGTGAGGGGCCCGTTTCGACGGATGAGCTGCGTCGTCACTCCATAAGACATCGCATTGCCGATCGGCAAAAGATTGTTGTTGTAGTTCTGGTTGTTCGAGTCGATCGGCACGATATCGTGGTTATCAAAGTTGTAACCCGACACGCCGAAGCGCCGAGCATAATCGATCTGATTCAAAAAAGGATGCCCGCCGGCCAGCCGAGTCTCATGAAAATACGGAATAAACGAATACGTCAAACTCGGACGAATCAGGTGCTTGATCCGAGGGGCATCGGGATTGCCGGTTTCATAGACCCGCTCAAATTGCGTAGAAAAGTCCGTGCGATAGACAAAATACCCACGCACCAGGTTCGGTGCCGCCCCCTCGAACTCGTAGAAGTATCCCCGGTATTCAAGCGAGGGGACGACCGCTATCAAATCCCAGGGGCGAAAAGAGGTGTAGACATTCGGATTGAGGTGAAAGCGCGTGGCCTTACGGATCGGATCCGTCCCCGGAACCGGCGACCGCGAGGCCACGCCTGGGAGGTTGAACAAGGGAGCGGGATTCAACTTACTTAACGTCAAGTCAGGCCCAAGATCAAAAGCCCCTTGCGCGCGCGTAAAACGCGTCACCCCGAAGCCGACCCCGGTCGCAATCGGCAAGCCAAAGAGATAACGATCTTTCGTTGTAATTTCTGCCTTTGGAAAAACCTGAACCGTCGAATGATCAAATGCCAGAGGGTTTTCGAACGAGAGCAGATTTCGATACCGATCCGCCTCGACATAGCCGCTGAGATAACTACTCGCCCCTGAAATAGAAATCGACGAAGCGACGACAGGCTGACCGGCGCCCGGAATATCCCTTAAATAATTGGGGTTAAAATGATCCGTCATCTCATACAGGGCCACCTTGGCGTCGAGCCCCCAGGGAAGCTCCTGCTGCCCCACAAAATCGAAGGCCATGCGATTGGGACGTTGAGGCAAGAACGGATCGAGAAAATAGAAAAAATGAGAGGTCCCACTGCTGCGCGGGGTGAGCGAATAGCGCCCTTCCCAGCGCACGCGTGGACCTCGATTGACATATTCTCCCAGCGTGATGGTCATATCGGCCCAGTCCGTCAGGGCCCAAAAAAAAGGCTGCTCGACGAAAAATGAATTATTCCAGACCCCCCACTTTGGGAACAGCAGGCCGGACTGGCGCTTCGTCTTCAAGGGAAGAATCAGGTAGGGTGACCAAAATATCGGAGTATCCACGATCCGCGCCGACGCGTTCTTGATAAACACGTATCCGCCAAAAGTAAGATCGACCTCGTCGCCCGAGATCATCCAACTCTCCGGGCAATCCTTACAGGTCGTATAACTTCCATTTTGGGTCTGATAACGAGTCGCACTGAGCTTATTGATCCGGTCTCCGGTCAGACTAAACCCTTCGCTCGACATCCGACCGTTGACCACGCTCCCCGTGCGAGTCGTGAGATCAAGTACCATCTCGTCAGACTGGATCGTGATGTCATTCGCGGAGTAAAACACGTTCCCTTTGGCTTCCAGGCTCCGTTCCTTCTTATGAAGTCGAATAAAATCCGCGATAATGGTCTCGCCCTGCTGATTGACCGTCGCCTTCCCAGTCAGCTCCACAACGTCGGCATTACGGTCCCACTCGGTCTTGTTGGCGTTGTAATGGAGCGGCTCAGCTTCCTTCACCGCCATCGCCGCGGAGGGAATCAAAAGAACGAGAAGGACGCCGACTCGGGCTGCGCTCAGGAAAACGCGCAGGTGTGTCTTCCCAGTCTCCACATCCACTGATGAAGCTCCGAGGCTAGCTCCCGCCGATGCACGATTCGATCGAGAAAGCCGTGTTTGAGGAGGAATTCACTCCGTTGAAAACCCTCGGGGAGCTGTTGGCGGATCGTCTGCTCGATGACCCGAGGGCCGGCGAACCCAATCAAAGCCCCCGGTTCCGCCAGGATCACATCTCCGAGCATCGCAAACGACGCGGCAACGCCTCCCGTGGTCGGATCCGTGAGTACGGAAATATAGGGGATGCCCGCGGCCCGCAGCTGCTGAAGAATCGAAGTCGTCTTCGCCATCTGCATGAGGGAAAGAATACCCTCCTGCATCCGAGCGCCTCCACTCGCGGAAACAATCACCGCCGGCAGGCGATCCTGAAGCGCACTCTCCAGCAAGCGGGCCACCTTCTCGCCGACCACTACGCCCATGCTTCCGCCCATGAACTTGAACTCAAAAACACCCAAGTGGTAAGGCAAGCCCTTCAGCCTCGCCTTACCGACCACAAACGCGTCACGAAGCCCCGTGGTGCTGGCGGCCGAGCGCAAACGATCTCGATAAGGCTTCAGATCATCGAACTCCAACGGATCGATCGAGACCAAATCTTCAGCGTACTCCTCGAATTGATTTTCATCGGAGAGAAGCGCGATCCTCTCGGCGGCACTCACCCGAAAGTGGTGCTCGCACTCCGTGCAGACCTGTAGGTGATCTTTCAATACTTTGGATTGCAAAATCTCGTCGCAGGACACGCACTTGACCCAAAGTCCGCCCGGGACTTTGGAGGTGCGATTCACCTGCGTCTTAATTCGCGGAGTCTTGAGATCATCAAACCATGCCATAGTGTGCCATCGCACTCTAACAAGCAGCTTCTATGGAAGTAAAAAAGAAAAATGCCTCAGTGAAGAATCATCCTGATCCCACTGAGGCCCGCGAGAGCTGAGAAAATGTCTCCCATTGAATCCATCCATAGATTCAATCCACAACCACATAAATCAGTCTGCGGGCAGTTCGAGAAACGGTCAATCCCCCTCATGAAGATTTTTTTATCTCGGTCGCTTTTCGGTAAACCTGCTGGCGCTCGGCACCATACCTCTGACTCACGATCCGAGCAGCCGTTGCGGACGAAACCTCGGCCAAAAGTAAGCATTTCAAGGCTTTCAACCACTCCTCCTCGCTCGAGGTGAGAATCGGGCTCGGAGGTTGTTCAGGAAACTCCAAGGCGAAGATCCACTCCCCCCGCGCGCCCTCGCGCTCGACTTCAGCCCGAACGAAGGAGACCACTTGAGCAAGTTCGCCTCGAAAAATGCGCTCAAAACGTTTGGTGAGCTCCTTGACGATCGAGGCGCTCAGCTTGAGTCCGCCAAGGATATCCGAACAGTCCTCGAGCGCGTCCAAAATCCGCTCGGGACTTTCAAACCAGATCGAAAGGCGGGCGCCTTGGCGCGCCACCTCCTGCGCAGCCAGTAACGCCTCTTGCCTCTCCTTCCGCTTTCGCGGGAAAAACCCCCAAAATACCGAAGGAGATTCGTCCGCCCCGCAAATCGAAAGAAAGACGGCCACAGCCGAAGGGCCGGGAATGGGCTCCACTTTCAAGTCTGCTTCGAGAAATGCCCGGACGAGGCGAGCCCCCGGATCCGCAACACCGGGCGTCCCCGCGTCGGAGACCAGCACAAAGCTCTCCCCCCCGCGGGCTCGGGCGACCAGATGCTCCACCGTCGCGGGCGCGGCATGAGCATCGAATCTCTCGAGAGCAGGTGCGGGAATCTGGAGCGCACTCAGAAGCTCGCGCGTGCGTCGGGTATCCTCGCAGAGAATCACCTTGGCCTCGTCAAAAGCCTGGCGGAGCCGCAGACTGACATCGCCGAGGTTGCCAATAGGCGTCGCCGCAACCCGCAACGAAGGTTTTGTGGTCTCCGGTAAATCTTGCCTCTTGGGTTTCACCATCACCCTGACCATAATCGAAGTTAGGGTATTTTGGATCAGGAGGATCACAAATGAAGACCAGAATTACGAAAAAAGGTGCTACCACGGTCATCGCAATGGACGGACGGATCGACTTTGAAACGCAGGAACCGCTTCGGCGCGACCTGACGAAGCTCGTCGACCGCAAGAAAACCGATTCAGTTCCTCACCAGATCATCGTCAATCTTGAGAAACTAGAATTCGTGGGCTCGAGCGGGATCTCGGCTTTCGTTCAAACTCTGCGCGAATTCAATGCTCTGGCGCCGCAGCGCCCGAAGTACGTCGGAGTCAGGAACGAGTTCAAGAGAGTCATCAAGGCGTTTGATCCAGACGACCAGTTCCAATTTTTCGATCACCAAGAAGACGCCGACGACGGCAAGCTCAGCCAGTAGTAAGAAGTCATTCCTCCGTGGGCCGTGGTCGTCACCGTCGATCACGGCCCCCTCCACCCACCCTGGGACCAATCTCATCCCCACGCTCTTTTTACCCAACCGATCGATGCGGCATCCCAGGTAAAGACATCGAAACGCACCGCTTCCGCCGAGCCACGATAGCTCATCAAATAGTAGCGCGCCACGAGTTCGATTTTGCGGCGCTTCGCCGCCGTGATGCTCTCCAGAGGACTCACCCACACCGGACCACTGACCCGTGAACGCACCTCGGCGAAAACCAGCGTGCGCTCATCCCCATCCTCCGCAATCACGTCGATCTCTCCAGCCCGAATTTGAAAATTCCGGTCAAGAACCTTCCACCCGTGATCGCCCATCCAACGGACCACCCGCTCCTCGGCATCTCGCCCCTGCTCCCGCGTGCTCATCCGAAATTATCTCGCCGCCAGACGATCACGCACCGGTGCGAAGCTCTTGCGATGTTCGGACGTGACGCCTGAACGAAGCAATGCGGTGAGGTGGTCTGGGGTCGGATATCCCTTATGCACCTCGAAACCATAACCGGGAAAGCGCGCCGACCACTCGATCATCAAACGGTCTCGATAAACTTTCGCCAAGATGGAAGCGCAGGCGATCGACAGCGAACGCTGGTCGCCTTTCACCAGGGGGGTGCATTTCTTTTCCAGACCGGGAATCGGAAACTTCCCATCGACGAGAATATGATCAGGCATGAGGACAAGTCCGTGCACAGCCCGGGCCATTGCCAGCAAGGTGGCCTGATGGATATTTCGTTGATCGATTTCGAGGGCGGAGGCTTCCGCAATGCTCCAGCCACGGGCAAAATTCTGGATTTCCGGAAACAGCCGCTCGCGCTCCGCAGACGACAGAAGCTTGCTATCTTTCACGTTTTTCAACCACACGAGAGTCTGGAGGCGCGCTGCCGCATCCTCCGGAAGGATGACCGCGGCGGTCACCACCGGGCCGAACAAGCAGCCTCGCCCGACCTCATCCACTCCCGCAACAACGACGAAGGGGAACCCCGCGAGGAGTTCCCCTTCCAGACTCGGCGACCGAGAATCAGACCTTGCAGCCACTCTGCTCCTTGAGGTCTTATTTCTTGGTGGTTTCTTTTGCGGCTGGCGCTACGACCGTCTCGGATTCCCGATCCAGCTTCGCAGCACGACCCTGGAGATCCCGGAGATAATAAAGCTTGGCTCGGCGAACGCGACCCGTCGAAACAATCTCGACTTTCGCGACGCGCTTCGAGGACTCCAGAAAGATTCGCTCAACGCCTACCCCGTGGGACATCTTCCGGACGACGAAGGAGCGGCTCGCGCCCTTGCCCGAACGAGCGATGACAACGCCTTCGTAGATCTGAATGCGCTCTTTTTCGCCTTCCTTAATACGGACATGAACCTTTACGTTCGCGCCGATCTTGTAATCGGGAAGATCACTGCGCAACGAAAGCGCCTCGACCTGGGCCACCTTAGCGGCAAGGCCTGCAACCTGCTTCTGGGTGCCTCGGCCAGGAACTTTTCTTTCAATTCTTTTCTTTGCCATAAACTCGATACCTTCACTGATCACAAACGTGATCTAAAAATCGCCAAACGATTCTAGCCTGATGCCACCCGCGCGATGCGCGGGCCGGTTATTCTCCGAATAGGCGGTCGAGAATAATCGCGACCGCAGACCGAACGGAGAGGTGATTGTACCGTCCCACCTCACCGGTCACCGGGGACTTCGCTTCTGGCCCGTACACCGGGGCTAGAACCCGGTGTACCTCGGGATAAAACGTTTCCGAAATCCCCCAACCCGTGCCGAACACGAGAAGGACCGGCCGAGTTCGCTCCGGCCGGTTCAGCTCTTCGCGGTAAACCGCGTAGCTGATGGAATTCGGAAGCGGACGGGCATCAGTCAGAACCACTTCTGGCTCCTCCCCATGCTTCGACCGAATCTCCGATTTCACTTCGTCAAAGTTTCGAACCATTCGAGTGAGACTCAGCGCCTCGAAACGCTTTGGGTGATACTTCGCAGACTGCTCCGTCTGCCAGTGCCCCAAGATTCGTCCCACTAGGCGATGCTGCTCCTCGATCGGAGTCACTAGGTAATACCCGGCAACTCCGAAAGTTCGAGCCGACCGTGAGATATCATGGACATCCATGTTCGTCACAGCCGTGGTTACAAGCTCTCCGCGCCTATTCAACATCGGATAGTGCAAGAGAGTGATATAAACCGGAACCTTCACGAAGAGGACTTCGGTAACATGGCTGCCGCAGCTTTCAAAGCCTGACTTTCCAAGAGATCCGGACGCTTCCGTCCGGTCCTCTCCAGAGCCTGTTCGGCTCGCCATCGCTCAATCGCTTGATGGTTACCGCTCAACAACACCGCAGGGACCTCCCGCCCTTGATACTCCCTGGGACGGGTATACTGGGGGTATTTCAGCAATCCCGTCTCGAGGCTGTCCTTGGAGACCGACCCTTCCTTCCCCACCACCCCGGGAACCCTCCGCGCCACCGCATCAGCCAGAACGAGAGCCGGTAGCTCCCCCCCTGTTAGGACATAGTCCCCAATCGAAATTTCACGATCCACGCAAAGCTCGATAAAGCGCTCATCGACGCCCTCGTAGTGACCGCACACGAGGACGAGATGGCGATAGCCCGCGAGCTCGAGCACGAGATCCCGGTCGAGCTTCTGCCCCTGAGGGCTCAAAAACACCGTGCAAGTCGACACCCCCTTGCGAGGAACCGCTTTTTTCCAGGCCCGATGCAGAACATCAGCCTTCATCAGCATCCCCTCGCCTCCCCCAAAAGGAGGTTCATCGACCGTGCGGTGCCGATCGCTCGCAAAATCACGAATTTGAAAGAAGCGAAAATCGAGAAGACCTCTTTCTTCAGCCTTACCGAGAAGACTGAAAGAGACCCCAGCTTTGAGAAATTCAGGAAATAAGGAGAGAAAAGAAAACCGGAGGATCGGTCTTCTGGAGGGGATCCGGACCTTACTCGATGATTTCGAGGACTGTCCTTTTTCTAAGCTTGGTCGACGCACCATTGAGAACCGTTCTAATTGCCCGAGCCGTGCGCCCCTGTTTGCCGATAATCTTGCCGAGATCTTCTTTGACAACCTTAAGCTCGATGACGGTGGTATTTTCACCGACCACCTCGTTCACCACGACCCGTTCTGGGAAATCGACCAAGGCCTTCGCCATGGATTCAATCAACAGAGAGAGTTGCCCTAACTGTTGCTTTCCCGCCGCGGAACCGCCCTGCTCTAATGTCGACATCCCTCTATTTTGCGAGGGATTTCAGCAGTTGTCCAACCGTTTCTGAAACCTGGGCGCCCTTGGCTTGCCACACTCGCAACGCTTCAACATCAATCTTCAGCTTGTCTTTGGCTTCCTTCGCCTTCGGCCAGTACTGACCAAAACGAGCGAGGTACTCCCCATCTCGTTTCTTGGCGCTATCGAGAGCGACCACCGCATAAATTGGGTTCTTTTTAGAGCCATGACGGGCAAGACGAATACGAACAGCCATGATAAAACGATCCTTTCTCAATCAGAGAGAACCCACCGAGTAGCAAGACCCAGCGGCCGAGTCAACCGCTGCGGTGCTTACAAATAAGTTGACAAAATCTCTCCAGATCTTCAGCCCCGCTTCTCCCGGCTGGTTTGACAAACCACTGATACGCTCCCTTAGGAAGCGGACGCTCCAAAGGCGGCAAGTCCATCACGAGAATCACAACGGGGACCCGAGCCTCTTTCAGTTCGGCAAGAAGGTCGAGGCCTGATTCCAAACCCAGTGTGATATCAAGCAGCGCGAGATCCGGCCGATGCCGAGCCAGCAGGCGGCGCGCGTCCGCAAGGCGAGCAGCCGAATCGACCCGCCCCTCAAGCACCAGCTTACCCAGGGCTTGCCGCGCCAATACGGAAATCAACTCCCGCATCGGCTCCACGTCTTCCACCACGAGCAGGTTCATCACGGCCCTACAAGGGGTAGGCCATGCCGACTGGCGATATCAGCGTCGTAAATCCGGGCGCGGCGGCGCGTCCCGCGCTCATAAATCGTGGAATAGATCTCGATGAGAATCACCTTGATCGCCGCCGCAATCGGGGTCGCGATGAGCATCCCTACCAGTCCGTAGTACTGTTGGCCGACAAAAACGACTGCGATGAGAATCAAGGGATGCAAGTTGACGAGCTTGGCGACAATCACCGGAAAAATCAGCACCGTGTCGATCACATTCGCAATCACGAACACGAGAATAACCGGCAGGATGAGATGGGCGGATGCGGGGTCGAAAGCCACGATCACAATGGCCGGAATGGCGCCAAGCAAGGGGCCGACATAGGGCAAGATATTCGTCACGCCCCCGAGAACTCCGAAAACAACGGCGTAAGGCGCCCCCACGATGGCCAGACCAACGCCACACATCAGACCCACCAAAAAACCTTCCACGAGCTTCGCTCGCAAATAGTCCGAGAGCGCGGTCGCGATATCGTGAGTGACTAGAAAAAAACTCTCAAAAAAACGGTTCGGGATCAGCTGAAAAAAACCTTTCCGAATCATGCGACCTTCGTTGAGAAGGGCAAAACTCAAAATGGGGACGATAAAAACCGCAGTTAATATATCGCCCGCCAAGCCAGCCGAGTTCGAGACAAACCAGGAGCCCGTTTGGCGGGCTCCCTTCAAGACCGCCTCGCTGAAGTTGACATCACTCAAAAAAGTGAATGAGCTCTTGACCTGAGTCTCGAGCGCGGAAACCCGGTCCATGAATTTTCCGAAATAAGTCGGCAAATTGCTCTTAAAAGAAGCGAACTCCCCCTGAAGCGAGCTGGCCACATAAAAGCCGCCGAGTCCGAATACGATCCCCATGGCGAGAAAAATGACGAGAATCGAAAGACTCCGTGGGTAACCCCGCCGCTCGAGCGACGCGACCGCGGGCGACAGCAACATGACCAAGACAATTGACAGCATCGTCGGAGCGGAAAGAGAAGGCGTGAGAAGAAAAAGATAGGCCATACCGGCCAAAGCACATGCCCCGCAAAACAGCTTGAGAAGATCTCGTCGGAAATTGGGATCGGTGAGAATCTTCATTGTGTCAGCCGTGTGATTTTTTCAGTCGTCTCTAGCAGACGCCGACCCAGGACCGTCGAAAGCTGAAAGAGGATTTTGACCCCCATGGACGGCTTGCGTTCAAGAATCTCCTGCAGGTCCGGCTTGAAAAAACCAATGAGCGTGGTGTTCTCGAGGGCAATCGCCGAAGCCGTTCGAAGATTATCCGGATCAACTAACGCAAGCTCTCCGAAAAAACTCCCCTCCGACAAGATCGTGACGAGGACATCTCCCTTCGGACCCAAGGTCTTGATGGCCACGCGGCCCTTGCCAATCACATACATCCCGATGCCTCGGTCATTCTGCTGAAAAACCGGCTCCTCGGGTTGGTAGGTTCGATCGTGTACGAGATTGCCGAGATACTTGAGCTCCACTTTTGAGAGCGTCAAAAAGAGGATGTTCTCTTTCAACGTCTCGACGACGAGACTAGCCGGACTTCTCTCACGACGAAAGAGATCACTCCACAGAAAATGAGGGTGTTGTTCCACAACCGCATTTCGGTTTCTCGCAAGAACGGCTTGAGAAATTAGTGCGCGCCGGGGACTGAATAGGCCTCCGTAAGCGCTTCATGATGCAGCGCTAAGGTCTCACCCGACAATGCGCACATCCGGTTTTGAGGGTCGAGCACATAGTAGACAAAACTCGCCTCTTCCTCCGACCAAAACTCTACATAGCAATCGGCGAAGCCCAGTACGTGGCCAAATTCGTGCGCCATCGTGAGTTTAACCTGCTCCAACCAAAGCGGAAGATTTCCATCCATGGTAATCGTGTTGCCTCCCACCCCATTCACGAACGGCAGTACTCCCTCCACCCAGTGTACACGGACAGATTCGCGAGTCATCGAGGGGGCCTCGCTCAATTGAAGACCGAGAACACCCTCCTCGTCCCAACCTTTTGTAACAATCTGGTCCATCCAGGCGAGGGTCTGCGCGCCA
Organism: uncultured Bacteriovoracaceae bacterium; assembly: GCA_964363305.1. Lineage (GTDB taxonomy): Bacteria > Bdellovibrionota > UBA1018 > UBA1018 > UBA1018 > CAYIHX01. The sequence continues at coordinate 73,847 of CAYIHX010000001.1, read as the reverse complement.
GCATTAAAAACACCGAAGGGGAGGATCAGTTTCGAACCCTGACGAACGGGATTCGCCCCAGGATACCTTCGGACCACCCGAAATCGCGCATTCCATACACTATCCGCTCGCGTCAATATCGCCTGAGTCGCCGACTCAACCTTCGCGCCCCGATCGACCCCTGGAGTATTTCGGATCGCAGCGACAGAATCAACACAACGGCGCGAACCTGAATCGGGCGCCGCATCGAGGGCGGCACAGGCCGCCAAGAGCCGATCGGTGTGAAGCCGCCTCTCCGCGGCGGAGAGCTCCGACCATGCCGCGGCTTGCGCGAGAACCTCCCGCCGATTCTGCCGAAGATCGATGATCGGGCGAAAATCGCGCGTCGACTGCGGGCGCGCGGTCCGATTCGGATAGAGTGCCAGAAAGCGACTGGCGCGCGAATAACTTGAGTTGACTCTCCGCAACCACGCGAGCGCAGTACTCAACTCGACGCCTTCAGGGGGGAGCGTGGGCAACACAACAGAAGAATCATCAATGATCCTGCGCATCCCGGTCGGAGCTGCCAGAAGAACACGATCAAACCCCTCGAGGATGAGCTGAGGGTTGTTTTTCCGAGGACGATCAGAGGTCGGCTCGTTTCCAATTCCATCGGTTCGGCGCCAAAGCGGTTCGCGGTCTTCGACGGCTAAGTGACTTTGAAGACGCTGAAACCACTGAACCGAACGAGCACCGAAATCGACGATTTTGCTCAGCCGCTCACCCTCCGGTAGACCCAGGGGCTCCTTTCGCGAGTCGAGCGACGACATCTGAAAGAAAAGATCGACCTCATGATCGTGCAAACCGGTCGGATCGGAGGGCTCGACCCATAAATTCGCCTCTCCGCAACCAGTAACCGACCCCGCGCAACTCAACAGAAATACAATCGAAGCCCACCGAGACCCCATCAACGACCTCCCCTTAGCGTCCGAACAATAACGCAGCGCCACACAAAGGCCCAGTATCCGACTTCGGGGAAGCTGGGAAGCCCCCCTCTCTAATTCTTTTCACTTTCGTCACCTGGCCACCTGTCCGGCAAAGCATCATACCAAGCGCGAACGGCTTTGAGATCATCCTCCGTGGGTTGGGGCATTCTCCTGCGAGGGGGCATAGACCGACTCTCCATAGCGCGAATAATTTGATCGGAAGCAAAGTAGGTGGTTCGCTCGTCGTAAAAATGCAGGTAGGCAGGCCCGTTGGGGCCGTGGCAACGGGAGCACATCGGCTGAAAAACCCGCTCTCGAATTTCAGCGTAAGTGGGAGCGGCCATCAAAAACACTTCGTCGCCGGTAAACGCGCGGTGAGAAGCGAGGACGGAGAAAAAAAACGCCAGAGCCAAAGCTGATCTGAACTTCATGCAAAGCAAATACTGGGAGCACTCCCGAATTTCAATAGATCCCACGCCAAAAGAAGGAGTTAGGCCCTTATTGAGGCCGGAACGCGAGATCCAGGTTCGAGACCCCATGAACCGGAAACCCCCAGCTCACAAAATCCTCTCGGAGGGACTCGGTGGCCCGGAAACCTTCGAGCCAACAGGCGGCTGACTCCGGAGTAAGCATCAGGCTCCCCACCCAGCTCCCCAGCTCCGGGTGAGCCAAGAGGAGGCGATTCTCCTCAGGACGTGCCTTGCAAAAAAGGGTGAAGGAATCCGGAAGATCGAGCCTCAGCTCCTCGGAATTCAAATCCGCGAAACACTGCTTCCATGCGACGACCAACTCACGGGAATCCGCCTCGCCGATCGATATCCGCAAACATTCCACTTGCTGTCCATAGCCACCCCGCAAAGGGGAGGGAGAAACCTCACAACGGATCGCGCGCGAGCGCCAATTCAAGAACGGCATTGCCCCCTTCTAACATATGCTATGAACGACCTCATGCCCGGCCCGTTTTTTCCAGTTCGCCCACCGAAAGCAGGTCAGTTTCCCTTTTCACGGGTGGGCCTGGGAACCGCTCATTTCTCAAGGCAACTGAGACCTGCGGCCTTCGAAGCCGCCGAGGCCGCGTTTGCCAAAGGAGTCAACTGGGTCGATCTGGCGGACACTTTCGCCGAGGGAGCCGCGACAGAAGAGCTCTCCGCGTTTTTTAAGACCTCGAAGCAGGATCCCGAAGCGATCGCGATCGTGGCCAAAAGCAACCCTCGTCTGCCACTCTCGCCACAGCAACTCCGAAACCAGCTCGACCGCTACCGAAACCGCCTCGGACGGTTCCCAGATTTCTTTGTCATTCGCGGCCCGGAGTTCTCCCTTCCACCTCTCGCTCACGATCTCAGCGCCCTCACGGAACTCCTCCGCGAATGTTTTGCATTTCTCGCTCACTCAAAGGAAAAAGGCGAAATCCGGGGTTTTGGAGTCGCATCCGAGGGTGTTGTCCTCCCCAAGGAAGACGAGGCCTACCTCTCGCTGGAGATGATCGTCGAGGCGGCGATGGACGAACTAGGTTCGGATTTTTCCGGGCAGGGATTTCAGCTGGTCCAAACCCCCTTCAACTTGCTCGAACCAGGCGCCGTTGCAACCGACTCATGCTCCGGCAACTCTCCCGCCGAGTATCTCCTTAAAAAGGGGCTGCAATGGCTGACCTACCGCCCTTTGCAGGCCTGGCGAGGCGATCGATGGGTGCAGCTCTCCGAGTTCAGTTCGCATCACCAAGACCCAGACCTTGAAAAGAGAGTGAACGAGTCGTTAACCCGGCTCGCCGACCTCGAATCAACATGGACAGGGACCCCCTCTTTGCGCCCTCGCTTCGCGCACGACCTGCAGGCGAGAGGTCACGAATTTTTACAGCCGCTCCGGTGGTCGAACGTTTTGCGCTCGCACACCCCACGACTCTCCGCTCAGATCGCGCAAGAGCCGGGCGCCGCGGCGTACTATCTGGCGCTGAAGCCGCTCCTCGCAGAATATACTCGTCTTGTTGAAAAAGAGGCCGCGATCGAGAGCCGGAGGTATCGGGCGCTCCTCGACGAAAGTGCGCCCATGCTTGCCAAGCTACCTTCGCTGCCGGCGAGGCTCATGGCGCTGTACCAGAGCATTCCGGCCGTCACTGGTACCGCCTGGGGCCTCACCCATCCCGCACACCTTGAGTCCCTCCAGGCCGGAGCCTCGGCCACGCTACGTCCCGGCGAAGCGATCCGGTGCTTTCAATTCGTCGACGAATGGAGTGAGATCAACGAATGACGCCCACCAAGAACTACAAATACTACGACCTCATCATGGCCACGTTCTGCACCGCGCTCCTGTGCTCGAACCTGATCGGTGTACAGAAAATTTCCACCGTCTTTGGTTTTACGTTCGGGACCGGAATCCTCTTTTTTCCGATCACCTACCTCTTCGGGGACATCCTCACCGAAGTCTACGGGTACGCGCGATCCCGAAAGGTGGTCTGGACCGGCTTCGCCGCCTTGGTCTTTGCATCCGTCATGTCATGGTTCATCATCGCCCTTCCTCCCGCCGAAGGCTGGCCGAACCAGGGAGCCCTGGAGACCGTTTTCGGACAAACCTCAAGAGTGGCCGGTGCCTCGCTCCTGGCCTTCTGGTGCGGCGAGTTCACAAACTCCTTCGTGCTCGCAAAAATGAAAATCTTCCTTGCAGGGCGCTTTCTCTGGATGCGCACCATCGGCTCCACCGTGGTGGGCGAATTCGTCGACAGCCTCATCTTCTACCCGCTCGCATTTCTCGGTCACTGGGAGACTTCGCTGGTCATCCAGGTGATGCTCAGCAACTATGTCATCAAGGTTCTGTGGGAGGTGCTGATGACGCCTGTCACCTATCGGATCGTGGCATTCTTGAAAAAACACGAGAATGTCGATTACTATGACCGCAACACGAACTTTAACCCTTTTACCCTGAAGATGAACTGATGCTACCCTCGGAAAACAAAAAGACAGCATGGATCACCGGCGCGGCGGGCTTCATCGGCTTTCGCCTGGCGGAAGAGCTGAGCACCGCGGGTTGGGACGTTGTCGCGATCGACGCTCTCGAAAATTTCTATTCCCGGCCGGAGCACCCATCGCACGCCAAAAAAGGTTGGCGTCTCGTCGAGCGCGACCACCTTTTCAACGAGCAGGACGAGCTCTTGCGGAGCGCGCGGCCTGACCTGATTTTTCACATGGGCGCGTGCTCGGACACGATGAACCTCAATGAGAGCTATCATCGGAAAATGAATCTGGAATACTCCCAAAATCTTTGGCTCCTGGCCTCCCTCAAGCAAATTCCCTTGGTTTACGCGAGTAGCGCCGCCGTCTATGGCGAGGGGGAGTTCGGCTACTCCGACGACGAGGCGCTCGCTCTGCAGCTCAAACCCCTCAACCCCTATGGAGAAAGCAAACGTCTCTTCGACATCTGGGCCCTTGAACAGGAAAAAGCGGGAACCCATCCCCCCTTCTGGAGTGGCTTCCGTTTTTTTAACGTCTATGGGTTCGGCGAACGTCACAAAGGTCGCATGGCGAGCGTCGTCGTTCATGCATACGACCAGATCATACGCGAGGGGAAGGCCCGACTCTTTAAAAGCCATCGCGGAAGCATTCGAGACGGGGAACAGAAACGAGACTTCATCTCAGTCGAAGACGTCGTGAAAGTGCTGCGCTTCGCAGCGGATAAACCCATTCAACGGGGAATTTTCAACCTTGGCACGGGTCAAGCTCAGACCTTTCGTGACCTCGTGAGGGCCGTTTTCGAATCGCTGGGGCGACCAGAAGCGGTTGAATTCATCGATACCCCCGAACCGTTGCGCGCCCGGTACCAATATTTCACGCAAGCGGAAATGGGGCGCCTCCGACAAGAGGGCTACGCCGACAAGTTCATGACGCTCGCCGAGGCCGTCCCGCTGTATATCAGGAGACTGAAGAGTCCCCCCTGAACTTCCGATACGCCCCCTGAGGAGTAACAAAACCATGAGGTTTCCAAAATTCAGCAAAGGGTCGAGGCGCGAATGGCTTCCCCTCGCCGGATTCATCGTCATCCTGCTGGGTACGGCCACCACCGCCGGTCAATCACTCTATCGAAATCACGTCGTCGAGCGGGCGGACGCACTGACGAAAAAAGGCTACTTCGGCCTCGCCGCGGACCTGATCGAGCCCCATGAGGCGGCCCTGACTCACAGCCTCGATGGCTGCCGCATCCTCAGCATTTCTTATTTCGGCTCCCGACGCCTGGATCGACTCGAATCAGCCACGGAGGCCTGTCTCGAAAACCAGCAACAGTCCACCGACGTGATTATCGGCCTCGCTGCCGCGTTCGAGATGACCGGTCGGGTGGACCAGGCTATTTTACTCCTTCAAAATTCTTCCGCGGCATTCAAAAACACGGCGGAGTTCCCCCACCGCCTCGGCATGATCTACCGCAACCAAAAGAACATCGACGGGGCCATCGCGCAGTATCTCGAGGCCAATCGACGCGCACCGGCGCTGCATAAACTCGGCCTCGATTATGTAGTGTTTATGGCCGAGAACCAGAAATGGAATGAGGCGGCCGCAGTCGCGGATAGCTTGAAGGACGCAAAAACAGAAGACCCAGAAGTGAGACTGCTTCTGGCCCGCGTCTACCAGAGGGCTGGGCGTCCTGAGGCAGCTCAAGCCCAGGTCGAGGTGGCCCGCTCTCTTCTGGAAAAAGCACCTGAAAGAAGGGACCCACTCCTCAAGGCCTATGGCGACCTCCTCCCCTCCGTTCAGCGAACCCTCGCCAAAGAACCCACCCAAAGAGTCAAAAACTCCACTAGCCCTTGATTTTAGGCTACCGATTCACTAGGTTGCCGCTCGAACCGCTGAGTCATTTCGATCAGTGGTGATGCCGAGCCTTTCGCTCGTCAGAGCCCATCAGGAATTGAGGAGTGAACATTCCATGGCAAATACCCGTCAGTCGGCGAAACGATCTCGCCAAGAAGATAGTCGCAAGTCCCGTAACACTCTGGTTCGTGGAGTCACCCGCTCCGCGCTCAAGCAGGCTTTAGAGGCCCTTCGGACGAAGGATGTTGCCAAAGCCAAGGCTGCTTATCAGCTCGCCGTGAAGGCCCTGAGCAAAGCCGCGAGCAAAGGCGTGATGCCGAAGCGCCGCGCCGCTCGCAAGGTGAGTCGCCTCACCCTGCTCGCGAAGAAAGTGATGCCGGAATCCATCAAGGCCTGAAATGGGCCTGAAAGTCAGAAAGCGGGAAGGGTTGATTGACTCAATCAACCCTTTTTTCTATCGTGCAAAACGCGAAACCAGGTCGGTAAAATGCCCTAAACCCAACTTCGGCGTCTGCTTCATGCCGAAATCCACCGAGGCCAGGGCCTTTTGAAGCTCAATCACCTCGTCCAATTTCCAATGGCGCGCCCAGCGCCGGAGCCGCTCAGCCATCGGCCCTCGAACAGCAGGACCGGCCCCCCCTCCGACCGACACCGCTACTTGGCGAGCATTCCAAGCGAAAAGGCCCAATAGCGGAATCGCTTCCTCTGGAGAGTGGGCAAAACGTTCCGCCGCCTCCAAAGCCTTGCGACGGTCGCGGACAAAGAATCCCTCCAGAAACTGCTCAGTCCACTGGGTGCCTCCGGCCCCGATGGTCAATACATCGCGCGCCCGCTCAAGCGACTCACCAGCCGATCCAGCAATTTCGAGCTTCGTGAGCTCAGAATCGATCATTTCCAATCCCCACGGCTCGAGTCGCAACAAGGCCTGCACCACCTCGCCGTCCACTTCAAGCATTCCCCGCCGCTTGGCCAGAAACCGAATCCACGCCTCACGCTCTTCGAGTCGCACTTCGGCGCACTCCACAACCGCCGCTTTTTCCAACACCGCTTTCGAGAACTTGCGCCGTTGATCAAGATCCTTCGCCAAAAGCACCGTGACCGCCTCCGCCTCGGCGATCGTCACCCGAGGCCCGAAGAGGTCGGCGAGCCGATCAGGATCCGGAAGAGCGTGGGCATCGCGCACCAGAGTCAGACGAATCCCGCCGCCGAGCGCCAACGTCCGAGAGCACTCCACTACCGACTCGGACGTGATCTCGGTTCCCTCGAGCACCTCGGTCCCCAAGCCTCCGAGTGCGCCCGAACGTTTTTCGACTGCCTCGCGGATCCGCTTCACAAGCTCACGGACCCTCAAGCGCTCCGGACCGTAAATGAAATAGACGGGCCAGACCCAACCTTGTTCGAGTTCTTGATAGATCGTCTTCGTCTCTAAACGGGGCATCGAGAACCTTCCTCTTCAACGGCTAGAACATCGAGAACATGTTTTCGGTCAAATCAAAAGAGACCCGCTCGGCCAGCTCTTTCAAAGCGCGTTCATACTCACTCTCATTGATCAGATGAGAGGTGGTTCCAAAGATCCCGAGCTGATTATTCGCGGGAAAGCCGATGGAGCGGCTAAAGCCCCCCCCCCAAAGTGACCTCGACGCATTGACCGGCTTGCGTCCCCGGTTCGGACGTTTCACGAGCTGAAAACTACAGCTCAGCGACGCGCTATAGCTCGTGGCGATCGAGGTCTGTGCCTTGGCTGCCGTGACTGCGGAGGAATCCTTTTCGATCCTTCCGTTCGGAAAAATCGCCCCGCTCGCAAAGGTCGAGCCCGCCACGCCGTATCCGGCCGAACTCACACTTCCGCTCAGCACGGCGTCGGCCTCTTTCCTGGCGCTCACCAAACGAATATTCCCGGAGATGGCGATCGCGCGCTGCACCTGATTGAAAACCAGATTCTCGACACCCGGCTTATAGCTATTGTTCACGAACGGCTCAATGTAGACGGTCTGAACCCCCTCACTGTCAAACAAGAGATTATGCCCGCCCTGTTTGAGCGCATAGCCACAGGAACAAAGCGCCCAGGAGGAGAGGAGGAAGGCCGCCGGAGTGAGGAGGTTTTGCTTTCCAGAGATCACCTCTTTGAGCTAACTCAGGGAGCCGACCGAGACAACGAGGTTCCTCATGGATTCGCTCTCTCAAATCTTAGAAGCCCTCAAACGACGCTACCCCAAGTTGGGGTTACGCTGGCAGGAGGCGCAGCACCTCTCGCGATGGGAAGAAGTCGTCGGTCCGGGCATCGCGCGCCACGCGAGGACGCTCCGCGTCGAAAACAAGGTGCTCTGGGTCGAAGTCGATCATCCACTGTGGAAAGCCGAACTGCACCATCGGAAGCGCCAGATTCTCGAGCGCCTCGCCAAGCTGGCTGGGGAAAGCCCGGGGTTTCCCGTCATTGAGGATCTGCGATGCACCGAAAAAAGAGGGCGCTCAGGGCCCTCTTGAGGTGAGCGCCGCGCGAAGCAGAAAAACCACAAAAATCACCAAGCCCAGACCACCCAAGGTCAGAAACAGCGCTAGAACCGGCGGCTGATGAGGGGGCGCTTCTCCAGAGGTAACCGGTAGGGGAATCGAAGACGGACGTCGCGGCTCGGGCATCGGCAGAGAGGTGTCTGTCCGCTCAGTGTCGGTCTGAGTCTCCTCCTCAGTCCCTTGAGGCCGCCGGATGGGCGCTTCGATACCCAGTTTCTCCTTCACCTCGTCTCGTTCATGGAGTGCGATCCAGTAGTCCCCTGAACCACAGACCTCATCCTCGAGGCGGAATTCTCCGGCGAGAATTCGTTCGACCAGTTCCTTCTGCGACCAAGGCCCCAGAATCTGATTCTCGGAGGTACGGACCAGCCACTGTGCCATTCGCCTCCAAGAGTAGCCGAGAAAAGCACTTCAATCGAGAGGTCTTTTCAGGAGTGCCTCGACCGTCCGCATCTCGGCATCGAGAAAATTCCGAATCGCGGGATGATCGGATTTTCTGAACTCATCCGGAACACCCCAGAAGGCGATCTGCCCCTGGTCGAGGAAGGCGATCTGATCCGCCAGCTGCAAGGCGCTTGGGATATCGTGGCTAATGACGAGCGAAGTCAGTCGCAGCTCGCGCTTCAGCTGCTCGATCAGCTCATCGACCGTCTTTCGAGTCACCGGATCGAGCCCCGTGGTGGGCTCATCATAGAGGAGAATCTTGGGCTCTCGGATGATCGCCCGGGCCAGCCCCACGCGTTTTCTCATCCCACCGGACAGCTCGCTGGGAAATTTATCATGCCCGGTCGGCATTCCAAGAATCGTCAACGAACGCGTGACCGTGGCAAAAATCTTGTCTTCATCCCAGTCCGAATGCTCTCGGAGCGGAAAAGCCACGTTCTCAAAAACCGTCATATCATCGAACAGCGCGCCGTTCTGGAACAGCATCCCGAAATGGAGCCGATGATGGGCAAGCTCACGCCCACTCAACGTCGCCATATCGCGACCCGCCACCCAGATCTGGCCCGCGTCTGGCTTCAAGAGACCCAGGATATGCTTCAGGACCGTCGACTTCCCCACGCCAGAGGGACCGAGAATATAAGTCAGCTTGCCCGCCGGAAAATCGATGCTCACACCGTTAAGAATCTTATCCCGTCCCCCGCGGAAGGACTTGTGCACGTTCACCAGTCGAATCGATGCGGACCCGGTTTCAGCCATCTTCGCGAATCACCCTTGCGGAAAAAGAAGTGAGAAGTTCATAGGGAATCGTACCAGCCTTTTTAGACTGGGCCCAGATATCAATATTCGGACCGAGCAGTTCAGCCTCCGCACCCACCGCCACTTGCGACGACCGGCTGACGGCGGCAAGATCCATGCTGATTTGTCCCAACAAATTTTCTTTGCGGCCCCCGAGCCATACTTCGCCTAGATTGCTCAACGCGCGCAGGAGTCCGTCGGCATAGCCGATCGCGAGGACCGCGACCTTCTGTTTCTCGGTTCCCTTCACCCTGAAAGTGCCCCCGTACCCAATCGTCTCCCCAGGCGCCGCGTCGAAACAATGAATCACCCGCGCGTAAACCGTCATCGCCGGGCAAAGCCCGCGAACTGGAGCGCCGCTCCACGGAGGGATCCCGTAGAGAGAAAGCCCCGGCCGAACGAGATCTGAAATCTCGGATAACCGAAAATATTTCGAATTCCAAATCGCCCCACTGTTCGCCAAGTGAAACCGCGCTCCGGGCACGCGGCTCTCAAATACGCCTCGAAGATCGAGGTACCTCGAAAGCTGTCGCTGAGTGATGGGATCTTCCACGACCTCTGAACTCGCCAGATGGGTAAACACGGAAAGGGGTTGAGCCTCCGACGAGAATAAGGAGACCTGCTTGGCGATTGACAGGGAAAGCGCGGGCGCCAGACCCACGCGGTTCATCCCCGTATCGAACTCTAAATGATAGCCGATCCGCTCCTGCCACCGTCCCTGAGTGAATGCGCGCCAAGCATCCTCCGAGCCGATGACCGGCTGCAAACCATTCTCCTCGCAGTAAGCCCCGGTCTCTTCACACCAAGGCATCGCCCCTGAAAAAACCATAACGGGAGTTCTTCGATGCCTGGGCCCGATCTGTTCTCGAAGCAGCCCGCCCTCCCCGAGGGAGGCGACCCCATAGGCATAGAGATCCTTCGCGCCATGAAGCAGCCGAGCAGCCCAAGCGGCGCCGTGACCGTAGGCATCCGCCTTGATCATGGGGATCATCCCCAGACCGTCGACCTGAGATCGAATCGCCTCGTAATTCGTCACCAACGCGCGGCCATCGAGAACGGCGCGCACTCGGCCCGCATCGATCTCACGCGCGCTACTGGGCGTTAATCGTGTTCTCATAAACCAATGAAGCCGAACGGATCATCCGTCCGATTGAATCACCGCGGGTATACGCCGCCTCGCCCGCCTGAAGAATCACCAGCACTCCGTGAAGCTTTTGTTTTCCCATGTTTCGACCCAGCTGAGAATATCGATAGACCGGCCAGGCCTCGAAGTGCGCGATCCCGAGACGAGCCAATATAATCCGCGCCAAGGGAGCATGATTCGCCAGACGAGTTTTCATCTCTTCTCCCCCCTCCGCATCGAGCGGGAAGGAGATCTCGGCCGGAGCCTGACCTGGCGCAAAGCCCGCGTCGAACTTCAGCTGCGCCATCCGCAAAGTCTCCTGAAACTGGAAAAAAAGCGTCGGCCCGGCCGTCATGCGCGCAACTCCTTCGGTCATTTCTTTTACGGCCTGATCAGGCTGCGTGGTCTTGAACAGCACCTCCTCAACCTCGGCGAGAATTTTCTTCTCCTCATCAATGGAACGCAGCGTTTCTCGCGAGGCCAAAAGATCCTGCCGCAGAAGCGTCTCTCCGAACCCATAATCGTTCAACGAAGTAGGCTCCCGAAGTTGAGTCACCCTCTTATCCCCCACTTGCGTCACGATGGGGCCCGCCAGCATCGCATCCGCCTGCGCGCGGGAGATCGCCTGTACAGGCACGGTTGCGTCCAGAGATGGAAGCGTCGTCGCTCGGGGGCGACTCGAAGCCGCCTTTGCGGCACGACCGTTGAGAGCAGCCAGACCGAGCACGGCGAGACTCAAAGCTCCCAGTCCAATCAGTCCTTCCCCCGCGATTCCCCGCCATCCCGTCGGTAAAAGAGAACGCCGCGGCTCGAGCCGTTCGGTTACCCAGATCAGCGGCAGGCTTCCCACTCTCGCGTAAGCCGCACGCACCGGCAGGCGATCAATCGCTTCAAACTGACCCACGCCACTCGAACGCTTTCCCTGAGCCACCGCCTCGAGCGCCTGTGTAAAAATGGGCGCGGCCGTGAACTTCACGCCCGCGTAGCTCTCTTGCGAGTGGGTAACGACCTGCCCATCGTTTCCAATCAAATAGGAGCGAATCGTTCCGCCCGCCGAACGAGCCGCAAATCTTTTCACGAAGGGAAAAGCCGCGCTCGGATTGACGGCCACCGCGTACACCCGCCCCTTTTGAGCAAAGAGAAACCCCAGCCACTCCCTGGATATCGCCGGATCCGCCCGAAAACGGAGAATCCCGAAACCACTCTCTCGAAGCGTGCCCCGCCACTGAGTCGCCCGAGCCTGCACTTCCTTCAGCCAAGCCTCCTCCGTTTTTACGTCGACGGATTCCGCCTTCAAACGCTTCCCGATCCCAAGCGCGGGGCCGCTATCGGTCAATTCGGCCCAGTGAAGAATCGGAATCGTATAGGCGTCGAGCCCCGCCGAAAGGGAGATCGACTGGGCTTTGAGAGCCGTCACCCAGGTGAAAAACGCTTCGACCATCTCTCCGTTCTGGGCCGAAAGGGCCGTCAGGTCTTCCTGAAGAGCGGCACCCTCCTCCAACTGATGGAGTCGAAGTCCCACGGTGGTGCCCAATGCGACCGCCGCGATCAAAATCGCGCCAGCGCCGATGAGAGTAGTCAGGTGAATTCGAGCCTTCATATCAGCCCCCCTACTCAAAAAGATAGCACGGCCCGAAGGGCAAGTGGTATCGCGACGTCATGTCGCGAACGCCCCAGGTTCTTATTCTCGGTACCGGGATCGGCGGTCTCAGCACCGCCTTGAAGTTCGCGCGTCAAGCAAATGTCACGATCATCGCGAAAGCAGACGCGGCCGAAGGCTCCACTCGCTACGCCCAGGGCGGAATCGCATCCGTTTGGTCGAAGCAAGATTCGTTCGAAGAACACGTCCGGGACACGCTCGTTGCGGGCGCGGGCCTCTGCAACGAGAAGATCGTCGGCCTCTGTGTCCGCGAGGGCCCGGCTCGCGTGCAAGAGCTCATCGACCTCGGGGTCGAGTTCACTAAACGCGAGGACCTCTCCCCTCTCCCCGTCGATCCGACCGAGGTCTTCGACCTGCACCGCGAAGGCGGCCACGGAAAGCGACGCATCCTCCACGCCGACGATCTCACCGGCTGGGAGATTGAACGCGCGCTGCTCGAAAGTGTTCGAAAGAACCCCCGAATCCGAATGCTCGAACACCACGTCGCCATCGACCTGATCACCGAAGGCAAGGTGTTCAAGAAATGGAGGAAACCAGGCCGTTGCCTCGGGGCCTACGTTCTTGAATCCGCAACGGGAAAAATTCACGCGATGGCGGCGGATGTCACCGTGCTCGCCACGGGCGGCGCGGGCAAAGTCTACCTCTACACGACGAACCCCGACACGGCGACCGGGGACGGAATCGCCATGGCCTACCGGGCCGGCGCACGCGTGGCGAATCTCGAGTTCATGCAATTTCATCCGACGTGCCTCTACCATCCGGGCACGCGCACGTTTCTGATCTCAGAGGCGCTTCGGGGCGAGGGCGCCGTGCTTCGCAACTGCGCGAGCGAGGAGTTCATGAAACGCCATCACGAGATGGGTTCGCTCGCCCCGCGTGACATCGTGGCGCGCGCGATCGACGTGGAGATGAAGCGAACCGGCGACAAGTACGTACTGCTCGACGCCACTCACCTTCCCGCAGCCGAATTACGCCGAAAATTTCCCAACATCTTCGAGACGTGCCTGAAGTTCGGGATCGACATCACGATCGCGCCGATTCCCGTCGTGCCGGCCTGCCACTACACCTGCGGTGGCGTCTGGGTCGACGAACAGGGCCGAACGACGATCGACGGCCTCTATGCCGTCGGTGAGGTTTCTTCGACCGGTTTGCACGGGGCCAATCGCCTGGCGAGCAACTCGCTGCTGGAAGCAGTCGTCTTCGCTCACCGAGTCTCGGAGCACGCCGCGAAATCGCTCACGGCCGCCGGGCTGAGCGCGACGGCTCCTCCCCTCCCGGCCCTCCCCGAGTGGGACGTCGGCCATGCGGCCCCACTGGAGGAGCAGATCGACATCGCCGCCAACTGGCTCGAAATCCGCACCATGATGTGGAATTTCGTCAGTATCGTCAGAAGTGATCGCCGACTCGAGCGCGCCCGCCACCGCATCGAGCTGCTGAAGAACGAGATCAACAAGTACTACTGGGATTACCTGCTCACGCGCGACCTGATCGAGCTGCGCAACCTGGCCACCGTGGCCGATCTGATCATTCAATGCGCGTCCCGTCGCAAAGAGAGCCGCGGCCTGCATTCAACGGTGGACTACCCGGGGCTGCTGCCGGAGGCGCGCGAGACTTGGGTGGAGTGAGGTTCTTGGGGGACGCCGATCAGGAGGTAACGAGATGAGTCTCCTTATTGAACTTCGTCCTGAAGCGTAACCTCAGCGTCTCCGCAGTTTACAGCCGACAGGTCGACCCGATATTGCTTGTAATGCGTGTATCCAATCAGAGTCCTTGGGTAGTTCACTCGAACTTCGTATTGAATTCGAAGTCTCGTAGCATCAACCCCCACTACTACGGGCTGATCGATGACTACGGCCTCAGGATTAATCCCCGAACGAATGAGCTCCACGGCCACCGCTACCTTGACCGATGAGTCACAGGGAACCTCTGTTTGCGCGAAGGCGGCGCCTGAAGACACGAAAACCAGTAACAGCGTGAATGCAAAATTCATTGAATATCTCCATTTAATCTGAATTATTTACAAAATTGATACCCCGTTGCCGACATTTCGAGCAGCCTCGAGAAACTCGATCAAGTTCACTTCTCCTGACCGTCCCGCGCTCGTTAGCACAAAAAAATCCAGATAGCTGGGCCCGATTTGCTTGCCTACCGGAAAGGCGTAACAAAGTATTCGGCCACTATGTGAACACGACGTTTACGCCGTAGTCGACTTAGCGACGAGCTACGTCCGGAATCGTAATCAGTAACTGAGCTGAAACCACTTCAGTGACCTCAAAACTGTCGTCTACGCGACGAGTGACCATTCGCGTGCTGAGGCGGCAGTCGTCGGTAGCTCTGATGCCACCAAAAAGGCCCGTCGTCACGTGAGCGCACACCAGTGGTGCCTGACCTGCGAGGGTGAGAGTGATCGTGCTGTTCGTCGCATTATAGGCAAGTCCATTGACATGAACGCGGTTGCTGAGCGCTGTACGAGAAAATTCCTCAGTGGCAGAGGTGTACTCTTTTCCTGAAAATTCAATCCAGGCCCTGCCCTGTCGCGCATTGACGGCGAAGACCGCATTCAGTGTGACGTTGCTGGCCTCATAGACACTGAGGTCGTGTTGCTGGAGTACTGTTGTACCGGCAAAGCTGGCTGTGGAGGAGAAGATGGAAGCGAGGACAAGTAGTGTACGGAACATGTGTTTGGACTCCTGTAGGTCAATATAAGCTGACTATTAACGCAGCGCATAACAGATGTTCACGCTCTGTGCACCTCCGGAAAGTCAAAACCTCGATCTGTTCATTGCTGATCAATTATTTCTCAAATAAAACGGGATATTACAAAGCCATCCACCAGATTGTAGTTGTAAGGGAGGGCCACCAACCGTGGGCAACCCGGGACTACTGCCCGAGGCGCGCGAGACTGGGGTGGAGTGAGGTCCGTGGGGAAGTGCGGGTAGAAACCCACCGACACTGGCCACTTTGGCGAGAGAGCCCAAGACCTGGAAACTCGAGCGGGGGCCTGCTCTTGAGGACTCATCCGTCGGTCCCGCCTTCTGGGACCAGCCTGCCACATCCCCCTGAATAGGGGAGCGGCTCGAGATCTGCGTGCGGCGAAACTCACCGAGCGCGGAACTGAAGAACTCCGCACGGCCTGCACTGCGCCACGCGGCGCCGCGGGTAACGGCGAGGGCGGGCGCCGTCGTGGCGCGGAGTTCAAGTTGGCCTGAAATTTTTCTTATGCAAATCACTTTTCTATTGACGGTGTACCGGCCTAACGACGGACGAATGTAGACATCGCACCGCGCATGCACCCCTCTGGCGCTCACAATGCCGTTTTACGGCCTTTGAACTGGAGCGGAGACTTTTTTGAAGGTCGTCCTCTTTTGGATTCGCTGGCGCGTCTGCCAGGGGCCCCGAAAAACAGGGTGTATGCAGGTGCGCATGAATTCCGAAAAAGCCCTGAAACACCTTTCTGATTCTGAATTACTGACTGAGACGCGTCAGCTCTGCGGTGAGGAACGCCGAATCACGCTCCAGATTCTCCACCTATTACGCGAGATCGAGGCGCGGGCCCTTTTCGCGCGCACACATTCCTCGCTCTTTGATTTCTGTGTAAAAGAGCTTCGCTTCTCGGAAGACCAAGCGCATCGCAGAATTTCAGCCATGCGCCAACTTCGCGATGTCCCCGAGCTGGAAGCGCAAGTGGCCTCGGGCGAGATCAAGCTGTCACAGCTCGCGCAAGTGCGCACCTTCGTGCGCGCGGAGAAGAAAGAAACCGGACGAACCGTTTCTCGCGAAGAAGCTCGCGACCTCCTCACGTCGCTGGCCGGGCGATCGACCCGCGAGACCGAGCGGGTTCTTCTCGAGAAATCTCCCGCCCTGGCCGAGCGGCGACGGACCGAAGAACGCATCCGCGTCGTGGCGCCGACTTTTTCAGAGGTGCGTTTCACGGCCGATGATGAATTGCTCGCTCTCATTCAAGAAGCGAAGAGTCTGGTCGCGCACAACGCCGATCTGAATCCGAGCCTGGCCCCGATTCTCAAGAAGGCGCTCGCGGTTTGGGTCGGCCAGTTGAAGAAAAAGAAGGGACTGGGCGAGAGCAAAAACGAAATGGGGAGTCAGATTCGCGGCACAAAGTCGGGACTCCCGCCTGCGGCGCCGCGTGGCGCAGTGCAGCCCGCGCGAAGTTCTTCGGCACCGAGTGGCTCAGTCCGGCCCGCGCTCGAGTCTTCGCCACCCGGCTCGGCGGGTTCTTCCACAACCGGCTTCGCGACTTATTCAGAATCGAGCGACCCACCGGCCCCCCGAACTCGCTACATCTCCGCGCCGCTTCGGCGCCTGGTCTATGCGCGGGCCCGGGGGCAGTGCGAATTCGGCCGACCGGGAGAGCGATGCGAGTCCCGACACGCGCTCGAGGTTCATCACCTCACGCCGTTTGCGCGCGGTGGCTTACACACGGCAGAAAACCTCATCCTCGCCTGTCGCATCCATAACGCTGCGGAGGGGCGTTGGGAGTTCGGTTGAGAACCTGCAAGGCCGCTCAATCATCCCAGGGCGAATCTTTCGGTGATGGGAGCCCTGCGCTGTGACTATCGACAGTTGGTGTGACCAGCGGCAAACGGGCTCTCGGCCTGATTCATTGACGGCGCGCCGTCCTAACAGAACCCTCATCATCCCCTGATCCCCTCCCGACATCCATTCGCGATACTCGACTTAATGAGATATCTGGCTGACTTCCACATTCACTCCACGTTCAGCGACGGAAAGCTCTCGATCCCCGAGCTGATCGACTTCTACGGCCTTCGAGGTTTTGGCGCGATCGCGATCACCGACCACCTTTGCGAAAGCCAAAGCCTCGCGGGAATCGCGGCGCGCTACATCGGTCATACCCTCACGCCCGCGACGTTTCCCCTCTATCTCGAGATCATCCGGACGGAGGCGGCCCGAGCCTGGGATCAGTATCGCATGGTCGTCATTCCGGGCTTCGAGCTCTCCAAAAACAACGTCCTCAACGATCGATCCGCGCACATCGTCGCCCTCGGCGTCACGGACTTCCTTCACGCGGATGCCGACGCGCTCGAGCTCTGTCGCTCCATCCGATCGCAAGGCGCCCTTGCGATCGCCGCGCACCCCGTCTCGACTCGCAAAATAGAAAAACAGACCTACCACCTCTGGAACCGCCGCCGGGAGCTGGCGCAGGAATTTGATGCCTGGGAAGTCGCAAGCGGCCCCTACCTTTTTTCCGAGGTCTGGAAAAGCGGCCTCCCCATGGTGGCCAGCAGCGACCTCCACGTCCCCCGACAGATCCACGCTTGGAAGACCGTGCTCACTTGCGAGAAAAAGTCGGAGGCCATTCTTCAGGCCATCCGTGATCAGAAACTTGAATACAAATTCTATCGGGAGGACTCTCGCCATGTCGACCCTGCTGGCCTTCATCGCCTGGTGCCTGAGCACGATTTTGCTCACCTGGAGCACCTGGCTCACCCTGAAGCGGTTTAAAACGCCCCCGCCTCATCTCGACGCGCCCTTTGGTCTCCTTCCCGTCTCCATCCTCAAACCCCTCAAGGGTGCCGACCCCGGGCTGGAGCAGAACCTTCGAAGCTTCTTCGATATCGACTATCCTGAATACGAGATTCTCTTCAGCGTCGCGGACTCGAATGACCCCGCGGTGGCGATCGTAAGAAAACTCATCGCTGAAATTCCCAACGCAAACGCCCATCTCATTGTCGGCGACATCGAGCTGGGACCGAACCCGAAAGTCAACAATCTCGCCTTCACCTACGGCCGCGCAAAGCATGACTGGATCCTCATCAGCGACAGCAACATCCGGGTTCGTCCGAATTATCTGAAACGCATGGTCGCCCACGTCGACTCGGGAGTCGGCCTCGTCACCGCCGTCGTCGCCGGGAGAAACGCACGAGGACTCGGCGCGCACCTTGAGGCCATGATTCTCAATACATTCTACGCCCGGGGCATGAACCTCGCCGCAGGAGCCGGAAAACCAGCTGCTCTCGGAAAATCGATGCTGTTTCGGCGTTCGGATGCGAAGCGATTCGGAGGCCTCGGCGCCCTTGCTCGTTTCTTGGCCGAAGACTACATGGCCGGCGAGCTCATGCGAAAGCTGGGACTTCAAGTCATCCTGATGAGTGATCTGATTGAACAACATATTGGCAAGCAAACCTTTGAAGCATTCTGGCAACGCCATCTGCGCTGGGGCAGGATCAGAAAAGCTCAGGTTCCTCTCGCCTTCTACGCTGAAGTACTGACCGTCCTACCGATCAGCTTGCTTTTCGCCACCCTCAGCCTGCCACCCCTCTTCGGAATCTCGCTGGCCGCGGCCGCCTTCATTCACCTGGGCATTTCTTCCTTCTGCGACTTTCTTATTCTTCGACACACGAGCGTTGCTCTCGAGCCACGGCTCCCCGTCATCTGGTTCCTTCGTGAACTCATCGCACTCCCACTCTGGCTTCACATCGCCAGCGGGAACACCGTGATGTGGAGGGGCACTCCACTCAAACTCGAGCCCGGCGGCACCCTTCGGGCCTAAGCGAGCCGCCCGGAGATGACCTGCCCCAGCGTGAGCAAAGCGTGAAATTCGACCCCGGCCTTCGTGAGCGCCTCGCGGCCGCCTTCTTCGCGATCGACAATGGTAAGCACGACAGTGGGCTGGTAGCCCTCCGCGCGGAGGCGCTCGATGGCCTTGAGGCTCGAGCCGCCGGTCGTAACGACGTCCTCTAAAACAAGAAGCGGCAGATCTTTTTTCAGATTATCCGCCCCTTCAACGTACTTGCCGGTGCCGTGCTCTTTAGGCTCTTTGCGGACGATGAAGGCGGGCCAGAATTTTCCCGCCTCAAGAGCCGCAAGGGAGACGGCAGTTGCGATCGGGTCCGCGCCGAGGGTCAAGCCGCCGACCCCGCCGAACTCGTAGCCCGCTTCAAGGAGCTTGGCGACGGCGAGTTTGCCGACCAGCGAGGCGCCCTCGGGATGAAGCGACGTCGTTTTCACATCGATGTAAAAGCTGCTGCGCTTGCCCGAGGCCAACACGAAGTCGCCCTCGCGATAACTGACCGCGCGAACCAGATTCAGCAGACGAAACAGCTGGGTGACGTGTTTTTCACTCATGCGCTCGAGTGTGCCTCAATCCAGGAGCGAAGATCCTCAAAAAAAGACTCCTTGTCGAGATCGTTCATCGCCTCATGAAACGAGTCCGGGTAGGTCTTGAGCTGCTTGCTCACCCCCTGGAGGCGCTTGAAGAGGTCGAGACTTTTGCTCGAATCGACCAGGCGATCCTGAAGTGGAATTTGAAACTGCAAGGGCACCTCGAAGGCCTCGTCCCGGAGGAGAGTGTCCTTCATGGCCGCCGTCATCGTCGTGAACAGGCGCGGGGTCATCAAATCGTGAACGAGTCGATCCGCCACGTAAGTTTTCACCACGCCGTCGTCGCGCGAGATCGTCTTCGCATCGAGGTTCGTCGCCAATTGCAAAGACCCCCAAACATTGGAAAGCAAGCGAGCGGCCGTCTTCTTCACCAACGGGACGGGGCCGTGGATTCCCAAAAAAGGAGCCGAGACGCTGGCAGAGGCGACCGGCACCCCTTTCAAACGACGCAGCAAGCGCAATAGGATGTGCCCGCCCATCGAATGCCCGAAAAGGTGAAGTTCGATTTTCCCGTAGCGCTGCGTTTCGCGACTCACTACCCGGGGAAGAACCGTTTCTACGTCCTCCACCAGCTGCTCAAAATTTTCGGCATAGCCTCGAATTCCTTCGGAACGCCCGTGTCCGCGCAAGTCGAGCGCGACGCAAACGTCGATCGACTTCTCCAAGTAGTGAGGAAAGTGAAGATACCGTCCCCCATGCTCACCAAAGCCGTGAATGACAAAAAGAACGCGCGCGGGCCGACGCTCAACCTCTTTCTTTCGATGCACCCAGACGAAAAGCTGCGTCTTCGCATCCACGCCCGGAAGCGTCAGCCACTCCGTCTCCCAGTTCGAAGGAAGGCCGGGAAAACCAGGGGGCTGCATCACGGTCGGCGTTTCGGGTTTCATTCTACGTTGCTTTCTTGGATGTAGCTCTCGATCGCTTTGCGAGACTTCTCGGGGAGCTTATTGAACCGAAAGCTGTAGCCTCGCCCATCTTCCAGAATTCGAACCACTTCGCCTTCAGCGACGAAGGCCTCGATCGTGCTTCGAACTTTTTTTCCAGTGCTCGTCTTCGCCGAGGCCGGACTCACGTTGAGCTTAAGTCGAGTACCGACCGGCCCCGGGAGGCGATCGGTCAATACCTGCATTCCCCCGATACTGATGTCGCGGCAGATCGCGACCGACACCTGAGCATCATCCGCGACAAGAATGCGGGCAATCAGCGGAAAACGCGGGGCCTTCCGCTTGTCGTCGGAGGTCGCTAACTCAAACGCCGGCTTCTGAGAGCCCTGGGGCGCCGCATGGCTAAACTCGGCGAGCTCTTCGAGCCTCACCCAACCGCCCATCCCATCTTTCCAGGCATGCACGCGCCCGTGCAGTTTTCCCGCTTCGAGAGACCCTTGCACCTCAGGGGCTGAAAACGGCCCGAATTGCGTGTCGTTGTAGTAAAGGTACCAATTGCGTATTTCTTTCACGACCGGTGGCTTCGGGGGCCCACTGGGCGGCTTCGCTGGAGCCTGAGGCATCGCGACCTGGAACGTCGGCGTATCGCAGGCGCGCGTCCACTGGGCCTGACCGTTTTTCCAAACGTAGTGTACCCAACTCAACTCGCCCGATCGAATGCGGTCATAAACATCCGCGGTCGACATCGGGCCCATCGTCTGCTCACCCACGGCCACGTGCCACTGGGGAGTCGTGTCGTTCCCAAACAGGACCTTTCCTGTATTTTCCATGACCTCAGTCTACTGGGGAGTGTGGGCATCCGGCAACTGCGCAAGATGCGCGAGCCGAAAGAGCTCGTCGATTTGGTCGGGGTAGATGCTGAGTGCCATCGGATCCAACCAGGCCAAACCAGCAAATTCAGTCAATGCTGCGTCAGAGTGCGCCATCAGACTCTCGGGAAGATCCGATCGCGGGGATGCGCGAACCCGGCGAGCCGGACAAGAATCCTCCGGGTACTCATCCTTCCAGCCCAGGGCGTGGCCGGTTTCGTGCGCCAACATCAGGCACAGGCGGTTCTTCCGCTGCTGCTCCAACAGCGCCAGACATTCGAGCTGACCGGCGCACGCCGCCCGGAGGTTCTCGTACTTGAACTCGGGCTGCCCCAGGAAGAAAAAGCCATCCGTGTGGGAGCGGCCCGCTCCGTCGATCGCTCGAACCGTGAGATGAGGAAGGCCCACCAGAGCCTGAGCTCGCGAGTCGATGACCAGGTCGAGCCTCACACCCGCTCGCTCGAAAAGCGACGCCACGAAGGGTACACAAGCACGGGCCTCGGCGAGCAGCTCGCGGTCGCGCCGGGGTGGCGTGTACCAAGGAAAATCAAGGCGTAGGTGATGATGAATGATGGCCTGCTCCGCTTGAACCTCGAGCGAGAACGCCGCGCGAAAGCGCTTCGAAGACCCCGGACCGCAGAACTCCTGAACTTCGCGATCGACTGGGGTCGTGCCAGCGCCGGCCATCCGGCTCCGTTGTTCCACGCCACGGATTCGGCTCGCCGTATCGACGTCTTCAAAGACGACCTCCGGCGCGCCCTTCCATTGAAAACACTTTCCCGGAATTCTCCCCCACTCATCCGGCACGAGCTCTTCATAGCCAGGCATGGCCTCATGGATCTTCTGCTCACAGCGCTGGCGCAAGAGCTCCCCCGACGAAGGCAACCAGACCCCGGCCGCCGTCACGAAGAAAAGAATCACTCGGAGAGCCGCCGGGCGGGCATCGGCTCGCACGCATCAGGATGGTACGACACCGGAGCGACATCAAAGGAGCGGAGACCCTGATAGCGGTAGACATGGGCCGTCACCCCGATCGGTGAACCATCGGGCTTGGCGAAGAGCGACCAGGCGGCGCCCGCCCAGGGCGCCTCGAAACTCAGGCGACCGACCTCGAGAGGGCGAGTCGGCAACCAGTAATTCTCACCGATATTCGAGAGAAATTTCAGCTCAACCGGGCTGCGCACGCTTCCCTCCGGAAGCGGAATATTCACGATGGTCTGCTGAACGCCCCCATTCCAGCCGGCCGGAAGAACAGCCAAAACTTCGTCTCGATGCTGAATCCGCACGGCGGGCATGCGGCGAAACGTCGGGTGAGCATGGAGATCGAGAAGCTCCTCCGTTGGGGAGGCAAAGCCGCTCGTGAATCGGCGGGTGACTCGAACTCCATAGCCTCGCTCCGTCGCACAGGTGCCCACGTATCCCCGCCGAACCTCCGGTCGATCGAGCGCCGTTTTTGCGGCGGCAACCACCTCACGCAAACCCTGGCGGGGCTCCACCGTCGAATCGAAACCGCGAAACACGAAGTTCGGATTTTTCGCTCGGATGCCGTGCTTTACGAAATAATTCTCCAGCGCGGATTCGCTCTTGCACCCGACGACTCCCAAAAAGCGAAGGTTGGGATGGATGCCCTGAAGAGCCGGCAGAATGTTGAAATACTGGTGATCGATCAACACGCCCTCCGTGCCGTAACCGTCGCCTCCGCTCGCGCCACCCCCGTGGGAGAGCCAAACCAGCCCAACGGTCGACGGGTCCCGAAGCGCGCTCCATAAATCGTGCTGATCGGCCTCGTGCACGACTCGGATTCGGTACCCCTGGCCGACGAACGCCCCGCGAAAGATTCCCTCCAGACGGCCCGGAAAGTGGTGAAGCGCGGTGGCTCGAATAAAGAGAGGAATCGCCCCGAAATGGAGCGAGGTCAACAGCACGACGGTCTGCTGAGGAGGCCCGAAGAGCTCGGGATCGAGGGGAGTTCTTTCGAAGGGACGGATCGCCTGCGCGCTCGCCGCCCCACCACCGAGCTGGAGAAGGAAAAGGGCTGCGACGAACGCACGCGACAGAAGATCTTTCATGAGGACTCCCTGATTCCAGAAGAATTACTGCACTGCGTTAATAGCACGAACTGCTGCTGTCTACTATTGCTATTTTCTCTTGTTATTCTAGTGCGTTAATTCAAAATAAACCGATGCTTCAACCGATCGTACTCCTCATCGGATCCAACGTCTTCATGACCTACGCCTGGTACGGCCATCTCAAACACCTCGGCCAGAAACCGCTTTGGATTGCCATCATGGCCAGCTGGGGCATCGCCTTTTTTGAATACTGCCTCCAGGTCCCAGCCAACCGCCTGGGGTTTCAGGTCTTCACCCTGCCCCAGCTGAAGATCATCCAGGAGGTCATCACCCTCGTGATTTTCGTCGCCTTTGCCTGGCTCGTCATGGGCGTCCGGCCCACGTGGAATTTCCTCTGGGCCGGTGGCTGCCTGATCGGAGCCGTATTTTTTGTCTTCCGTGACGGCGCTCCGCTCTAATTCAAGAACGGAATCGGATGCCAGGTCTCGAGAATCTTCCCTTTGCGAAAAGCGTAGATCGTCTGAAAGGCGACGATCGCATCGCCCTCTCCCGGACGAAAAAAGACGTAATCCCCTTCTTTCAACTTCTGCTGAGAAGATGCCGTGACGATCGTCTCGTTCGGGAGGAGGTTGAGGCTCTTCAGCTCGTAGTACCAGGCTGGCTGAACACCGATCGGCCACACGATATGGTTCCTCCAACCGCCGCCGTACAGGACGTAGCCTTGCTTGAGATTGGAATTCCAGAACGAAAGCAAGCCCCAGAAGTACTCAAGAAAGGGCAAGGGGGCCGTCTTGAGTTTCTTCAGAACGGGCGCGGCCAGAAAAACCGCCGGCTGATGATCCGAAACATTGTCGTCGTCGAAATTTTCCGGAAGCAAAAAAGCCGACCCAAGCGCCACGTCGTTCACCACCGTCGTGAGATCGGAATAAAGCGCAGCCGTTCGAGACCCACCGCTGTTAAAGATCAACTCGTCCGCACGCGAGCCCGCACCCCGATGAAAGCTGCCAGGCAGAGCCTCTTTGGCAAGAGTGTAATACCGCTCATACTTCTTCAGCACGCTCCTCAACGTCCGGTCGATCGCGTCCTTTTTACCGAAACCCCAAAACGCCGGCGCCTTGGTGACGTGACCATCGTAACCCATGAGGCCCGTAAACTCGACCCACTGCTGCTCTTTCTTCAAAAGAGTGAAAACGGAGGTAAAGTCTTTCACCTCGGAAATCCCACCGCGATGCAGACCGACATCGATCTCAATATTGACCTTTAAGCGACGCTTTAAATCCTTTGCAACCAGGACAAACTCCGCCAAACGCTCTTCACTGTCGATCAGCCATGACACCTGTTCATTCGCCTCGGGCGCACGCACCAGCATCGCCTTGACGGCTTTGCCCGGTAGAGGTTTTCCCATCAGGATGTCGAGATCCCCCACGTTGAGCTCCTTCACCAGGAGCTCAACCCTCGGCAAATGAAAAGCCATCAGCCGACGCGTCCCTGCGCGATTGAGAATATATCGAAGCAAATCGAGCGACGGCAGCGACTTCTCGACAATTCGCAACGAACGAGGACTCTTGATCGAGGCCTTGACTCGATCGATGTTGGCATCCAATCGATCGAGGTCAATCCAGGCCACGGGCAACGCATTTCCGTTCGAGATCAGCTCCTGATTGAATACGGCAAAATACTGATCCAATCCTCTCTGCGCGGCAGAAAGGTGAAGACTCCGGTCCGCAGGCTTAAGCCAGTAACCCACGAGAAGAAGCAGAGCTAAGACAGATACGAGAATCAGATACACGCGCTTTCTTTCAGGGGTCATGGAGGTCATGATAGCCGGGCACTTGCCTCGAGATCAATCGTAGCCAGAAAAATCGAAAAATTGGCTACTCGGATTGAGCTGCAAAAGGGCGCTGAGCGAGGCCGACCGACTGAGGTATTTGCGGGCCGCCTTTCGCAACCCTTCATACACGGATTTATCGCGCTGAATTGCGTCATAGAGCTGCAAAGCCTGCGCTCGGCGCCCCTGCACATCCAAAGCCTTGGCCAACACAAAGCGGGCCACCGTCCTCCGATGTGCATCGAGTCGAGCGTCCGAAGAGACACGGGTGAGATCATCGATCCCGGGTTGGAGCCTTTTCGTTCGAAGGTAGAGATAGCCCCTCATCAGACGCAAAAGGGGCTCCTGAGGCTCCAGAGCCACGGCCTGTTCGAGCAAATTCAATGCGCCACCTGCATCATACTGGCCATGCTGATCCATCTTCAATGTCGCGGCTAAGTAGGTATCAAATGCCGGATAAAGAGCGAGATCGTTAGCCGTTCCGCTCAGCAGCGAGCCAGCATCCAGATCCTGGCTCGCGTCCCGCCTCGAGAAATTTTCAAGATTCGCGAAATCTGACATCCGAATGTGAACGAAACGGCCGCGCGCAGACGGCGGCGAACGGCCATCCGAGACCCACAACTCTCGAGTCTCCGGCCTGAACACCACGGCCTTGATCTGGTCGATCGCCGCGATGGCCCCCGGAGCCAGCGCATGGGTCCGCTTCAAAGTCAGGTCTTTGCGATCGGCCATGATCTGAATGACTTCGCGCAAACCGAGCTTGCGATTTCGCTCAGGACCTCGCGCTTCTTCCAACGCCTCGAGCACCCGCGCGCCGCGATCGGGAGAATTCTGATCCCAGGAGGGACCTACATGAATTTCTCGCGCCCGATTCTGAACCGCGCGGTAATGATTGTTCGTCACCATATAACTGTCGGCGAAGGTCAGGACGCATTCCCGCGCGAGCGGGTTGAGTTCGAGCCAAGCTGAACGCGGAGAACCAGTCGCCACATCGACCAAATTGATAATCCAACCCGCAGCCGAAACATTCGCGTCGCAGAGGGCCTTAGCCTCCTCAATGGTGCGCGCGCCTTCAATCATTCGCTGAGTCGTGATGAGTCCGGGCGTATTTTCGATCTTCGCGTCGAGAGTCATCCCCGTATGAAGGGTCAAAACAAGACCGTGCTCGTTCATCGCGGTCACCGTTCCGACGGCGATGCCAGCCGTGGCCACCTGCGCGTAACCGTACGCGCCCGCGCGCTTCACGTAGTAAACAGAGGGAAAGGCATCGAACTTTCCCACGCCCGCATAATCCTGCACGCGCCCGACGTAAATCCGGCCATCATCCGAATACTCTGGCGGGATCGTGAAAGTCGTACAGCCAAAGTTGGCCGGAAAAGCGAAATTCTCCTGCCCGCCCCCCAAGCCGGGAAGAAGGGTCCCGTTCAGATAGTCGGCCGCCACGACCTGGGCTACGTCTGGATTGATGAACGCCCGCGTCGCGTCCCGACGATCCATCCCGGAGGAATCCGCCAGCGCTCTGATGAAGGTTTGGTACTCGCGCGATATCCGCTCCTCGATCTTCGAGTAATATTTAATCTCAAGAAATGGGCTGACCCAAGGCTTCAGCCACGGCGTCCCTTGCATGAAACTCTGATTCTGGATCAGTTTCTCGACAAAAGTCCCCATGAACGGAACCATGCCCGTCTCAGGCGCGAACGCAGCCCGCGGCGCCAGTCGTCCGATCGCCTCGCCGATTTCCTCGTCGGTTCCCGACAGGCTATAGAGCCCCAAACGGCCATAATCGACACGGATCGACTCCCTGAAAGTCCGTACCGAGGGATCCCGCTCCTGCGACATCCCATCGACAGATAAAAAGAAAAGAACAAATGACAGGGCCGAACCCAGAACTTTTCGAATCATACGCTTCCCTCGTTGCCCTAGAGAATCTCAGCGACGAGGAAAAACCAAGCCGGAAGTATCATCCGGAGGGGGGCAGGATGGGTTTCTTCTCCTGGGGACGAATCCCCGTCAGACTCTTGAGGAAGGCCACGATATCCTTCACTTCCGTGGCCTTGAGCTCCCGATTCAGCTGCGTCTTGGCCATAACGCGGACAGCCTCATCTAGAGTACCCACCGCGCCGTTATGAAAGTACGGCGCCGTCCATTCAATGTTTCGCCAGCTCGGAACGCGGAACAGGTGTCGATCGGTCTCACTTTTCGTCACCTCATAACGCCCCTGATCTTTGTGGAAGCCATACTGGGTTTCATACGCCGAACCTGGATAGATCGGAAATTTCTGATAGAACCCCGCGCCGACCGGAAGAGTCGGTCCGGCGAAGTGAGGGCCGCTGTGGCAACTCATGCAGCCCACCGCCTCGACGAGCTTCAAACCGCGAAGAGCTGCCGCACTCAAAGCCTTCGCGTCGCCCCCCTTGTAACGATCATACGGACTGTCCGGAGTCATCAGCGTTCGCTCATAGGCCGCGATCGCCTTCACGGTGAGATCAATGGTGATCTCAGAATTGAAAACCTTCCTGAACTGCTCGACGTAGCCAGGAATCCGCCTGAGGCGCGCAACCACCACGTCGTGGTTCTCCATGGCCATCTCGACCGGATTGACCATCGGACCCTTCGCTTGATCCTCGAGAAGATTGGCGCGACCATCCCAGAACTGCACCGAATAAAAAGCCGCGTTCCACACTGTTGGCGAGTTACGCCCACCAAGCTTTCCACCCACCCCGGGCGAGAACGGCTTACCGTCATGCCCCCCCGAAGTCAGGACATTATGACAAGAGTTGCAGGAGATCGAACCATCCTTCGAGAGTCGGCCATCGAAAAAAAGTTGGCGACCCAGCGAAATTTTCTCCGGCGACATTGGATTATCTTTCGGAATCGAAACCTCGGGAAAAGGTGCCGCGAAAGCCACCGAGCAAGTGAAAATCAAAAAAGAAAAGGGAACCAGGAGAAGGCGGCGAGAATTGATCATAGTGGGGGAAATTCTGAATCGACTCATTTCTTTGCACAAGGAGATTCGTTTGAATCCAGAAACGCGCCGAGCCACTCCGGCTGAAAGAGGTGAATCGCCAGCCGCACCGCGAGACTCCATGCCCCGTCCTATCCCATTTCTCTCAATGGAGTCGATCAAGAGAAATTTTGGCGCCCGAGCGCCACGGGTGTTTCTCCGCGAGACTTCCACGCATGATGCCCCCAGCACAAAACCTGCAAATTTTCCGCCGTATTTTCACCCTCCTGAGAAAGCGGAACACGATGATCGATTTCGAGAGCCGCGGTCTGTTCGCATTGCTTTCCGGAGCGCGCGTCGCGGTACTCGCAGCGATGGTGGGCCCGATCGAGCGCCGCATCTTTTTCGGAATGAGAGAGCCGCGGCCGATCGCGGCCCCGAAGAAGAACGAAGGCCGGGTGATGAAGAAGCTCGTCCTCCGTGGGTTCCGGGGCTTCAGGGGCTGGAGAAATGAGGTTGATCGGCCGGACTTCTCGGAGAAGTGGGCTCCGAGGCGGGAGGGCGTCCGACCGAGCCTCTTCCGGAGCGCCTCCACCGAAGAGACGCTGCGTGACAAAAGAAGGCTGCGTGACCCAGCCGAACTGAGAACCAACGGCGGGTTGAGGCGCAACACTGGGCCGCGAAACCGAGACGGAACGGGGAGCGCCCGCGGAAGTTTCTCGCGCTCGCCGTCGCGCGCTCCGCTCCTGGGGATCGTGACTCTTCAGCGTCGTTCGCAGCGCGAATAAAAAGAGATCCTCCAACTTTGCCCCGGGATTTCGATGAAAAAACAGCTCCCGAAGACGACTCAATTTCTCCATGAGCTCAGAACCCACTTCGAAACTCAATTCTGTTCTCGCCGCATCCAGGCGACGAATCTGGTCCGCGCGGCGTTCAGGAGCAAGCCCCAGCATCTGTCGTCGCGCCGCAAGCAGAATCTCGACCTCCTGCTTCGTCTTCAATTGAATCCTTTCAAATAGCTCATGTCGTTCAGAAGTACTTATCCCCTTGAGCTTCCGAACTTGCCCCAGATGACTCTCCGTCATCGCCACCGCCGACAATGTCACCGTACCCTCCCTTAACTGCTCCCTGACAGAGGGCGTTTCGCGAATCGCTCGCAGCGCCATCCACCTCCGATAGGCCGAGCCCGAATCATAACCCAAGCCCTTCTCGAGAAACGCAAACATCGAACTGAAGCCACGCTCAAGATGCAGACCGCGACGGTCCACTTCCAGAAGCAACTCAAGTAACTCGTCCAGCGCCTCGCGCTCTCGATTTCTTGCGGAATAAGTCTTCATCCAAAGATCTTCGTTCGAAACAACTGAAAGGCTGATCGGATAGTTTGAATTCGATTCAGGATTCATTTGAGGCTTATATCATGATCATTTTTAGAATCCATCTCATAAATTTAATTTTTTAAAATAATTCTCTCATTCAAATGTCGCTATACAAGCCGCGCGCGCACTTCGCAGAGAACCTCAGAGCCGCGCGCGCACTTCGCAGAGAACCTCAGAGCCGCGCGCGCACTTCGCAGAGA
>CAYIHX010000001.1:0-44170 GCA_964363305.1 uncultured Bacteriovoracaceae bacterium | reverse complement strand
ACCTCAGAGCCGCGCGCGCACTTCGCGGAGAACCGCAGAGCCGCGCGCGCACTTCGCGGAGAACCGCAGAGCCGCGCGCGCACTTCGCGAAGAACCTCAGAGCGCTCACTTAACCGGAACGCAGCCCTCATCCACGCATTGAACTTGACCCATTGCCTGGCCGCATTTTGCGACCTGAAAACTGAAATTTTGCTGCTCTTCAGCAAGTTTATTGAATTCGGCGATGAGAGGAAGGAGCGTCTGCTCTTGAGTCGTCTTAACGGAGTAGACCAAAAAATCGTGATAGCCTCCGCACACCTTCGCGCCGAGGCCGACGAGACGACACTCCGCTGATTCGCGGCATGTTGGTGCGCCGACCTCCTTCTTGATCGTCTGAGCCAAGCGTGTGAGACCCGTGTCGAGGTCCTTCACGCGGCGCTCGCGCTGCTGCCACTCCTGAGTCACTTCTTCGTTTGAGCACGAATTCCCCAGAAGAGAAAACGACGACAACAACAACAGTAGTCGGGCGGCAACTCGCATCCTTCTACTTTAGCGCCGAAATCCGAAGCTCGGCAAGTCGCCGATCGAGCTCCTGAATGGCGGAAGTCGGCAAACCAAGCCTGGCCCCTTCCACCATCAGGGTCTTTCGATCCCGCTGAAACTGCGCGTTGACCTTCGTGAAATGAGCGAGAATGAAACTCTCCATCGGTAGCGGAACCATTTTCGACGCAACCCAAAGGCCACCGCGCATGAACCGCGGACTCAAAACAGAGAAATAAAACGGCCGACGGGTGCCCAGTTTTCGATCGAGAATGGCATTCTGTTCCTCGGCCGCAGCGATGGCCAAGCGAATAGCTTCATCGTCGCGCAGGCCGGAGAACTTCCAACCCACGAGTTCGAGCGCCGTAACCAACGCGCCCAGCAGAAACTCAGGAAAACGAGAAGCCCCCTGACTATCCGTTGCAATAGAGGCCTTCATCCCGCCCTTCCTGAGCGTTGCAACGAGTTCATCGAACGGGGCCGAGGATGGCCCCGAAAAGGGCATGCTCGAACACGGAGGGAACCAGTACGCGGTGCCAGGATCACCGACAGGATGTCCCTCCATGGGCACGGAGTAACTGATGAGGTTGATCATTCCCAGGTAGAGGCGATCCCTTCCAAGCTGTTGCTCAAGCCACTGCCGATCATTCACGCCCAACTGCAGAGCGACGACCCGCGCCTCTCCGATCGCCGCTTTCATCTCATCGAACCAGGCCCCCTCCAGCGAAGAAGACGGAATCGCGAGGAAGATCCAATCCCACTTCGTTTGCGCGACCTCCGCCCAATTCGTCAAAACCGCGTTCGCCCGAAACGTCTTGTGGGCCCGCTTTCCCTCATGCAAGGGGTAGAGGTGAAAATCCGCGCGCGCCGCCGCCGCGTACTTTTCTCGCACGAAAAGACCCACGTGCGCCCCTCCCTGTTGTGCATGATGAGCATAGACGACGCCCACTCGGCCGGCCCCGACAATCAAGAATCTCATGCCTCTCAAGATTCCATGGATCAGAGCGAAGCGCCAGCCCTTGACCGCCAAAAAACCACCGCTCGAGAAATGCCGCCCTCGACCTCTAGAATGAAAACGGAGCTTCCATGGAAACCACCCCCGCCACCTCCTCGCACAATCCAGACACACTCCTTCGCTTCGGGGATCGCACCTCTTCCTTCATCACCACCTACGAGGGCTTTCGTTCATTTGCCACCGACTCCATCGACGGCGAGATTCGCTACGCAGTGGCGGGCACGAGTTGGGTCGCGGCCACCGAGCCTCTGGCTTCGCCGGAGCTGCGCGCGCAGCTGTTCATGAATTTCGCGCGTTCAGCTCGAAGTCAGAAAAACCACGCGCTCATCTTTCCGATCTCAGCCGAGCTCGCGCGCGCGATTCAGCGCGAAGGGGGCGATGCGGTCGCGATCGGCCAAGAACCCCTCTTCGACCTCGCTCGATACTTTCGCGAAGGCAACCCCGCCCCCGGTCGACGATTGCGTCCCGAGCTCTCCGTGGCCGAACTGACCGGTGAAGACCTCTCCAGCGCGCGAACGCGCATGGAAGCGCTGGCCACCCAGTGGAAGCAGCTCAAGCGGGGCCCAGAACTTCTCTTCCTGAATCGCGTCAATCCGTTCCGGTCATCAGATCAAAAAAGATATTTCGCCGCGACGGATCCCAACGGGAAACTGCTGGCATTTTTAACCGCCGTGCCCGTTGCCCAGCCCGGCACCTGGTACTTCGCCGAGGTGGTCCGGGAGCCGACCTCACGAGCGGGCACGATGGAAAAGCTCATGCTCGAGAGCATGCGGCTTCTCGCCCAATCAGGCGCCCGCGAAGTCCGGCTCGGACTCTGCGCCGCCACCGGTATCGAAGCCGATCCCGATTCTCGGGCGCGCGCGCTCGTCCGACTGGCCCGAGTTTTCTCCGGTCTCTATAACTTTTCAGGCGTGCGATCGTTCAAAGAAAAGCTCATGCCGACCCGCTGGGAAACCCTCTATGCGGCGAGCGACCGCAAGCTCGGCCTCTGGGCGCTCTCGGCGACGGCGCGTGTTCACCTAGGCGACCAGGCGATCCGCATCGCGCTTCACGAAGTCCTCTCTCGCTTTCTCGGTCGCGTCCTCCGTCCGGAGGTCCTCACTCGCCGACTTCAATACCCCGTGGCGACCCTTTCGGCATTCACGCTGTTCAGCGCGCTGCACCTCGTTCGCCACGCCTGGGCGCCGGCCCAAAACTGGTTCGAGACCTCGGCCTACCGGCCCGGAGAGGTCACCCTCTCGGGAGTGCTCTTTCATCCGCTCCTGCACACCACTCCCTATCACTTCCTCGGAAACGTCCTCTCCCTGCTGTTCTTCGGCGCCATCGCCGAGACTTTTCTCAAACGACGAGCCTACCTCGGTGCCCTAGCCTTCGGGCTCTGGGCCTCTAACCCCCTCTCGCACGCACTCGTACTCCCGCTGCTAACGGCCTTTGATCCCCGTGCGCTCGCGCACTTTCTCACCGAATGGGATTATGGTTCATCCAACGGAGTTTATGCCCTCGTGGGCGCCTTCGCGACCCTGCTCCGGGCACCGCGCACCGTTCTCATTCCTTTTATCGCGAACGGGTTGTTCCTCTGCATCGCCCTCCAGAGTTGGCTGAGCTTTCATCATTTGGTCGGCCTCCTCGGCGGCTACCTCATCACTGCCCGCGCCTCCCGCCGATGACGATCGCGTGGTCACGGCTTTTTGAGGAGCTTTCCGCGCTCGAGTACCAATGGCAGCCACTCACCCCGGACGACCTCCTCCGGTTTCGAAAGAACCCTGAAAGCTTCTCGACCCTCCTGCGTTACTTTGGTCTGGGCCTGAGCGCCTCGACCGCCGAACTCCAACGAGCGGGGCTCTCCGAAGATTCGGCTCGCGCGGTCATTCGATTTGAAAACGAGTACGAACGCCCGGCCCTGAGTCGAGTCGCGCAGTGTTTCGTCCTGCATAGCCACTGGCCCGCGAAACCCGATGCGGCCGCTCATCACGTTCACTTCGGACGGGAATCCCTTCAGCTGCTCGATTTCATGAACACGTTTGCGGCCCCGAAGCGCCTCGCGATCGACCTCGGCGCCTCCTCCGGCGGGCTTTGTCTCGGCCTGGCTGAAAAATGGAAAGAAAGCGGCCTGACGTTCCGGGCGATCGAACTCTCCCCTCGCGCCGTCGCCTATGGCGAAGCCGCGGTCGAAGCGCAGGGACTGGCCGCGCGAATCCATTTCCAGGCACTGAAGATCGAGAGCAATTCACGCGCGCCGGAATGCCAGAATGCCGACCTCATTTTCTTCAATCCCCCGATGGTGCAGCCCGAGCCGGGCGTCGCCTTGCCCCATCGCGACGGCGGCAAAATGGGGATCGAATTGCCGCTGCTGTTTCTCGATTTCGCTCATCGCCACCTCCGACCCGAGGGAGAAGTCCTCTGTCTCTGCACCAACCCCATCGTCGGCGGGCGTGGGCTCTTTTTTGAGGCCCTGCGAAAGCTTCAACATTTTCAGCTCCTGGAGAAGAAACTCCTCAACCCGTTCTTCAATCAATCGGTGGCGCGCAAGCGCCAGCACCACCAAGAGGCGATCGAGCACATCGAGCTCTGGGCGCTGCACTTGCGAAAACGCTAGCGAGCTAGTCGAAGCGAAACGATCCCGGATGGACATTTCCATGCGGCCACTCGTGCCGCAATCTCGCCACGGCGGGTGCGAACTGGCCGACCTGCACGCCTCGATTCGCGACCGAATCGGCGTAGCCGCCGGAAAACCGATCGCCGGTCAGGGCGTTGTAAAATTCGGAAATATTCACGCCTACGATTCGACAATCGGTGAGCGCCGTACACGAGAGCAGCGGCGCGCCGCTCGCCCCCGACACCATATCGCAGTCATGGCCAAAGGTTCCGTCCGCATCGACTCTGCGGATGTGACAACCCAAATGAGCCGCCAAACGCGGCTGGCGGTCACCGCGATACCCGGCGAGAACCACCGAAACCGCCACGCCCTCGGTGCGCGCGGTAAAGGACTCCTCCACTTCAAACCAACCGACCACCTCGCCGAAATCCGCGCGGAGGCGAAGCACGGCCCAGTCGCCCCAGTGGCCCGGGTGAGACTCCGCAAACTCGGGCGCTACACCTGTTTCGGGCGCTCCGAGCGCCTCCGTCACCAAAAATCGCTCAGAACCCTCTCGACCCAGCTCAACCCCGATCGCAGCCGAGGGATCTCGATGATGAAAGCAATGGGCCGCCGTCAGGACGAGGTTCGGTCCGACCAAGGCGCCGGTACAAGTCCCCGAAGGAGCATGAAGCCTTTGAATCGTCAGTCGAACCAACCGCCGAAAAGGCGGCTCCGAGACCGACACGGCGATTCGGTCATCGTTCCCGAAAATACTCAGTGGCATGCCCTGCAGGGGAGCCATCAGGTCGGCCAAAACCGATCCGCCCCAGCCCATCCCCAGAAGAAGTACCCCGGTCGCCCACCTCGCTCGGTTCATGGTCGGGCCTTAGCAATTTGTATTGCTATGCGTCAATATTTCAGTGACAGATCCCTTTCTTGCTGCTATTGCGCGCTGCAATATGTCAAAGTCGATTCGTGTTGCTGTAGCCGTATTTTTTTGCTTTTCAACTGCTTTTTCAACAGGTTGCGATGAAACTTCCTCCTCTCTTGATGAATACAGCGGCGCGGCAACTGTCTACTCCGCCGATAGCATGACCCCCCTCGCTGAGACCCCAATCGATTGGTACGGCATCTTTCTCCGGCTGAGCCCCTCCCTCGAAATCGTGCGTTATCTCACTGACGACACCGATACGGCAGTCACCGGAATCAGCACCGACCTCGCTGGGCAGTTTAGCCTGCTCTCTCCGAATCTCGGCCTCTCCCTCACCACTTACTCGGATCGCGAGGTGTGCCAGGATGTGTGCGTCTCCTATGCCGAGGACTGCTACGACTACCCCGTGAAATCATGCGCCTGTGTCGAGTACACCGACAAGGATGGCAATCCCTACCAGGACTGCACCAGCGATTGCGTGACCACCTACGAGACGTCGTGCAGTTCGTACTGCTCGGCCTACACGACCGACTGCTCGACCGTCACCGACGAGTACACCCACGACTACGACTTCGACCAGGTGAAGTCGGTCCGCACTGAAATCCAGATCACGGCAGCGGACGGCACCCCGTACATCGTCCCCGGTACCTCGACGGAGAGCCATCGCGGAGAGACCTGCCGTCGCACCGGCCGAGCCTACAGGGAAGTCTGCTCTCCGGACAATAGTTGGATCCAATCCGACCGCTTCGTCACCCCATTCGTCGCGGCGGCTGCCTCGCAGGTCCGCGTCGCTCCAGGGGTTCGAGGCCTGACCGCGCGGAAACGCCTCCACCTCGAGGCCAGCGCCCTCACTGAGGCGCAAATGGACATCGTCCGGGAATCCCGCGCCCTTCTCGGGATCACGCCCGACCGGGTTCATGTTAAACTAGGAGAATGAAGCGGATTGCCCTGCTCATCCTCCTCGTCTTGAACACCTCTGCGGCCCTCGCGCAGCCGGCGGAGCCGCCAACGGAAAAGATCCTCCGCTTTCGCCTGGCCGGCGAACCCACGACGCTCGATTGGAACTTGGCGCATACGCCCTACGAAATTTACCTCCTCATGAACCTCATGGAAGGGCTCGTTCGCCTCCCTTCCAGCCTGAAGCCCGAGCCGGGCCTGGCCTCGGGCTGGAAGATTCTCGATGGCGGGCGAAAATACGTATTTCAACTTCGCCCGGGCCTCAAGTGGAGCGACGGCGTTCCACTGACCGCGCAGCACTTCGTCGATAGCTGGAAGCGACTGCTCGCCCCGTTGACCGCTGCGCCTTATGCGTATTTTCTGTTCGACATCGAGGGCGCGGCGGAATTCAACGCCGGACAGATTTCTGATTTCTCCCTCGTCGGCATCAAGGCGGTCGATGAACGGACGCTCGAAGTGAAACTCAAGCAGCCGGTCGCGCACTGGATCTACCTGCCCAGCTTCTGGGTGTGTTTTCCGATTCGGCTCGACCTCATCGAGAAGCACGGCGTGGGCTGGGAGCGCCCGGGAAAAATGGCCTCTGTAGGCCCCTTCCTACTGAGCCAGTACGATGATGGGCGTAGCTATACGATGACGGCGAACCCCGCGTATTATGGCGGCAAACCTGCGATCGACAAACTCGTCGGCATGATTGTCCCGAAGTCGGAGGATGCGATCGATCAGTTTCAGAAGGGCAAGCTGGACATCGCGCCTCAGCTGACTGGAGCAGGCCTGCTCAAGCAGCTCAAAAAATTCCCTTACCTGCGCACCCTCTACCTGGGCATGAACACTTCCCGGTTTCCGACCCAGAACGTGGGCCTCCGGCGCGCGATCGCGGCGGCGATCTCGAAGAAAAACATCATCGCCGGCGCCGGCGTCAGAGGCACGATCGCGACCAGCTTCGTGCCCCCTGGCCTTTTGGGCTATGAGAAGAAGGCGGGAATCGACTTCGATCTCAACCGGGCCCGAAAGGAACTCGCCAAGGAAAACCTCAGCGTCAGCACCTTGCCCGAGCTCGAACTGATGGTGAGCGACTCGGAAACCAACCAAAAGCTGGCGCTTCAGGTGGTCGAGGAGCTGAAAAAAAATCTCGGCCTTCGAGTCAAGCTGAACGCGCTCCCCCTGAAGACCTACACCGTGCGGCGCCAAATGCACTCGGCCGAGCTCTTTCTCTCGAGCTGGGTCGCCGACTACCCCGATGCGGACAATTTTCTTTCCGTGTTTTTTTCCAGCTCGGGCAACAACTTCACGGGCTTTAAAAATCCGGATTTCGATCTCGAGGTCGCCAACGCGCGAACCGCAACCTCAGAAGCCCACCGCAAGAGCGCCTACGTCACGGCCCAGAAGCACCTCCTCGAAACCGAGGCAGTCATCGTGCCGCTCTACTATGACGTGAACGAGATCCTCATGTCAGACCGCGTGAGCGGCGTCGAAGTGACTCCGCTCAATCACATCTTTTTCCGATCGGCGCGCTTGAGTGGGAGCACGAAAAGAGAACCCGAGGAGGAGAAACTCGGCCCTTTACTATACAAATAAAGTCAAGTATAACCCAGTGCATGAGTCCGCTGCGCCACCCCCTCCAAGTCTTGGCATTGAGTCTCGCAATCCTAGCACCCACCACCCATGTGCACGCATTCAGTAGTGCTCGCCTCCATCCCAACCTTGAAACTCGAGTCAGCAATCCTGACGACCGGGATATCGCCTGGCTTCAAAGCGCTTTTGTTCAAAGAACCCAACGGATCGGTTTCAACAGCACGCAAAGCGAGTGCGCCGTCGGGAGCGTTGTCTATCGCCCGAACCCCCGCGCTTCTTATACTTGCCTCCCTCCGCTTGCCGCGAATGAATCCGACGTCACTCAAGCCGCCCGCGAGATCGTCTCGAACCTCTCCCTCGATTGGCAGACCTTCGGATCTCAGGCTCTCTCTTGTGTAGCCGCGGTGTCACTTCTCGGAGAAGCGACGCTCAATCTCCAATATCATTACGCTCAATATGAACTGGGCGCCATTTCCGAACAGCGGGTCCTTGGTCATCTCTTTCCGAGTCCCATTCGCCGCTTTCTTGAAAACAGCCGGAACGAGGCGATCACGGACTCCGCTCTTCAAGCCCAGGCAGCGACCCAAAGAGAAAGCGGATTCAGCATGGAGATTCAGCGCGCGTCCGCGGGCGAATCTCCTTTTCCGTCGCGGAACTCAATCGAAGGGGCTCCACTCCATTCTCGCATCCCGACCCGCTTGGCTCACCTTCCAATCACTGCTTTCCATCTTCGCTACCGCTTAAGCATGAACTCGATCGACCCTGAGAACGACGCCTGTTTCTCTACCTTCGCCAAATACCATCAGAGCAAGCTCAGTCAACTTCCTCCCGGCGCAACTGACGTGGGCGTGATCACGCAAATCGACTTCGGCACGGCCGCAAGAGTCACACTCAGTGATGCGGAGTTCGACCGTGACGATCGCGCCTGGAGAGGCGATGTTGAATCAGTCGACCTCGCCTACTCGGGAGTGGGGCTACCTGACGCTTTAGAAGACGCGGCGAACGAACTCCATGGAATGACGGCCAACCTAAATAACGCAGTCAGCGACCTGCCGTTGCGACTTCCCGGCGCCCGAGCCCTGCGAGCGCACATCTTGAAGATCAGGTAGGCCGAGAATGATTTCCGATTTCTTGCCAATCCGATCCTACAGGGCTAGATTCCCCGTGAGACTGAATGAACCTCCAAAATGAAAGGTCCTTACTATGGGAGACAAATCCCCCAAAGCAGCCCAGAAGCAAGCATCACAGAAGGCCTCCAAAGCCAAAAACGAGAATGACAAAAAGATGCAAGCCGCGGCAGCTAACAAGCAAGCCCTAGCTAAAAAGAAGTAGCCGCTCATCGCTCGAGGTGCGCTCAATCGAGGCCGTTAGCCAGTCAGGTTAACACTTTGTTACCCGCTCCGTTTTACGATCGGGGGCCGCCGCACTAGCGTGCACGCACATGGGACCGGCTGACGCTGGTGCCGACTCTGGAGTACTGACTCCCGGAGAGGGGCTCGCGGGCTTACGTTTTTGCCCATGCCGTGCGGTCAATGCGGGACGCTAGCCGATCACTCGGCACCCAGAAATACCCCGAAAGTCATTGTCCAGTGTAAGGAGTTCAGCGCCCGAGGCCGATGCTGTGGCCAGAATGATGGAGTCGGCGGTGCCTAGGCGGTGTTGCCGTCCTAATGTTGCGGCAAGGAGTGCGATCTTCTCGTCGCAGGGCACGAGCGTTGCCCGGCTCAATTGTTTCACAAAAAGAATGGCATCAGGCTCAGGCAACGTCTTCAAAAGATGGCGATGCAATTCATAGATCACTAGCGTCGGCACCACGACCTTCTCGACCCTTCGTGCGTACCTATCCAGGACACCGACCGCGCGGGGCTCTTCATTCCAGTAAGCAATCCAGGCCGAACTATCGAGCAATACCGGAAGCGTGTGGCTCACTTAAGGTCATCGTCCTTGCCCGATTTATCACGAATTCCACTCGATGATACGCCCTTCCCTTTCAACTTACCCCGCAGACTCCCCATCGGTACTACCGGAACCAAAAACACTACACCCGAAGACTCGTGGACCATGAACTCCTGGCCAGCTTTCAAACAAGCCCGATCTCGAAGCTCTTTGGGAATCACGACCTGTCCTTTAGACGACATACAGGTTTTACTCATAGAATCAGTATAGAGTTCGGTCTTACTTTTGTCAATAAAAGTAAGACCGAACTCTTTGCAGCAACTCCTGATAGTCGATCGAGAATATCCGTTTAGTTTTCCCCGTTTTGTGACCCGCGAGCGAAGCTCGGGTCTCAGCTTTTACCGTGCGATTCGATGGGTACTTATGCCGCCGTGAGCTCGAGCTTCAAGTCAGGGTAAATAACCTGCGCATAGCTCACGAGGCGATCCAAGGTAAACCCCTCGATCTTGTAGTGCAGGATCTCGCTCATCCTGGATTCGTCGATCCCCAGCCGCGTGGCCAGGTCCTTTTGCTTCAGATTATTTTTGCGGCGAAACTTGATGATCGCTTCGCAGGCCTTGAACTTCGCCCGGTCGATTTGGGTCGCATTATCAGGAAGAAGTGAGCTACCCAAGACGCTCGGATCGGAAAGGCGCCTTCGTACTTCATCGAGCCTTTTACGACTGGGAAACAGGGAATCCGTTTTGTTTTTCATGACTCAAGGCCTCCGATAAGCGTTAATGACGCCGATAAACATGCAGTCGTCTTTGAGCAGCCAGATGAGCCGATAGTTTTTTCCATCATACTCAATCGGGTCCGTCTTGAAATACTCGAACTCCTCATCCTGATCGTCGGAATCAAACGTTCTACCGTCAAGCTTGACTACAAGGGCGAGGATAATCTCATCCGTGACTGATTCTGAGTGTTTCTCCTCGTAGTGGGGATCGATAATCACTTGATGAATAAGCCGGTCATTCACGACTAAAGTGACAGGATAAGTTCGTCTCGATTCCACGGATACCAGCCTGCCTGAACTTGCCTTTTAAGGCAAGTTATTAATTAAATCAC
This sequence comes from uncultured Bacteriovoracaceae bacterium, assembly GCA_964363305.1. Taxonomy (GTDB): domain Bacteria; phylum Bdellovibrionota; class UBA1018; order UBA1018; family UBA1018; genus CAYIHX01. Next base: position 33,595 of record CAYIHX010000001.1, on the reverse strand, counting down.
TGAAGTATCCAGCCAAAGCGGAAGCATTCACATTCCCGTTCTCAAACACGGGCTCCGCATCCGGCTGGTGCGCGATTCCGAGGAGCGGCCCCGTTGAACTATGGCCTTTTTTTCGCTCAAAAATCATGAGCGCCCGGGGTAACGCGAACTATTAGATAGATGAGCCCCAGTCAAAAGCACTTTAATGTCGCTTTCATTGGAGCTATCGTCACGGAGATGAAGACCTCGATCTACATCGCCGCCAGCCTCGATGGATTCATCGCCACGCGGGACCACGGGCTGAGCTGGCTGGACATTGTGAAATCCGAAGGCGAAGACTACGGGTATGCTGATTTCATGTCCTCAGTGGACTGCCTCCTCATTGGGAGGAACACCTATGAAACGGTTCGCGGTTTTAGGGCGTGGCCCTATGAGGGAAAGAAGGTTCTCGTGCTAACCCACAGGCCATTTGCTCCGATTCGTGATGAAATTCAGGCTTCGGGGGCCTTGAAGCCGATTCTCCAAAAACTTGCCGAAAGTGGGATTCAACGGGTTTATCTTGATGGGGGTGCCACCGCTCGGCAGGGACTTACCGAGGGGGTCGTTACGGATCTCACCGTTTCAATAATTCCGATCTTGCTAGGTGGCGGTGTTCCTCTTTTTGGTGAAGTTGGAGTGGAAAGCCTGCTCCGTAATCTCGGTGCCAAGTCGTTCAGTTCCGGCCTTGTGCAGGTTTCCTACGAAATCAAGAAGTAACCCTACGTTTCCGTGACAACCGCGCTCGGATGACCAAGGATTTCAAACCACACCTTCCCAAGTGCGGTGGGAGAATATCCGTTTAGTTTTCCCCGCTTTGTGACTCGCAAGCGAAGCTGGGTCAGTGCGCGAATTTAATCCTTGAACGCTCCAGTCCCGATGGCAAACTGGAATTATGTCTTTGATACGTAAAATACTGCAATGCATGGTCGCTCTGAGTTTGATCGCCTCATCCGCGTGCGTCACCGAACGCCCCAAGCCCGAGGAAGGGGCTCTGCCCTCCGGGCCGGCGGAGCAGGCGCAACCCGCAGGCGGCGTTATCCTCGAAAAGAAACCCGCGGTGAGCCGCAGCGCTATCGCAGGAATCATCGAGAGCCGCCGCGCTAAATTCCGTGCCTGCTACGAGAGCCGGGTTCCTTCCTTGGCCCGCCGTCCCCGGGGGAAAGTGGTGACCTTCTTCAAAGTCGCCCCCCCAGGCACAGTCATCGACGCCTCCATCCTCCGTTCCACCCTTCGGCGCCCCGATGTGGAGGAGTGTGTTCTCGGTGAATTGAGGAACCTCCAGTTCCCGCCGCCGGAAGGCGGCGGTTCCTACGAGATCGAATACCCCTTCCTCTTCAAGCCCACTGAATGAAAACCCGGGAAACCCGCTTTGCCGCCGTCGCCGCGCTCATAAACGCGTACTGAGGATAGGCCGTATAAACAGGGTTTTTCCTCAGGGAGAGCGGGCCAGTCTGGGAGCTTTTTCCCTGGGAAGGGGATATCCGTTTAGTTTTCCCCGTTTTGTGACCCGCGAGCGAAGCTGGGTCAGCTTTTAACGCGCGATTCGAAGGGTGCCTATGCCGCCGTGAGCTCGAGCGTCAAGTCAGGGTCCAGACTGCAGCGGCGAAGGCTTACACAGAGACGCTAGAATCATAAGCACGGCAGGGCGCCCCCCCTTCAGCGCGTTTTAAGGCTAAACTTGCAAGGTTCTCCTTGAAGTCCAGCCGAAGGTTCGCATTTCCGCGCAAGAATCTGAAAGAAGGGTCTTCTGGTCCGGTGGACGCCGAAATTCGCCCCTCGGCAAGGCTGGCGGCAACCGGGCCGTGCGGTCGCGGGATCGATTGAGTTTCGATAGCCATCTTGGACAGCCCTTACGCTACCCGCATTTTGTGTGGATGCTTCAGAATCAGGGAAAAGTCCGTATCAGGAAAGGCCCCCATGATGCTCTCGATCGTGCCCAGCGTGGGATTTTCGTCCCCAGACTCCAAACGCTGGTAATGGCGGAAGGTGAGGTCACGAATCTTCTCTGCCGCTTGCTCCTGGGTCAGCCCCTTCTTCGCACGCACGATTCTCAGAAGCGCGGCCAGCCTCACGCTGGGCGAAAGCAAGTCGCTCTCAAAAAGGCATCGGCTCGCCTCTTCAAAAGCATAACCCACGACCTTGTTGTCCTTCTCGGATCTGAAAACTGTCACCAGATCATTCAAGGATTCCCCAAAGTTTTCTTCCCGTTTAAAAAAAACCTCGGCGTAGTCTCGATCGCTGTCATAGAAAATCGTCATTGCACTTCTCCCTTTCGATAGACCGTTCGCCCACTCTTTAATGCGTTTGTCGTCATGGCCGTCGAGACGAACAAACCGCCTTCTAGAACCTTGACCACAACGACGCTGAATCTGGTCTTGCCCTCCGGATGTGCCTTTGCTTGGTAGAAAAGCTCCACGAAGTTCTGCCGCGGTGATTCACGAACTTCCAAGGGATCAGCAAGAACTCCCTGCACTTCCTCAAGGGTGATTTCAGGGTGGGACTCCCGAATGTGCTCCCAGGAGGAATCCGAAAGTTCGATCATGCGGTTCTGATAGTCCCAAATTTCCACAGCCTTATAATACGACATATATGTCGTCAATGCAAGAATCCCTGCTTCCACAGGCAAATCAAAGGGTAAGCCGTCTTTGGAACCATTACATTTTCTTGTGAGACAGCGCTTCGATGCTAAAGTGACCTTGTGATTAGAAAAGCCGAGGAAAAAGATTCAAAGGAAATCTGAGGCTCACGTGGCCTCTATTCGTCAAATTTGTTCGAAGGACTATCGCCTAGACCAAATAGAGGCTTGGTCTGCGTTTCAATACAACTACGAACGCTGGGCTAGCTCTATCAAAACCGACCATGTCTTGGTCGTAGAACTGGATCATCGAGTAGAAGGATTCTGTCACGCAGTGATTCATGACGACCGAGTCTCCGAAATCAATGGTTTATATCTATCGCCGAAGGTTGCGGGCAGGGGCTTCGGGAGAAAATTAGTTGCTGCCGCACTGGAACACCTTAAGAATCAAGGCTCCAAAAGGGTTGTCATCAAAGCCACCAAAACGGCCGTCGGATTTTACCGTCATATAGGGTTCACCCCCTCCGGGCTCGAGCAGTTCCATGAGATTCGAGCGGCTAAAATCGAATGCTTCCCCATGGAGTTCACTTTATAACCCTACGTTTCCGCGACGACCGCGCTCAGATGACCGAAGATGGCAGCTGACCGAAGTGGCTCGGCAGCTCAGGGCGCAGTTCGAAGTTGAAAGTTCGGCGTCAGCAGGAGACGCTCCGAGGCACGCGAGGTGACCCATGCCCTGTATCGAGCTTTCTTTGCCCAAGGTTGATCAGCAGGTAAAAACCTCGCTCGCCGTCGAATTGACGGAGGCCTTCTGTTCCGCGACCGGGCACCCCGCTGAGATTTTCGGGATCCGCTTCTTCGAATACGAGCCCGGCGCCGCGGCGATGGGTGGAAAGCTGTGTGAGGACTCCCGGACGAAGCCTTACCTCCACATGGTGGTCTATTCGCCGAGGCTCAAACGCAGCGTGAAGCAGAAGCTGGGCGCGGCTCTCACTTCGGCTCTTGCTCGGGCCAGCAAGCAATCCGATTGGGTGCCCGTGATCCATTTGTGCGAGCATCCGTTTGACAACGTCATCGTGAATGGAAAGCTGCTCAGTGATGCCTATGAAGAGTGCGCTAAGCGAAGCTTCTACTACGAGTTACCGAAAGATTCCTGACCTAACAGGGCAAGGTGATTCGGCTCGCTCCACCTTTTCAAGGGTCATATACCCAATGAGCATTGCACCATTCCTGGCGAAAAGCCTTGCTTCACAAGTATTTCCCTCATGCGAGAGTTCGTATAATGCGTGTTGCATTCAAGTTGATTTGCACCGCACTCCCGAGCCCAGGCCACGCAAGGCTCTGTCAGTAGAACGGCGAAACCGCCATTTCGCAGCTCCGGGCGAATCCAGAAGGAGTTGATCTTGCAGGCACTGCTTCCGTCCAGCGGACTCTTCATGATTTTCGCCCAAATCATGCCATCAATCGCTTGGTCTCCTTCGGTGCCTTTTCAAGATATTCCCGTGGGACGTGGTGAGACGGATTCCATGCGCGCGGCATCTCGTCGTGAATTGCAATAATGCGCTCGATCACTGCTATTTCAGAAGGAGCAAGTCAGATCTAAAGCCTCCGACGCGGGCTGGCCGGGTAGGGTCAGCCGCAGATGAGCCGTGAGCGAGGCCGTTCCCATCGACGACGGAAGAATCAAAATCGACGCCCGCTCGCCGGTGCGCAGCCCCTCGAGGGAGAATTGCCTCCATCCAAAAAAACGCGAGTCGTAACGAGGACGGAAATTTTCGGCAGCCGCTACATTCTGCGCCTCACCTAACAAAACCGTCTCCTCGGGATTCTCCGAGCAACGAGCCCACAACTCGACCCGTGCGAGAAGATCGTCGCGCTCCACGGCCAACTCGAGCGCGAAGGCGCAACCACGCGTCCCCACGGCCTGGCAATGGTGCAACTCCGCGGCGTCCGCCATCCCCCCTGCCACTCCCAGCCCCACTGCCCATCCCGCGATAACGAAGTTGATCTTCATATCGGCCGGCTAGCACGTTCTCCGTTTTCCGCAACTTTTTCAGAGCCGCGCCCTGAACCGCCGAGCCACTTCGGTCACCTGCCAACCCCGTCGCGTCACCCAAAGCAGCGGCGACTCGATCGGGCGGGGTAAGCGGAGACTCACCAGACGCTTCTGCACCTCGTGCTGATTCACCTCCAGCCGAGCCCGCGGCTCGATACCGATCGACCGCAGCATCCCCATCACCGGGTAACTCCGTTGGTAATCGATCACTCGTGAGCCCACGAACGGAACCGCGCGCAGTCGCGCACGCAACTGATTCACCTCGAGAGCTGCGACGCGCGCGGCTTCCGCTCGGCTCGGCCGGCCTAGTCTTTCTCAAGCCCGATGCGGCCATGAGCGATCGAGACTTCAAAGCGCAAGCGATCGAATCAATCGCCCGCCTCGGCACCGTCATCGCCGCATTTGAGAACGAACCGATCAACGCCAACCTCCTGCAGGAACGCTTTTCGAAAGCGGCGGTCTACCTCCTCGCCTCCATCGAAAGCGCTAAACCAGTGGTGCTCGATCCCCGCATCAAGAGGTTGCGGAGATACCCAAATGAAATCCCTCGATGATCCCTGAGCGAATCATCGCGAACGCGATCGCGGTCATGAAAAGCGCCGCGATCTTCGAGACGATGTCGGCGCCTTCGTTTCCGATCACGCGCGTAATGAGGCCGCTATACCGGAGCACGACCCAAGCGATGGCGAAGTTGGCGACCAGCGCGAGCGCGACGGTCAGGTGACCATACAGCCCGACCTGAAGCATGGCGGTCGCGATCGTCCCCGGACCGGTGATCAGCGGAACCCCGAGCGGCACCACGCCCGTCACCGGAGGTCGCGCCTTCTCGCCGTGCCCGCGCGGAATCAGGTCGAGGATGGCCATGATCAGCAGCACGATGCCGCCGCCCACTTTGAAATCAGCCAGGCCGATGCCGAGAAAGCGAAACACCCAGCTGCCCGTCATTCCCAGCACGAGCGCTACCGCGAACGCCACCCACACCGAGAGACGTGTGATCCGCCGCTTTTCGTCGAGCGGCAGGCTCCGCGTCATGCCAATGTAGAGCGGCAGGATACCGATGATATCCATCGCGACGAAAAGACCTGAGAAAGAGTAGAGGAATTGCATAGAAGTGTCTGACACCTTTTTGATGCTCGCTGCGTTATTCCCGACGTGTTTGCCTTGCGGGCGGTAAAGGAGGTGGAATGGAACGAGGCGATGGATTGTGGGGATGCGAAGCCAGAGCGGACCCATAAAGTCCATCGTCGAGCATTCTCACCATTTGTTGCCGGGAGAGGCCGCGATACCTTCCCACATACTGAAGCTCTGCCAGAAACAGCCGTTGTCGCAGCGTCATTCGAGTAGACGCCCCGGCGCCCGCAAAAAAACGAAGATCCCGCATCGCCGCCTGGATTTCTACCGGTGGATCCCTCCAGACGAAATCCGTGAACCTCTGAGTCTCAAATGCACGGGAATCGAGGCTGGGAATCAAACGAGCGAGGCGCGCCATCGACTGCCTGAGCTGCTCCGCAACTCCATCATTCGCGCTCAAGTGCATCAATCGACCCTCCAGCTCCCAATCCTCCAGAAGACTTGCAGCGACTCGAGGATGTCCCTCGCTCAAAGGGATGAAAAGTCGGTTCCGATACGCTTCCTCCGCTTGGAGATGCACCTGGTCCGCGTACCTAACAAGCACCTCGGACAGCGATTGCCCTGGGCACATGGGAGAATGCGGCACCTCAGCATGAACGACTCCAGCAACAAAAACTGAAACGAAGACCGCTCGAAGCTGAGGCAGATTCTTGACGTTAAATCGGAGGGACATCACACGCTTTTCGGCGAATCACGGGCGGAAGTTGATGTTTCATCACCCTGCGTCGAGTCACGTCGCGAACCGCCTTTCGAATTAGAAAGGGTTCCCCTATAATGGGGCCATGGCCAAAAATCTCAACAGCTTCGGAACGAAATCCACCCTGACCGTCGGCTCAAAAACCTACCGCTACCACTCGCTCCCCGAATTTGCGAAAAAGGCGGGCAAGTCGATCGACCGCCTTCCCTTCTCACTGCGCATTTTGCTCGAAAACCTCTTGCGCCAAGAGGATGGTCTGGCCGTCTCCAAGAAGGACATTGAAAATCTCGCCAACTGGAACTCGAAAGCGGAGCCCGATACCGAAATCCAATTCATGCCCGCCCGGGTGCTGATGCAAGACTTCACCGGCGTGCCCGCCGTGGCCGACCTGGCCGCGGCCCGCGCCGCGATTCAAAGGCTCGGCGGCGAAGCCAAACGCATCAACCCGGCTTGCCCGGCAGAACTCGTCGTCGATCACTCCGTGATGGTCGACCATTACGGCACCTCGCAAGCCTTTGGCCAAAATGCCCAGCTCGAGTTCGACCGCAACCAAGAGCGGTACGAATTCCTCAAATGGGGCCAAGAAAATTTCTCCAATTTTCGCGTCGTGCCGCCTGACACAGGCATCGTGCACCAGGTGAACCTCGAGTACCTCGCTCGCGTCGCGATGACTGGCACGAAAGACGGCGAAGAATGGGTCTACCCCGATACGCTCGTCGGGACCGACTCGCATACCACCATGATCAACGGCCTAGGTGTACTGGGTTGGGGCGTCGGCGGCATCGAAGCCGAGGCCGCGATGCTCGGGCAGCCGTCGAGCATGCTCATCCCGCACGTCGTCGGCATGAAACTCACGGGCAAGCTCCCGGCTGGCACCACGGCGACTGATCTCGTGCTGACCGTCACGCAGATGCTCCGCAAAAAAGGCGTCGTCGGAAAATTCGTTGAGTTCTTCGGCCCTGGACTCGCCAACCTCTCGCTCGCGGATCGCGCGACCATCGCGAACATGGCGCCCGAGTACGGTGCCACTTGCGGGCTCTTCCTCATCGACAACAAGTCGACGGAATATCTGAAGCTCACCGGCCGCGGAGATCTCGTGCCCCTCGTTGAGGCCTACTACAAAGCCCAGGGTCTGTGGCTGAACGATAGCTACGCGCCGGATTGGTCCGACACCATCAATCTCGATCTCTCGACCGTCGAGCCCTCGCTCGCCGGCCCCGCACGACCGCAAGACCGCGTCGCCCTCGGGGGAATTCCGAAATCGTTCAGCACCTATCTCGCCACCTTGAAAGGTCAAACGCCCGAAAAAACATCGTCCGTGCAGGACCCCTCCGGTGCAAGCTACGATCTCAAGCAAGGCGCGGTCGTCATCGCAGCGATCACGAGTTGCACCAATACATCGAATCCCTCCGTGCTGATGGCGGCGGGTCTGCTCGCACGCAACGCCGTTAAGAAGGGACTTAAAACCAAGCCCTGGGTCAAGACCTCGCTCGCCCCCGGTTCGAAAGTTGTCACCGATTACCTGAGTCAAGCTGGCGTTCTCAAGGACCTTGAGGCTCTGAACTTCCATCTCGTCGGTTACGGCTGCACGACCTGCATCGGAAACTCCGGTCCGCTCAAAGATCACATCGCCTCCAGCATCACGGCGGGAGACCTCTCCGTGGCCTCGGTGCTCTCAGGCAACCGCAATTTCGAAGGCCGAGTCCACCCACAAGTACGCGCCAACTACCTCGCCTCGCCCCCCCTCTGCGTGGCCTACGCGCTCGCCGGCGACATCACTATGGACCTCACTCACGAGCCCCTCGGAAAGGGCTCGGACGGTCAACTGGTCTTTCTTAAAGACATCTGGCCCTCGACTGAGGAGGTTGCCGCGGAAGTCGCCAAACACGTCACCCCTCAGCAGTTCAAGCAAAGCTATGCCGACGTCTTTTCCGGAGATGCCAACTGGCAGGCCATTCACGCGCCCCGAGGCGAAATCTATCAATGGGATCACCAGTCGACCTACATTAAGGAGCCGCCCTTCTTTGAAGGCATACGCAAGGATCCCGATCCCATCACAGACGTCCGGGGCGCACGCGTCCTGGCCCTCCTCGGCGACTCGATCACGACGGATCACATTTCGCCCGCTGGCTCGTTCAAAGCGGAGACCCCGGCAGGGAAATACCTCATTGCCCAAGGGGTCCAACCGAAGGATTTCAACTCCTACGGCGCCCGCCGCGGCAACCACGAGGTGATGATGCGCGGGACGTTCGCCAATATCCGTCTCAAGAACCAACTCGTTCCCGGCATCGAGGGCGGCATCACCACGCACCTCTCCACCGGTAAACAGATGTCGATCTACGACGCCTCGATGCAATACCAGGCGGATAAAGTCCCGCTGCTGGTGATCGCAGGCAAAGAATACGGTACCGGCTCTTCGAGAGACTGGGCCGCGAAGGGGACAAAACTATTGGGCATTCGCGCGGTCATCGTCGAAAGTTTTGAGCGTATTCATCGCTCGAATCTGGTCGGTATGGGCGTGTTGCCGCTTCAATTCATGAGCGGAGAAAACGCGCAGACGCTCGGCCTCTCCGGACAAGAGGTGTTCGACATCGAGGGCCTTTCCAAGATTGCGCCGGGATCAAAGTTAACCGTCAAAGCGAAGAAGGCCGACGGATCGGTGATCACCTTCGAGGTTCGCTCGCGCGCGGATACGCCAAACGAGGTCGAGTACTTTAAGCACGGTGGCATTCTGCCCTATGTCCTCCGGCAGGCGGTCAGGTAGACCGAAGAGTCAGAAGCGACAACTTGTAAAAATCATCATCTTTTTGACGTAACTAAATCGACCCCACCTACCGATATACTCTGGAGGGGGGATGATGCGGAAACCGATTGATTTTCATAGCCTCATGACCCTCGGTCATCGCCGTTTCTTGATCCTCGTCGGAGCCCTGCTCTACATCCCTCTGACCATCGTCCTTCATGCTCCCGCAAGTCTGGCCCCGACACTCCCCTTCCTCAGCTATGGCCTGGAGATCCTCCTCCTCTTCGCCCTCTGGGGCGCAACCTTCATCCCCGCGCTCGTCGCCCATGACGGACTCGTTCTCTCCATCGCCCTCACTTCAAGCGCCATCCAATCGCTGCTCACGGTCTCCCTCTCCGGCTTCGACCCCGCGTATGCATTCGGGGGCTACCTCGTCACGTTCGGCACCATGCTCATTTTCAGCGCCACCACCCGGTTGACGATGCTCGCCTCGTCACTCGCCATCTCTCTCGCTAACTTCAGTCTCCTCTTTTCCTCGGCCCCCGAGGGGTTTCCGACACTCAGTTACGTGATGGGACTCCAACTTCTCCTCCTCTGGTCCCTTTTCACGGGTTTCAATCGCCTCTCCCTGTTGGAAGAACTCGGAGACATGCGAACAGCCCTGATCCAGAAATCTCACACCGCCCTCCTGGGAACCATCGCCGCTGGCTTGGCTCACGAGCTCAACAACCCTCTCGCCATCGTGCACATGGCCCTTCAAGTTCTCAGCGAAAACAAGTTCTTCCGGGACGCCACTTCCGCTGAAGTTCTCAACAAAGCGATCAAGGGCATCACTCGAGCCACCGGCATCACGCAATCGCTGCGCGTTCTCGGCGACGAAAAAGCCTTTCGAAGAAAGGATCACGCCCTCCCCCTTGCCTCGGCGATTGACCTCATTGAGAGCCAGTATCGCGACCGACTCAGATTGGCGGAGGTGCAAATCAAATTAACGGGAGCCTCGTCTCACTCCCTTCTTCCCCTTCAGGCTGTGGCCCAGGTCCTCTTTCCCATGATCTCGAACGCCCTGGACGCGTACGAAGACTCAGAGCGATCGCCCGCCCAGAGAATTATCGAAATCCAAATTTCAGAAAATCTTCGGGGGTCGAACCAAATTCATATCGACATCAGCGACTGGGGCTGTGGATTACCCGAGAACCAAGACAGTCGCGTATTCGACCCTTTCTTCACCAACAAGAAGCCGGGAAAGGGAGCCGGTCTGGGGCTCACCCTCGCACGAGCCGCAGCCGAAGCCGCCCAAGGCACCCTCCGCGTGACCTCTACGAGAAACCCGACACGGTTTCGCCTCACCTTACCGACCGCGTCCAAAATGTCAGATAAAAAAAGGGGCAAAAAGCGCACGCGCTTCCAGCCTATTGCAGTTCCTCAGCCGATTTCTCAAGCTGAGCCCGAGCCGCGCGTTCCAGTAAATACGCCGTGATGCCGACGGCCTGATGCAACTGCTCACTCAATTGCTCCTCGACCATCCGCACCCGCAAAATCGGGTCACAGCGATCAGCCGTCAGGAGATAGCCGTTCGGGAGCTGAGTGCCGATTCGATCGACCGAGCGAATGGGGTCGCCCCAGAACCAACGGCCCGACGCCTTCGCCTGCGCGACAAAAATATCTTCCAAAGTATCAGCCTCTCGATGCCGCGCACCGAGGACCAGGAGAGCCGCCTCGATCTTCGCTCCGTTCAAACCGGCGCGACAAAGCTGCGGATCGCGAGGCTGAGAACCCGCTAAAAAAGAGTCGTAAACCGAAGGCCGGGGAGCCACGCCACACAGGAGTCGATCAGCGGCGTTCTCGAACTCATCATGGCAATAATCAACCGTGCCGTGCGCGTGATGCGGAACCGCCATATCTTGCGCCAGGTGCAGCGTCATTCCCAGCCGATCAAAACGCACCGGAAGTCCCCGCACATGACCCGATTGAAAATGTCGGGCGAACGAAGCACCCGAGAGCAGGCCGTTGACGTAGGGAACCGAAACCTCCCAACTTTCTTCCGAGCTCGCCTCCGCGATCGGTGAGGCTAAAAATTCGCGCCAAGCGAGCTCGGCCGGAACATAAGCCGGAGGCATCACCGCATTGAGGTGAGCATTTTTTGCTCGATACATGGACCTCCATTGATCGTGAGTTCCCTTGAAGCCGAGAAAGTATTCTCCCAATCCACGACCATGCACATGACCATGTTGATCCCGTTGAGGCAGAGGCAGCTGCCCCCCGAACGCCGGAGAAAGATCGGCATAAAGCCGCGTAAAAGGAAGCGCGAGCAGTTGGTCAAAGCCGCCTCCCCAGACGGTTCGATAAGAAAAACCGTCGTAATTCCACTTCTTTCCTGGCCGATCGATAATGACGTAGTGGAAAAAGGTGGTGAGCATCGCGAATTGATTGCCCTGCTTTCCTCCGGTCACCGCTCCATAGCCGACAACTTTTCCGTAGACATCTGGAATCATGTCGACGTCTGCCACGCTGCGGGCGAGCAGCTCTTCGGCTTCCTTTCTCTCAACGGAGTCGATCGATGAGATCCAACGTTGAAAAAAAGGAAACGTCTCCGGATGATCCGCCGCCCATTCCCAAGCATGACGGGTGATCTGATCGTGACCATACATCGTGAAGGCAAAAACCTTCGAAGGCGCAGCGCAGAGAAGTACAAGAATTAAAAGGCACAGGCGAAAATGTGGCACGCGCCAGGAGTAGCACTGACCCCAAATGGCGTCCATATGGATGCACTGCGTTATTCGTTATCTTCTCGGCCCATTTCGCCGATCAGTCCTCAGATGAGGAACCCGTCGCCCGAGCGTCGATTCAAAATTTTGACGGTAGCTGCCTTGACCTTTTGGGGCGTGAGCGGACTCCTCTGCTTCCTCCCCGCCTCCGGCATTCGCAATTTTGCCGCCGTGCCGCCCCAGCGCACGCTGGCCCAAACCGTCGAATTCGTGCTCGAGCCTTCTGGACGGCGTGACTACTGCGGAATGCCGGCAACTGATTCGGCGTGCCCCACATCAGCCCGGATCTTCAACGGTGGAAGCTCTCCGGAAGCGGTGGCCGAAGACGTTCGAACCCGCATGGAGCTTCTCCTCTCCATCGGCGGGCCAAGCGCGGAGGTTCGGGTCGACCAGCGCCGCGCGGCGACTGCCGCATGGGCCGTGCTTTCAAACCGCGCAAAAACTCTCCAGGACTACTGGAACCGCTTCTCTCGCCTTCCTCGTGCCGACGACTTCACCCCAGCAAGCTTCGACGCTCAACTCACGGCGGATCCCGCGCTCATCAGCGCCCTCAATCGCCTGATCCACCAGACCCTTGAAACCACGCACTCCATCCTTTCGTCCCCTGAGCACGAACCGCTCATCGAAAGCGCGGCGGCCTTCTGGTGGGCCGCGCGTTTTCTTCAGATCCATTTAGCATGCCCCGATCAACGCACCACTCCGTCCGACCCCATGCTCCGAAGCTGGCTGGCGGCGCAATCAGGACTTCAGACCTGCCGAAGAAACTACCTCTCGTCAGCGACTCGAAGCATCCAGGCTTCGCTCCGAGCGAACGGGGCCGATCGCATCCATCTGGGCTCACGCGAGTGGAGACTCATTCAAGTCCTCGGCTCACGGAGGGAGCGCGCCAACGCCTTCCTCGCGATCCAACCTGATCTGGTCCAAAGCATACGCGGGCACAATACGCTCGCGCCGGACGAGATCTACTTCCTCGGGCATCTGCTCCTTCAGGTCGCGTACGAGAAGACTCACCATCAGGTTCTCACCTGGAACGGTTTTCAACCCGCCACCGCCGACGATCAGAAAACCATCGCCCTCCAAACTCAGCGACTCCAAGAACTCTTCGTGGAATTACTGCGATCAGGCCGCCGCCTCCGCGTCTCCCTCCCCGCTTATCACCAAGCCATTCGAAAAACCTGGACGGCCATCTTTGCCAGCCAGACGCCAGAAAGCTGGGTGAAAGCCGGACTCGACAGCCGCGATGAAATGAACAACGCCACCCCTGGCCTCGAGGACTGGGAAACGGACTGCAACGAAGGCAGCAGCGCCTCTTGCGAAACCTGGCTCCAGACGATGATCGCCCAAAGCCGTGAAGATTTCGCCTCGGCGAGGATGGCGGAACGGTGGCGCCATTTTTTCGAAGGGAGCGCAGCCGACGGCAATCAGCGAAATCGAGGCCTGCACGAAGGCCTGCGCCTCAAGGATTTTCTGCGCATCCTTCCGGTCTACCGAGCTCATCTCCAATATGGTCTGCAAAATCGACGCGCGGCGCCCGCTTGGCATCGAACCCAGCAGGAGCTCGGGCAGCACTTTCTTCGCGCGTTTCGAGAGTCGGTGACAGCGCTCCCTCCCCAGCGCGCTCAGGTACAGAACTGTCTCGCACCCTCGACCTGGCAAAAGTGGCAATCCTCCGGTGAGCTCATTCCCGGCACGGGCGATTTGGTTCTCAACGAGAGCTGCCCAACCGAGGACGCCGCACCGGTGCGCGCCTGGGCCTTTCGCGCGCTCATCCTCAAAAATCTTGCAAACCATTCGACAGACGGGGCCCCCTGGGTAGACAACGTGGCCGCCGTCATTGCGCGGCAGGCGGCCTGGTATTCCACTTTTCCACCTCGGGGCCCGACTGGACGAGCCGAGCCTCGATTGAGCGAATGGGCCTACGCCTGGAGTCGAGCCCAGAATGAGTTTCGCTACCAGAGACCCAACGCCAACACCTTCATGATGACTCAATACGCGGGAGAATCGCTCCTCCCCTGGCTCAGTGAAAGCGTCGCACCTGGCGATGACCTTCGCGCCGTTTCATTCGCCATTCCCTATTTGGAACGACCGGGATCGATCCAAGAGCTTCTTGATTCCGAGCTTTCACGCTTCTTTTGATGATCGATTATTTTTTCTGAGCCGATTGCGTAGCCCAATCGGGCTTCAGACCCTGATCAAAATAAGCGCGCAGCGTGGCATCTTCAAAAACATCCGGCTTCGCCACCTGCCGTCGCAGGCCTTCCAGCGTGGCTTTCGGCCATCCCTTTTGCACGAGATTGACCGCCCATTTCGGGACGGCGCCCTTGGGATCGGCATGAATCTCCACCCGCACGCGCGTACCATCGCCCGCCTCGGTCAGCAGGTAAGACGAATGCATCAGCTCGCCTCGCACGATGCCGCTTCGAGCCGGCATCCGCTCATCTTCAACCGAGCGGATGAAAACCCTCAGCACGCGCTTCACCCGATCCGCCTCGACCGTGGTTCGATAGACGAAGTCCCGATCCAGCAGGGGCCACGGAGTGCCCGTCCGATTGTACTCGATGCGATCGATTGGAGAAAACTGACGAATATCCTTCGCCTCTTTGGCATCGGCGATCCACTCGCCGCGCCTTTGGGCATCGGCTAATACCGCCGCGATCTTTGGAATCGAGGCCTCCACGATGGCCTCCCCTCGAAACGCCACGATCGGACTTCCTTCGACTTCTTTTCTCCACACGCGGATGCCATCTTCGAAGCCATACTCTTCCCAGGCTTCTGTATCGGTCATCGCGACGCCGCCGGTCCTCACCATGTCAGTGATGGGGGCGCTACCCTCTTGCTGCTTGACCTCGGGGTCTTCCGCATCCCGCGCAGGAGCCGACTGATGCGCCGGCGTCGCCTCATCAGAAACCCCCTCTGAAAGGAGACCGGCCGTTGGCGGCGCCTCCGCCAATGGGTCGTCGCTTTCGTTTGGAAGCGGCTGGTGCGAGCACCCGGTGCCAGCACAAAGCAAAATCACCGTCAGGAGAAAAGTTCTCATACCTTTGATTTACACACCCCCCCGAGCGGCGCTACCATAAAAAGATCTATGGATAAGGCGCGTAAACTCGAATTGCTTCGTCGATCGTTGGGCATCCGCCATAAGCTCAGGGTGCATGAGAGCGTGAAGGCTGCGGATAATCACGAGGAAATCGCCATGAGCCTCCTCGCTAAATGGGAGCTGGAAGACGAGCTTCGCGCCATCGAGGAAATGCTGGCCGAATCACGCCATGAGAACACGGCCGACAAGCGCAAGATCCTCGAAGAGAACCTGAAGGCTCCGAAGACGGAGTGATGGGGCGATGGTAAATACACTGTTGTTGGGTATTTAATTTCCTCCCAGTACATAGGCCAGGTAACTCTTTCTACAGCTAGGAAAACACAGGGAAAAAGATGATACCCTTGGTTCTTCGCTAAAAACAACGCAGTGCGTTATTTTGCCTTGTGCAGGCCTCCCTTTTGCTGTACCTTTCGCGTCAACTTTAAGGAGTTATCTCAATAGGAACCTCCAACGCCCATTAAAATCCACTGTCGTCACTGCCTCCGCCTTCCTCGCCGCCTCCGTGATCGGCGCCTGCCAAAATCCTCCGGAGCCCGCGGATTTTACCTTTGAAGCCTCACAAGGGCTCTATCAACTCTCCTCAGCGGAAAGCTACTTGTCCGCCTCGGGCTCAGACTTCTCAGAACAAGTCCTCGTCCCCGCCGAGATCCTCGCGCCCCTCTTCTCCTCCGCCAATCTCAACCAGGTCGAAGTGAACAGCGACGCCGCCAGCAGCCAATTGAGCATCAACCTTTCAGGCTCCACCACCAGCCAATCCTACGTCATTCCATTTAGCGAGTTCGTGCCTTACGAGGGCCCGGCATCCCCCGACGGAACTTACTCACAGGTGATCAGAAAATGTACAACCGACAGCCGCGGCACCGAAACCTGCGAGCAGCAGCCTCGCACGACAGCCTTCTCGGCTGGCCAGCCCATCGGCCCGTCCCTCGTTTCTGAAATCAGCAACGGCTGCCAAGTACTTACCCAGGAATACGTGACTCTTTGGTTCTATGAAAACGGAACCATGACCTCGGATCTTTATGTTTCGTCTTCCATCGATTCCTTTTCTCCCCGGACCGGCATCGCCATTCAGTGCCGGGAGCACCTCGTCAGCGTCGCCAACCGAATTCGCTCGGGAACCCCGCTCGAAAGCGACGGACTTTTTCAACTCTATCTATTGAACGGCGCCATCCCCTCGGTGACCAGCATCCCCTCTTTGACGGCGATGCAGTCCGGCTTCTTGTATGACGGTGTAAAGGTGAGCAGCTCATCTTCGGCTCCCGGTGGCGCATCCGCACCACTCCTCGAAGCAAGCATCCTGCCGTCCAGGAGCGGCTCGGTCTTGAACCAAAGCTCGAACCTCGACCTCGCCTCCATGCATAACGCGGTCGTGAAAGCCCTGAAGGCGGGCAGACAATGAAAACGAAAAAGCTCGCTCTGTTGGCCGCCGCTTTGTGTCTGTCGATCTCTGGTTTCGAGGCCGCTGCTTCGTCAATGGTTTCCGATGGAACGACTCTGTATGTCATCGGAAATGACGGCGTGATTTATGTACGCGAGCTCACGCCGACGACAGACGAGCAGGATAATATCACTGGATTCAACCATTTCGAGCGGCTCGAGGCACAACTTCCTTCTGGCGTTCGTGCCGTGGACATGACGCTCGCAGTGGCTCAAATCGTCCAGTACGGCATGTCGATGGGAACGACCGTTAATCTGCATGTACTGGGCAGCGACAGTCACCTCTACACTTGTGCGTTCCGCAATGGCGACGTAACCAACTGGATGCCGGACGCCGATGGGCAAATGGATGAGGATGGGTCTGCCGTCGCTGATTGGGTTGACGCTCCAGTAGTCTGTTTTCTCGCTTCTCAGTTGCCTTCGGGAGTGATCCCCGCGCACTGAGGGTGTCTGATTACTGGACCGTTCGACCGGAAATAGGACCCCAACTATGTGTTATTATTGAGTATTCAAAGTTGGCCTGCACCTAGGCAGATGGTATCCTTGCCCTATGAAGGCCCAAGAACCGCTTATCGAAAATACTCAATCTGAAGATGAAGAAAGCGGCGAGCTCTATAAGCAGGTGATGACCTCGACGCCTCTCTTTGCGACCACCTCAGCCGCCCTCTCTCGCCATCAGCACGAACTCAAGTCACTCGCGACCACGATTTCAGCACTTCGTCGCGATGGCTGATCAGCGCAAGAAATGAACAAATTGACGCCCCTCTCTTCGCGCGGTTAACCTAAAACCAGCATGATCCTTTCGAATGGAATCGATATCTCCGCCCTCCTTTCTGCCCAAACTTCGTTCGAGACGGGACTGCGCGAGGCCCTCGTCCCGGGCGTCTCCGACCTGCTACGAGATGGAGCCATTCAGCGGTTCGAGTTCACACTCGAACTTGCCTGGAAAACACTTCGCAGGTGCTTGAAGGCGAAGGGCTCCCAAGTGAATCACCCGAAAGACGTGATTCGCGAAGCCGCGGCCGAAGGCTGGATTCCAGCGCCCGAGAAGTGGCTGGAGTTCATCGACCTTCGCAACGAAACTTCCCATATTTACGACGAGCCCACGGCCCGAAAAATCTTCGAGGCTCTGCCTGAATTTCACGATGAGCTGAGAAAGCTGATTCAGGTCGTTCGCCACCTATGAAGAAGCAGGAAGCGCCTTCCGTCGATCTCACGCCTGAAGAACTCGCCCTGCTTCGATCCGTTTTCAGATCCGAGCCCCGAGTTCTGATTTTCGGATCGCGAGCGCTCGGAACCTCTCGGCCCTTTTCAGATCTCGATCTCTGCATTCAGAGGGACGCGCCCATTCCCCTCACCGAGCTGGCCGCGTTCCGCGACCTCCTCCGCGAAAGCAACCTTCCTTACCTCGTCGATCTGATCGACTACGCGACGCTCTCCCCTGGGTTCAGAAAAATCGTGGATGAGACCGGGCGACCCCTTCAATCCGTCTTACCGAAGCGCCCGCGCAACCAGCCCTGAGTCCACTTTCGCGCGCGGCGCCTTGCCTTCGAACCAGCGATGCGCCTCGTTCTCAAAGCCCAGGCCGTGCATGAAATTGAAAAGCGCGCGATTCAAGCCACGCCCGAGGCGGTCGTGATCGACGCCGGTCGGGTCTTCGAAGCGCAGATCGTTGCGCGCGAACAAAATCGGAGGCTCGGGCAAAATGCGAATGCCGAACCGCTCGGGCTCCTTGCCGATCGGGCTATGCGCCGTGGCCGAGAACCGATGCCAGTACGCGCTCTGAATGCAGCCCTCGGCAAACAGCTGCCGCACCCGCTCGAGCGCATCGACCGTCTCTTGCTCCGTCTGAGTCGGGAATCCGTACATCAAATAGGCATGCACCATCACGCCCGCCTGCGTGAACGCGTTCGTCACCCGCGCCACCTGCTCGACCGTCACGCCTTTATTCATCAGCTTCAGCAGCCGATCGCTCGCCGCCTCCAGCCCACCGCTGACGGCCACGCACCCGCTCGTCGCCAGCAACTGGCAGAGCTCGGGCGTGAAGGTTTTCTCGAACCGAATATTGCCCCACCAGGTCACCACGACTTCCCGTTCGATCAGCCGCTCCGCCACGGCCCGCAGCACGGCCGGCGGCGCCGCCTCGTCGACGAAATGAAAACCCGTGGTTCCGGTCGTGCGCACCAGCTCCACGATGCGATCCACCAGGAGATCGGCCGAGGCCGGATCATAGCGCCCGATATAATCGAGCGATATGTCACAGAAATTGCACTTCTTCCAATAGCAACCATGAGCCAGGGTCAGCTTGTTCCACCGCCCATCCGACCAGATTCGATGCATGGGGTTCAGCATCTCGAGCACCGCGAGATACTTCGAAAGGTCCAGGCCCTCATAAGTGGGCGTGCCGGTTTCGCGATGCGGAATATCGTGCTCACGCGCCTCGCTCACAAAGCGCACCCGGCCCGCTCGACGAATGAAGGTGCGAAGCAACTCGTCCTCCGGGCGTTTTCCCGCCCAATGCTCCAGTAAACAAAGAAGGGGTTTCTCGCCGTCGTCCAGCGTCAGCGCATCGAAATAGTCGAACACCCGCGGATCCTTAAGTTCGCGCAGCTCCGTATTGACGTAACCCCCACCCAGAACGATGCGCAGCCCAGGGCGAAGCGCCCGAGCCACGCGAGCCATGCGAAACGCGCCATACACATTGCCCGGAAAAGGCGCCGTCACGCCAAGCACGTCGGGCTCATGCTTGGCGATATACTCGCGCGTCAGCTCGTCGAGCAGCTCGTCCACCCAGGTCGGCTCGCGAGACATGAGCGCCTCATGGAGTGGATCAAAGGTGGGTTGACTCGCCGCAAGTTTTTCTCCATAGCGCGAGAGTAAAAACCGTTCGTCCACGGCATCTCGCACCACATCGGCGAGATCGTCGACGAACAGGCTCGCCAGGTACTTCGCGCGATCCTGCACGCCGAGCGAGCCAAACGCCCAGTTCAAATTCTCGTCACCCACTTTGCTGAACTCGACGAACGCCTTCTGGAAGCGCGGCCCCTCGGGGAGAAACCCCCGCGAAGCGATGCGCATCGCGAGCGAAGAATCCTTGCCCTGCAGAAAGCGGATCACGGATTCGACCACGGCGCGGATGTGCTCGGCGTTCTCGAGAAAGTGCGCGACCGCCGGCGTCGCTTTCGCGCGCCTCGCCCGCACTTCCACCTGCTCGAGCCCTTTTCGCGAAAAAAGCCGCAGCACCAGGTCGATGGCCGGATCCTCCTGCACCACCTCCGTATAGCCACGAGAATGCAGAAAACCCTTCAAATAGGCCGTCGCCGGATAGGGCGTATTGAGCTGGGTCATCGGCGGAGTGACGAGCAGAATGCGCATGAGCAAGCGCCCTAACTTGCGTGACGCATTTAGTCAATCAAGAGTCGACTCTGAGTTCCACCTTGAGGGATTCGAATCCTCCGTGAGAGAACATCCTCTACATGATGCTCCTTCCTCCTTCCCTCCTTCACCCCTCCATGAAACGTCTCCCACCGAAAGGCGCAACCGGCGACCTCGCCGACGAGGTGATCTTTCTCGCCATGAAGCGCTCGCGACGAGCGGAGTTTCGCACGCTGCTGCGAATGATGTTCGAATACGTCCGTGGCTTTCGCGCGCTTCACTTCCTCGGGCCGGCCGTGACCGTCTTCGGATCCGCGCGCCTGAACGAAAGCACCGCCGCCTACGCCCGGGCACGAGCCATCGGGAAGGTGCTCGCCGAAAGCGGTTACGTCACGATGACCGGCGGCGGCCCCGGCCTTATGGAAGCCGCGAACCGCGGCGCAAAAGAGGCCGGCGGCGCGAGCATCGGATGCACGATTCGCCTTCCTACCGAGTACGAGCCGAATCGCTACCTCGATCGGCGGGTGGATTTTTTTTACTTCTTCGTCCGCAAGGTGATGCTCGTCAAATATTCAGTTGCCTTCGTGATCTGCCCCGGCGGCATCGGCACCCTGGACGAGCTGAGCGAAGCCCTCACGTTGATTCAGACCGGCAAACTCTATGACTTCCCGGTGGTCCTGATCGGCACCGAATACTGGAAAGGCATGCTCGACTGGATGAAAAACACCCTCCTCAAAGAGCAAGCCATCAGCGCGTCCGACCTCGAACGCCTCATCGTCACGGACGATCCCGAAGTGGTGCGGGAGGTCGTGAACGATATCGGCGACCGCCTCAAGCTCGGGCTAAGGCCCCGACGGTTCTAGTGCGGAGACCCGTCACAATCCTGTCGTTCAGATCATTCAGATCGAAGTCGTTTCAACCGATGTGAAGAGTGATGTCCTCCGTCTTCACTTGGCCCATCCTCCTGCTCTCGAGCCTTCTTCTGCTTCCCGCCCATGCACAGGTTCGGTTTCCCGTGCTACACGAAAGCTGTTTGCCCGGAGGAACCGGAAATGCCCGCGCGCAAGCAGCTTGGGCGGACATCCTTTCAAGAACCTCTCAACATGCCCGGCGCTGCGGTGAACGGTACCCCGAGCTACGCCCCTATCTGGCCGCCTGGGAGCAGCGCTGGCCGTCTCTCGAAATCCGCTGCGGCATCCTCGACTCCGCTGGTGCTTTCGATGCAGCCACGAGAACTATTGACCTTGATAATCGGTTTTTTACAGACGGCCTTCCTTCCCTCGACTCGTTCCGCACTCCTCGAGTTCTCTTTCATGAAGGCCTCCATGCCGTCGAAGGAATCGACAACCGCACCACCGAAATGCACAACCAGCTTCACACTATTCGACCAGAGGAGTGGCTGCCGCCTCCAAAGCAAAATCGCTCAGCGCTCTCCACCGATGCGGCTTCGGTCTGCCAAGCCACCGAGCATTCAGATCGAGTAGGATTAATCACCAACCTTTGCTTCCCGGTGCGCACCACCGGCTGGAATAACAGCCGCCCCGAAGAGATCATCGCCGACCGCGTCGATCTGTGCGGACCCACCCTCGGCTGCCGAGGGGTATTCAACGGAGGGGGACAAAACCCCGGTCGAGCCTTCGACCTCCTGGATTCGCAAACCAGCTCGCTCTGCAATCGAATCTATAGCCAGGGTGTCTGCTTGAAGGCGCGAAGAATGGAGCAAGGATCCCCATCTCAAGCCCTCCTCGATATCGCTGACCGACTCAGACCCCGCGTGGCCGAACTCAGTCCCCGACGAACCAACGAGATTCGCGGAGCGTTCCTCGACGTCTTTCCCGAACTTCGAGCTCGAATCCAAGCCCTTCGCGCTCGCTCAGACTGCGGCCGAAGAGCCTTCTTCCAACCCCCGTCTTCAGCCAGCTATCTGATCGGAGGAGCCGCCGCTGGGATGGCTCTGCGCGACTTTCTCCTCGGCAATCAATTCCTCCCCCAAAACATCCGGGCCCCGGGTGAACGGTTTCTGTCTCTCTCCAGCGATTGCCCTCAGGCCGATGCGAACGAGGTTCGCGCGATCCTCGATGACCTGGTCCTGGCGACTCAAGGGGCCATCTCTCACACCCTCATCAACAGCGCCCTCTCCGTCGTCCACCAACCCGACCTCATCATCGATCCGGACGACCTCGAAACGGCGCCTGACCCGCTCTTTTCCTCACTTTTTCCGGCCGTGACTCCGCGTGACCTCGCACTCGCTCTCCTCACTCAGAGCCTGATTCAAGATCCCGACGCGGGACGGTGCTCAACGAGCGAACTCCGGCTCGGCGCGGACAACTGGCGACGCATTCTGGCCCAACCCGGCGAACTCCTGTCCCCGCCTCCGCGGCGCTCCTGTCCCTAGGTCGCTACACGCCCAAATAAAAAAAGATCACCACCGCCAAAACCACGCGATAGGCGGCAAACGAGAGGTAGCCAAACTGCCGCACGATCTTCAGCAATCCGTCGATCGCGAACCAGCCAAAGACAAAGGCGGTGATTGCGCCAACGATCAACGGCCCCACGCCCTGGATGTCCGCCACGACCGCATCCCATTTTCGAAGCTCGAAAATTAACGCCGCCGCCGTCACCGGAGCGGAGAGGAGAAACGAAAAGCGCGCTGCAGCCTCCCGGTTGAGACCGAAAAGCCGCCCCCCGGTCATCGTCGAGCCGCTCCGAGACATGCCCGGCACCAGCGCCAGGCACTGCATCAACCCCACGCCGATAGCCGTTCGGCGATCGAGGCTCTTCATCGAGCCCCCGGCCACCACGAAACGATCTGCCGCCCAGAGCATGAATCCGCCAACGACGAGCGTCGTCACCATGACTCCGTTTCCACGCAACGACTCTTCGGCGATCCGATGGAGGGCCGCGCCCGCGACCAGGGCCGGAATCGTAGCGAGCGTCAAAAATTTCCAAATCTCCCGCGACGGCGCCTCCGCATCCCGCGATCGGGTTCGCCGATCCATCCAACCCCCGACTCCGGGCATCCCCGAAAGCACTTCCCGCCAATCTTTCCAAAAATAGAGCAGCGTCGATGCCAGGGTGCCAGCATGTAAAAAGACATCGAAAGCCAACCCCGGATCTTGAGTACCGAGAAACCTTGGAAGTAAAATAAGATGAGCCGAAGAACTGATGGGCAAGTACTCGGTAATGCCTTGTACGGCCCCAAAAAGAATCGCCTCGGAATAGGTCATAGTCTGAGTCTAACTCGGATGATTCAATGCATTAAGAGAATTCTTCTGGAGAATTCACGAAGCTATGACATCCTGACCGTGCATTTCTAACGTAGGACGAACCAGGAGAATACGATGAGAAGTCAATCTCAAGCAGTCGTCGCGGTCTTGGCTTTACTGGCCTTGCCCCTCGCGGCGTGTACGAAAAAGAGCCAGGAAGCTTCAACCGAAACGGCAGCTGCAACCGCCCCCGCCAATGGTCTGAAGATCGAAGAAATCACCGTAGGAACAGGCGCGGAAGCGGTGTCCGGAAAACAGATCAAGGTACACTACACCGGAACTCTGACCAACGGCACGAAGTTCGATTCCTCCCTCGATCACGGCCAACCGTTCCAGTTCATGCTCGGCGGCGGCCAGGTCATTCAGGGCTGGGATCAAGGCTTTACCGGAATGAAAGTGGGGGGCAAGCGCAAGCTGACCATCCCACCTGAACTCGGGTATGGCGCCCGCGAATCGGGCCCGATTCCTCCGAACTCCACTCTGATTTTTGAAGTCGAACTTCTCGAAGTAAACTGAACGAAAGGAACTGAACATGACTGAAGGAACTCCAAATACCGAAGAAGCAGGCAATGAAGTCGTCGTCGTCGCCTCTAAGCTGAAAAACTATATCCGCGCCAAGTCCGGGATGAACACCTCCGCCGCCGTGATGGATGCGATTTCTAACAAGGTGCGTCAACTTTGTGACCAGGCGATCGAGAACGCCAAACGAGAAGGCCGCAAAACCGTGATGGATCGGGATTTCGTCTAATTAGGTGAATCCATCGCCGAGGGGGCTCGCTCCCCTCATTCAGAAGCACTTTCAAGGCAGGGAGGAAGAGCTCTACGGGTTCTTCCTCCCTTTTTATCAGGCGATGGCAATCGACGTGCTGATTGGATTTTTTTTCGTCGGCAAAGATCTGCCAAAAATCGCGGCAAATCAGGCGCAGCTCATCATGAAAGCGACTGGACTCAGCCCGAGCTATGGCGGAAAACTCCCCGGTGCGGCCCACCTCCAAATCGCGCCTATCTTGACCGGACACTTCAACCGCCGCCTGCGGATTCTCGAAGACCATCTCGCCCGCAAAGGGCTCAAACCCGAGGAAATCGCGCAGTGGATACAATTCGAAAATTCTTTCCGCGCCGCGATCGAGTCAAGGTAAGAGGTTCCTCACCTTGGCTATTTTACTCACCGCTCACGAACTCAAGAAATCCTTCGCCTCGCGTCCGCTCTTCGACGCCCTCTCTTTTTCCATCAACGAAGGAGAACGCATCGGCCTGATCGGCCCGAACGGCGCGGGAAAGTCCACCCTCCTGAAAATCATCGCAGGCCAAGAAAATACGGACGAGGGGAACGTCTCCCGCCGAAAGGGCCTGCGCATCGGTTTTCTCGAGCAGGTCCCGCAGCTGCGCATGAATGCCTCGGTGCTCGAAAATATCGTCGACGGTCTCGGCAAATTCAAAGAGCCGGCGGAAGAGCTTCCCTGGGACACCGTGGGCAAAGCCTACGAGCTCATTTCCCGGCTCGGACTCGACCAACTGCCTGAAGGCGCTCAAAGCCCGGTCAAAACTCTTTCCGGCGGATGGAAAAAACGAGTCGCCTTGGCGCGCGAACTAGCCCGCGACCCCGATCTGCTGCTGCTCGACGAGCCGACCAATCATCTCGATGTCGACGCCGTGCTCTGGCTCGAGGAATTTCTGGCCTCCGCTCGTTTCGCGACCCTCACCATCACCCACGATCGTCTCTTCCTCCAGCGCATCGCCAACCGGATCATCGAGCTCGACCGTCGCCATGCGGGCGGAATGCTCAGTGTTGAAGGCGACTACGCGATGTACCTCGAAACAAGGGAGTCGGTGCTCGCCGCTCAAGCTAGCCGCGAAGTACATCTGCGCAACACGCTTCGCCGCGAAACTGAGTGGCTACGCCAAGGCGCCAAGGCCCGCACCACTAAACAGAAAGCACGCATCGACCGCGCCGGCGTATTGGGCGACGAGGTAGCCGAACTGGCCTTCCGCAATCAACAGAAAAAAGCGCGCATTGATTTCCAATCGGCGGAGAAGCAGCCGAAAAAACTGATTGAAGCTCGGGATCTCGGCAAGACTTACGGCAAGAACAAGCTGTTCGAAGACATCAACCTCATTCTCGGTCCCGGCACCCGCCTCGGTCTGATCGGCGCCAACGGCTGCGGAAAATCCACCCTCATCCGCTGCCTGCTCGGTGAAGAGCAGCCCGATCACGGAACCGTGAAGCGGGCCGACTCGCTGCAGGTGGCCTATTTTCAACAGAACCGGGACGCGCTCGACCCGCAGCAAACCCTGGTGAAGACGCTTGCGCCCGTGGGCGAATTCGTCGACTACCGCGGCAGCCGCGTCCACATTCGCAGCTACCTCGATCGATTTCTCTTCCGCTCCGAGCAGATGGAAATGCCGGTGGGGAGGCTCTCCGGCGGCGAACAGAGTCGAGTGCTGATCGCGAAGCTGATGCTCGAACCCGCCAACCTGCTCGTGCTCGACGAGCCGACGAACGATCTCGACATGGACACCCTCGAAGTGCTGCGCGCGTGCCTCGTCGAATTCACCGGCGCGGTCATCCTCGTTTCCCACGATCGCTTCTTCCTCGAAGAAGTCTGCCCGAAGATTCTCGCCTTCCCGCCCGCGGGCTCCAAACACGCCGGTTCCCTCATTCCCTTCGAAGGCGTCGCCCAGTGGGAAGAATGGTACCTCGCCGAGCAAGAGGCCGCCGCTGCAGCTGCGAAAAACCCCGGTTCTTCGAGCGCGACGATTGCCACCCCCGCCGTCGCGAAGATCAAAAAACTCAGCTTCAAAGAGCAGCGCGAGCTCGACACGATGGAAGAAACGATTCACACCGCCGAGACGCGCTTAGCGAACCTGACAGCGGAAGCCTCCCTTCCCGCCACCGCAACGAAGCCCTCCCGGATGCGCGAAATCGCCGCCGAGATGAAGGCCGCCGAACTCGAGATCAAACGGCTCTATTCGCGCTGGGAAGAGCTGGGTTCATAGCCCGCGCCGAGCCCCGCCGGGCAAGCCGCGAGCTGATCGAGGGCGAAGAAAGTCGCGCCGCTCTCCTCGTACTGCTTCCAAATCTCCATGGCCAAATTCAGCCGCTCCCGCACAGCGACGAGACCCGGCTCCGGGGTTCCGAAATTCGCCTGGCCGTCGATCAGCCGCAGGACGCGAAAAAGATGGTAGGTATAGAGATCCCGCGCAGCCATCGAACGCTCGGTTTGGTGCTGCAGCACGTGGCCGAACTCGTGCGCAAGGCCGAGCAGCATGAGCCAGGTGCGCGAGGGGTTTCCCAGCTCCGCAAGCGTCACCGTCTCTCGGCCGAAGTAGCGCTTTCTCATTTCCCGCGTCTCTTCCGTGTCTTCGCGCATCCAGCGGAGCGTCGGCGTGAAGTCCCCCTGCCCTGAAAGCGCCTCAACCCAGGGGGCCGCCAAGTACACCGTTGTTTCCTCAGCGAGGCGCGCATCGACCACGGCCGCGTCGTAAAATTGCGGAGAAAAACGAATGCGCCCCTCGGAGAGCCAGCGCCCCATGAGTGCGGCCAAGGCGGGATTGCAGGTTTTCAAGAGGTCGAACTGCCGAAGGAGCCCGCGAGCAGCCTCAGCCGGAAGAGGAAGCGTGCCCTCGCGGGTCGCGAACTCGGGAACGGTCTCCGCGCGGTAGTCTTCATAGCCCCAGTGTTCACGCACGGCCTGAACTTCGCGCATCATGCGATCCGTGCGGATCGGCAGCCGATCGGGATTCAGGTAATAGGCCGGAAGCAGCAGGCTCTGGCCCAGCCCCTGTGAAATTCCGTGGCGTGTGACGAGCGCTCCCTCGTCGAAACGATACTGAATGCGCTCTCCTTCGGGCAGGGAGAGCCGAATCATGCGTCCGGCGGCGTCTCGCTGGATCTCGAAACGGGCCCGGGGGGCCCGCAAGGCCGGAGGGAATTGGATCTCATACGCGGCGAAGTCAAAACCGAAGGTCAGCGTCGCGATGGCGATCAACAGGGGGACACGGGCGGAAGGGATCATCCAGCGAGAACCTCCGGCGTCTGCCCTACCACGGAGGGTTTATTATTTAAACTTTAGATACTACTTAAGGGCTACGGAGGGCAAAGGCCGCCGAGAATGGCGCGGATTTCGCATTGAGCGAAACCGACGGGCCCCGCCACCCGACCTTCCTACCCATGGCCGTCCCACCCCTGAAGCCAAGATTCCCCGCCCTCGCGCTAAGCCCCATTGACAGCTCGGCCCTCGGCCGGGAAAGTAGGCTCCATCATGATCTACTTCGACCTCCTCCCCGCGATCCTCGTCGCTCTCTTCAGCGCCCTCCTGCTCTATGGCTTCGCGGGTAGGCGCTGGGTCGAGATCGCCGCCTGGCTCTCCTTCTTGGCCCTGCCTGGAATCATCGTCTCGCCAGCTCCGATCGCTCCACAGACTGCCTGGATCCAAGCCCTCCTCCTGGCCTGCCTCACCCTGGTCATCTGGGATCGTCGGGCCCCGTGGGGAGTCACCCACCACCCCGTCCTGGCCCGGTTGAAAAGACTCGCCGGTTGGGGATTCGCCGCCCTCGCCGCCTTCGCCCTCTCCCGCACCGCCGGCCAGACGGAACTCTCCACCGACGCCAAGCGCTGGCTCGCGGGGGTCTTGCTGGACGACGGGCGGTTCGCGCTCTGGCTCGGAATCGCCGTCGTCATTGTTTGGAATCGGCAGCGCAAAAAGCGCCTTCCCGCCTACGTTAGCTTCACGCTCATCTGGACGGCTCTCCATCTCTCCATGCTGCTCGGATCGCCCGAAGCACAACACTACGCCGATGGCTCGCCCGCAATACTCGTGATCGCTCTCACCTATGCCATGGGCGCCTGGGCCTTCGAGCAGCTCCTCCCCAGGTACAGCTGGATTCTCTGGGTCCTCATCCTCGCCCACGATGTGCGTGCGTGGTGGGAGATTCTTCGGTAGGAGGTCGGAATGCTCGTCCTCGCGATCCAGGCCGCCGCAATAGCCCTCCCCTTTTCGGCCTGGTCCGCCACCGAAAGCCCTTGGTCTGGCCAGATGAACGTCGGCATCGCTCAAGTGACCACGCCGCAGACCCAGCCGAGCCTGGCCGTCTCCGCCGGCGTCGGCCTCGCCCTGCTCCGCGCTCCCGGCGCCGCCCTCACCCTGGGACCGCATATGCTGCTGGCCGCCTCGGATCGCGTTCTGATCGTTTTACCAGCCATCGAATTCACCGCGCGGCGAATCGCCGACTCCCCCTTCTCGCTGTCCGCGCGCGCGGGCGCAGGAATTGAAAGCGCAAGGGCCGCCGACCAGAGCGCTCGCCCACCCTATCTCGCGTTGGCGCCCGCGTTCAGCTACGAAAAACGGGTCGACGCCGCCTTCGATTTCAACCTTGAGCTCGCCGCGCCAATCGCCCTCACGGGGTCGGCCGCGCCGTTCGCGATTTTTATTTTCACGGCTGGTCTTCACTTTAAACTTTAGGAGCCCTATCATCGAGCCATGGAACCTCCCTCCTCGTTTAAAGCTCACCTCCTCATCGCACTGACGCTCGCCTGTTCCGCCACGGCCGGAGCGAACGACGAGAATACGCCGCAACCCGAAACGCGCGACGCGCGACAAGTCATCGGACAGGTGACCGTCGGCCCCAGCTTTCCTACGAATGCGCTCAACAGCCCAGCCCTCACCCTTTCGGGCGGGGCCGGACTCGTCCTCAGCCGATCGCAGAATCTCACCCTCATGGCCGGGCTTCACGAATTCATCGCCTTTTCCGGCTCGAGATCAGGCACCACAACGAGCTTCCTCACTCAGGCCTATCAGGGACCGGAGCTGATGTTTCGCCGCATCGCCGGCACCGGGCTCTACGCCTCGGTGCGACTCGGCATCGGCGTCGACCTGCTCAGCACGAGCAGTGGCAGCACCTTGACGAGATCGAGCACGAGCCTCTTTCTCTACTCTGGTCCAGCGGTAGGCTATGACCTTCGCCTCACCGGCTCGCTGGACTTGAATTTCGAAGTGTACTTCCCAGTGGCGTTCGCAGGA
Organism: uncultured Bacteriovoracaceae bacterium; assembly: GCA_964363305.1. Taxonomy (GTDB): domain Bacteria; phylum Bdellovibrionota; class UBA1018; order UBA1018; family UBA1018; genus CAYIHX01. The sequence goes on along the minus strand of CAYIHX010000001.1, from coordinate 4,415 downwards.
CTGACGGCATCGACTTCCTCAGGGCTGCTGACCTTTGCCCCCTACGGGATGCTTGCCGCGACCGTCGGCCTTCGGTTCTACCTGTAAGGCTCAAACATGGAAACACAATCGCAGCTCGGCGTTGAAGACGCCATCGGGATTTTGTTCAGCATCCAAACCCTCCTGAGCCTGCTCATCAGCGCGGCCATGTGGTTGATTACCCGGCGAGATCTCCACGCACGCCTCTCGCTCTTTTGGCTTTCCGGGGTGCTGGCGGTCATCGGACAGGTCGCCACGCGTCCCTACGGGCCGGATGCGCAACTGCTGGCCTTCGTCACTGTGGCACCCTCGATGCTCATCCTGGCCTCCCTCTGCGCCCAAGTCGGAAAATATTCCTTCAGCTATCGCGGGTACCTCCTCTCGGATGCGGCGGCATTCGGGATCACTCTCCTGGGTTTGAAAATGGAAGCCCCGTGGCTAGCCCTCTGCTTTTTCATTCCGGTCGCGGCTGCGGCTCCCGTGATCGTGATTTTTTTCAAGGCCGCCTCGAACCGATTCAAGGGCCTGAGCCCTTCGGAGGTCGGTTTCCTCCTCTTCACCTTGGGCTCGTCGGTAAACGTTTCCTCTTTTTCGGTCCTGCATCGGTATCCGGCGACTTTCGTGGGCGGCAACATGATCGCGATCGCGCTGGCTTTCGGAATCATGGCCTTCGCCTTGTCCGTGGCGGTAGAGCAGATCGCGATGGAAAACGCCCGACTCGCCCTGGTCGCGGAATATGAAGGCAAACTGGTTCATGCAGCCCGGATGAGCGGCATCGGCGAGCTCGCGGGAAACGTCGCGCACGAGTTGAACAACCCCTTGGCGACGATTCTTTTACAGCTCGATGTGATGACTCCCTTGGACGAACCCCTCGCAGGAGAGCTGCTCAAAATACAGAGTCTCTGCACCCGAATGTCCCGAATCGTTCGTTCGCTGATCATTTTTTCGGGCGCTTCCAAGCAGTTCGAGAGCAGTTCGGTTACCAGCCAGGAGATCGTCGCGGGAGTGCTGGATCTCATTGGCGAGGCCGCGAAGGGTCAGGGCATTCGGATCGAAGAAAAATCCACAGGCGACTTCCCCCTCTCCGGCAGCGCGAAAGAGCTGATGGAATCGCTTCTGAATCTCGTGACCAACGCGCTCGAGGCCGTCGAAGGGCTCGAGAACAAGTGGGTGCGCATCGAAAGCGAGCTCCTGAACGGCAATCACGTGGCGATTTCGGTGATCGATTCCGGGCGAGGCGTCCCCTCGGAGATCAGGGAAAAAATCATGCTTCCGTTCTTCAGCACGAAACCCGAGCTGAGCAAAGGATCCGGGCTGGGACTTTCAGTCGCGCAAGGAATCGCCAAGAAACATGCGGGCCGTGTCGAACACGTCGCGGACGCGCCCCACACGACTTTTCGCCTCGTGCTCCCTCTTCAGACCGAGCCAGGCCCCTAAACGTACCGCCCGCTGCGAATCTTATCGACGATGATCTTCTCCGGCATGGTGGGGTCTTTCGGATCGACCGTGAAGTACGACTGCTGCTCGCAACGTCGCTTATTCTCGAGTAGCCAGCGCAGAATCTGCGCCAGCCCCTTGTTGCGCTTGTCCTGAAAGAACGGATCGTTCTTCAGCGCATCCGAGGCTTTCTTCAAAGCGCGCCCCTCGGTGGCATCGTTCTCCTTCACCGGATAGTCGAAAAGATCGTATTTCTTGATATCTTCGGGCAGCACGCCGAGAAATCTCACCTCGGGAGCGGAGAACTCCTCATTCCGAATCAAAGAGGCCGCCGAGCCCGCCTTCAACGTGCGGTAGATGTTCTGCATCGTATACGCATCCAAGTCGCCAAAGAAGTAGAGCGGAACGGCAAGCTGATCCTGAATGAGCTTGCACCAGCCGCGCACGGCGTTCGAAGGCACCCCCCCGGCACCGAGCAGGATGCAGTTGTGCCGCTTGGTGAAGCCATTGGCGACCAAGGTGTTCGCCGTGCCTTCCGATTCGACGATCAAGCAGAAATCCACCTTTTTGCTCACCCGGAGCTTGAGAGACTGCGGTCGGTTCTTTGGCTGGAAGGGGCTCGTGCCGAGTTTCGACAGATCGATCGTGGCCTTCTCGCCATCCGACATCGTCTCTTCGACGATCAGCTGCTGCGAGTAGGTCTGCCCCCCGCGATCATTCGCGTAGCAGTTCACCTCTTCCCGGTAAATCTCGAGCATCTCGCAGATGAAGTCGATCGTCGAGTCGCTCTCGATCTGATCCTCGAAATCCAGCGGCTTCATCGACGGATCGCCTTTGATGTACCCTTTCGCGATATAGTACAACTCGCGTTTCGTGTTGACGGCGCCGGTCTCGAGGTTTCGAAGCAGGATCTCGAGCATGAAAATCGCGCGCGACATCTTCTTCACCGAGCTGACGTTCAACTCGGTGGCCACCTTTTTCGGGCCGGGTGTGAAGTACCCCACTTTGGGGTTGTACATCGCGTTATCCAGCGAACACTTGGTCGCGTAAAGCACGGGCCGTTTCGCCTTCTCCAGATCGGCGAGCAGGCGGCTGCACAGCTCTTTGCTTAGCTGTGGAATTTCAATGTCAGAACTTCTCAACGACACCCGTTTCGACGTCATCCTATCCTTCCTTTTCCGCGGATTTCTCCAAATGAGCCTCAAGCGAGCTCTCCGCCTTCGCCAACTCCGCTTCGACGCTCCGAGCGTCGCGACCGAGCAGCTTCAGCAGCCCCTCTTCCGCCCGCTTCTTCCGCGCATCGCTCGCTTTCGAGATTCGCACGAGCCCCTCCACGAGAATGGGCCCGAACTGCTCGATATGACGGATCTTCTCTTCCAGTTCGTTGGCTTTGTCTTCCCGCCGGATATGTTTCGAGAGCCGTTGCCCAGCCTGAATCAGCGCGCGGCGGATCTCCTCCACGAGCTCTTCCGACGCATCGATCGTCTCTTTCGAGGCGTTCTTGAATTTGATGAACGGCGAGACGACCGACACGGCGATGATGTAAGGTCCTTGCGGCAGCGACTCCTTGGGTTGGGCCAAACCGTAGGCACGCCAGTTCACCGACGTCAGCGCCTGCACGATCGCGCAAGCCGCCTTGTCAAACTGCAAGGGCACGCGATTCGCGAAACGCAACACCTGCACCGGAGAATCCGCTTCGATCGAATGGTCCTCGAGGCGCGCGATCGCCACCTCGACCTGCACCGGTTTAAAGTCGCAAATCGTCGGCTTGCGCGAGACGACCGAGAAAAAATCGACCGCGCCCAGGCGCTTGATGCTCTTCGAGAGCGCATCCTCCCCGATCGAGAGCACGGACTTCGTCGAAGGCGCCATGAGCTGGATGTTCTGCATCGACATGAACAGGGCTTTGAAGTCAGCTTCCCCAACACTGTCGACCAGCTTTTCGAACAACGCGGCCTTGATGCCGACCTTCACGAGATCCTTGATCGTCCCCTCATGGACCCGCGAAAAGCCCTTCTTCAGCCAGGCTCCCACCTTCACGCGGCCGAAAAGATGCGAGTGCGCGATGAACTCGCCGAGCTTCATCGTATGCGGATGCGGTTCGACGGCTTCGGGAATCGCAGGCATCTCGTTGGTCACCCGCTCGATCACATGCGGCTCAAGCTCTGGCACCTTGTAGACCAGTTTCAGGTGCGGATTTACGAGGGTCGTACCCGTGAGGTAGTTCAGGAGCCCCGCCTCCCCGTTGAGCTGAATTCTCCCATCGATGAGAAACTCCACGGCGGTCCCGCTGACTCGGTCCCAGTCGACGGAATCCTTCTCTTTCAGCACGCCCCGGTTATTTCGGATATCGACTTCGACCAGGCAACGCTGCGCCTTGCGCATGTTCTTCGTTTTCGTGATCACGCGCGCGCCAGAGGCGCTCGTCAGTTGCGCCCATGTCGTCGCCGCCGAAATCCCGATGCCCTGTTGGCCCCGGGAGCAGCGACCGCGACCGAATTTAGACGAGGCCAGATACTCGCCGAAGACCTTCGGAATATCGTCCGGCTCGATGCCCGGACCGTTATCTTCCACCCGAATACGCACCTGGTCAGAGTTTTTCAGCGACCCAGGTCCGACCTTTTCGACCGAAACATGCACTTCCGGAAGAATTCCCGCCTCCTCGCAGGCGTCGAGTGAATTATCGACCGCCTCCTTCAAAGTGGTCAAAACCGCCTTAACCTGTGAGGAAAACCCCACCTGTTGAAGGTTTTTTGAGAAGTACTCCGCGGTACTGCTGGTCGTGATCCGCTGAGAAGCCTCTGATTTCACTGATTTCGCCATGGCAGCGATTGAAGCAGAATTGCGAGTTCCCGACAAGAGTGCTAGCGTCCGGCTTGAACATGACGTCATCTGAAAATCAATCCGGCGCCCCAGCATCCCCCGAGACCCCCCACCCCGAGCACGAGAACGTGACGTCT